>NZ_CP104064.1:4200000-4500000 GCF_026651605.1 Alicyclobacillus dauci | reverse complement strand
ACTCCCGGTGCACCCCCAGCCGGTAGCTCGGGCCTTGGGCCTGCCGGGCCCGGACAACGGACTCACGATCCCTTGCGCCTCGCCCGACGGCGGTGAACCGAGAGCAGGGGAATGAGATTCCGTTATCCCGTCGATCGCGCTTCATCCACGCGCTGATCTGGTCACATAACGGAATGCGAGTCCGTTGTTCATGCCAAACACGCCTCGCGTCAACGAATAAGGTAACTTTGTTCCCCTAATCCGCCACCCGGCCGAGCGCCCCCAGCGCTTTCCGCCGCCACGGTTAAAAGCAGTGGGAATTTGGTTATGATGAAGCCTATGATGTAGGCTGGAAATACTTTTATTTTGTTCGGCCATGACACTCGCTTGCAGCGTGTGCTATAATCCATGTATTTGCTAAGAGGTACAGAAGGGACGGGTGTGAATGGCTGTCACGTTGACGCGGCCGGATCACGAGATCCAGCAAATGCCGTTGGTGGAGCTTGCCTACGAGATCCTCAAGGTAAAAAAAGAGCCGCTTTATTTTCGCGATATAATGAAGGAAATTCAGGAACTCCGGAATCTCTCCGAGGAAGAGGTCAACGAGGTCATTGCACGGGTCTTTACTGAAATCAACATTGACGGTCGTTTTATTTGCATTGGGCAGAACGTCTGGGGATTGAATCGTTGGTATCCGACGGACAAAGTTGCGGATCGGTTAAGTGGTAAGAAGTTCGTTCGCAAAACGGGCGACGCCTTTGGCGATGACGACGATGATGATGAAGAGTATGAAGACGTCGATGTTGCCGAGTTGGACGACAACGACTTCGTTACACCGCCGTCTGACGACGAGGATGAAGTGGACTTTGATGCTGCTTCGGAAGATGAGGAAGAAGCCGTCGCGGATGAAGACTACGTAGACGACGACGAAGACGCTGAGGAAGACACGTTGTACGAAGAGGAAGATGAAGAAGAAGAGGAAGAAGACTGATTTTCTGGTTTCTTCTCCACTTGCGTTCTGGTTGAGGCCAGAACGCTGTTTTTGTGTGAATTCATTGAGGAGGATCTTTCATGAGCACGAAATATATTTTCGTGACCGGTGGCGTCGTTTCCGGACTCGGTAAAGGGATTACCGCCGCATCTTTGGGACGCTTGCTCAAAAATCGCGGGCTGCAGGTGACAATACAAAAGTTTGATCCGTACATTAATGTCGATCCCGGAACAATGAGCCCCTATCAACACGGCGAAGTGTTCGTCACAGATGACGGTGCGGAAACGGACCTCGACCTAGGTCACTACGAACGATTTATTGACAATAATCTCAGTCAGGCAAACAACGTTACAAGCGGACGAATCTACTGGTCGGTTATCTCCAAGGAGCGTCGTGGGGATTACTTAGGCGGTACGGTTCAAGTGATTCCTCATGTGACCAACGAAATTAAAGAGCGTATTATGCAGGCTGCCAAGCCGGACACGGACATCGTGATCACGGAGATTGGCGGTACCGTAGGCGATATCGAAAGCCAACCGTTTCTCGAAGCGATTCGGGAGATGAAAGGCGAAGTCGGCCGCAACAACGTCCTCTATATTCACGTCACCCTAATTCCGTACTTGAAAATGGCCAGTGAAGTAAAAACGAAGCCAACGCAACACAGTGTTGCATCCCTTCGCAGCATCGGTATCAGTCCGAATATCATTGTCTGCCGGACAGAGGTGCCGCTCAGCGATGATGTGAAGCGTAAGATCGCTCTGTTCTGTGATACAGATGAAGATTCCGTCATTGAAGCACGTGATGCGGATGTCATTTATGAAGTTCCTTTGATGCTGCGTGAAGAAGGCCTTGATGACATTGTTTTGCGCCAACTTGGCATTGACGCACCCGCACCAGATATGGATGAGTGGGTACGCATGGTGAACCGCGTCAAAGGGTTACATCGTCAGACGACCATCGCGATTGTTGGCAAGTACGTTGCATTGCCGGACGCATACGCGAGCGTCATGGCTGCTCTGAACCACGGTGGCTTTGAAAATGACGCACATGTAGACCTGCGATGGGTCCAGGCTGAAGATGTCAACGAATTAAATGTGGACGAGCTGCTGTCAGGAGTGGATGGAATCCTCGTGCCTGGTGGCTTTGGAGATAGAGGGATTGAGGGGAAGATCGTCGCGTGCCGTTATGCTCGCGAGCGAAATATCCCGTACTTTGGTATTTGCTTGGGAATGCAAATTGCCGTGATCGAATACGCGCGCAATGTCGCTAAACTCAGCGGTGCACACACGAGTGAAATTAAGCCGGATACACCGTATCCAGTTATCGATTTGCTCCCAGAACAGAAGGACGTCCAGGACATGGGCGGTACGATGCGTCTTGGCGCATATCCTTGCCGTGTTCGGTCGGATTCCCTTGCAGCGAAAGCATATCAGACGGATTGGGTTTCGGAACGGCATCGTCATCGTTATGAATTTAACAACGAGTTCCGTGCTACCTTGGAAGAGTCGGGATTGGCCATCACGGGTACGTCGCCGGATGGGAGACTCGTTGAGATCGTTGAACTTCCTGATCATTGTTGGTTTGTGGGTGTTCAGTTCCACCCCGAGTTCACTTCGCGACCAAACCGTGCTCAGCCGTTGTTCCGTGAGTTTATTGCGGCGAGCCTCAAGTATCAAGCGGATCGATAAAATAGATGTTCGGCCGTTGCCATCACAGGTGACGGCCGAAGCCCTTTTAAGAAGTTTCCCATAATTTATAGAGGAATCTTAACGTTGGATGCCGAATAGCAGTGGGGCATACATAGGCGTGATGGTTAAGAAGAGGGTGTTTCGGTGGCAAAGGTACTGGTAGTTGATGATCAATTCGGCATCCGCGTTCTCTTGCAGGAAGTCTTGCAACGTGAAGGTTATGAGATATTTCAGGCCCCAAATGGATTGACGGCGCTTGATATCGTCCAACAAGAACATCCAGATTTAATTCTTCTCGACATGAAGATTCCGGGCATGGATGGTTTGGAGATTCTGCGGAATATTCGAAAGCTGGAGCTCGATACGAAAGTGATCATGATGACGGCTTATGGCGAACTCGATCTCATCCAAGAAGCCATGGAAATGGGCGCCATCGCACACTTCACGAAGCCTTTTGACATCGACGAACTACGGCAAGCAGTAAGAGACCAACTCAGTACGTGATCTATTTTGTCGTTCCATTGGTAAGATAGAGGTAGATGCTACAGGGGAGGAATGGAGATATGAAATTTTTTATCGACACCGCCAACGTGGACGAGATCAAACAAGCAGCTGCGATGGGAATTTTGAGTGGCGTAACGACAAACCCCAGTCTTGTCGCCAAAGAGGGGCGAGACTTCGTTCAAGTCCTCAAGGAAATTGTGGAAATCGTTGATGGACCTATCAGCGCAGAGGTTGTCAGTCTCGATGCAGAAGGTATGGTCAAAGAAGCGCTTCCGCTCGCAGACATTCACAAGAATATTGTGATCAAAATTCCCATGACCGCTGAAGGCATGAAAGCAGTCTATCAATTGGCACAACGTGGGATTCGTACGAATGTCACACTGATCTTCAGTGCGAATCAAGCGCTTGTTGCTGCCCGGGCCGGTGCCTCGTTCGTCAGCCCATTTATTGGTCGTTTGGATGACATCAGTCAAGATGGTGCTGAGTTGATTGCGGACATTGCGCATATTTTCGACTTGCATGCAATTGACACAGAGATCATTGCAGCCAGCATTCGTCATCCAATTCACGTGACACAAGCCGCTAAAGCTGGCGCGCACATTGCTACGATTCCATTTAAAGTCATTGACCAGATCATTAAGCATCCCTTGACAGATCGAGGAATCGAGCGGTTCCTGGCCGACTGGAGCACACTTCAAAAGCAGTAAATCGACGAAGTGTGATTGAGAAATTGCCAGCTGTCGCCGCGGCGGCTGGCGCTTTTCTTTCAATTCATCCGACTCCACGCTTGTTAAATGTGTCACACCGGGTCTATACTATGCATATCATCCGAAGTGTCATCCTGTCCGCATGACAAAACCAACTCATGCATCACAGTCTCCTCGACACCGGAGTACAGCACACTATCCTCTCCACTTTGATTCCATTCGTGTGAATTGGACAGTGCACTAGTACCAACTCTGATGCGCATACACACTACATGCCCTTTTAAATTGGTATCTCCGTTACGCGTTACCGTGTGACGAATTAAATTTTGCCTATGAACCCTGCTCTGGTTGTGCCTGAGCGAATGATTGAGGGGGACAAATTTGGATATTCGAGAACTAGAAGAAAAGAAATTAACGGAGCTCTATAAGTTTGCAAAGGAATATCAAATTCCGTATTACGGAACCATGAAGAAGCGTGAGTTGATTTTTGCTATTTTGAAAGCGCAAGCGGAAAAAGATGGACTCATGTTTGCCGCAGGCGTTTTAGAAATCATGCAAGACGGTTACGGATTCCTTCGCCCGGTCGGGTATTTACCCAGCCAAGAAGATATTTACGTGGCAGCCTCGCAAATTCGCCGATTTGATTTACGTACCGGTGACCTCGTTTCTGGTAAAGTTCGATCGCCGAAAGAAAACGAACGATATTTCGGACTTCTCCATGTGGAAGCAGTCAACGGGTATAGTCCAGAAGTTGCCGCAGAACGTGTTCACTTTCCGGCCTTGACGCCATTGTTCCCGACAGAAAGAGTCACGTTGGAAACGAAACCGGAAAACATTTCAACACGCCTCATCGACCTGTTCGCTCCAGTTGGATTTGGTCAGCGCGGTCTCATCGTTGCACCTCCGAAGGCAGGTAAAACCCTTCTTCTCAAAGAGATTGCGAACAGTATCGCAACCAACTATCCTGAAGCCCACCTGTTTGTTCTCTTAATCGATGAACGTCCGGAAGAAGTGACCGACATGCAGCGGTCCGTCAATGGCGAAGTCGTCGCATCGACATTTGATGAACTTCCTGAAAACCACATTAAGGTTGCGGAACTTGTGTTGGAACGTGCACTTCGTCTCGTCGAACACGGCCAGAACGTCGTCATTCTCATGGATAGCATCACGCGTCTTGCCCGTGCCTACAACCTGGTTGTTCCGCCGAGTGGACGTACCCTTTCTGGTGGTATCGATCCGGCCGCTTTCCACCGTCCAAAACGGTTCTTTGGCTCAGCCCGAAACGTGGAAGAGGGCGGCAGTTTGACGATTTTGGCTACGGCACTCATCGACACAGGCTCCCGCATGGATGATGTGATCTACGAGGAGTTCAAAGGTACAGGTAATATGGAGTTACACTTAGACAGGAAGCTCGCAGAGAAACGTGTTTTCCCCGCACTTGATATTCGCCGCTCGGGTACTCGCCGCGAAGAGGCGCTCTTGACCAAAGAAGAACTGGAAAAAATGTGGGCAATTCGAAAGTCCATGGGAGACAACCAAGACTTTACAGAGATGTTTCTGCGCAAATTCAAGCACTATAAAACAAATCGGGAGTTCTTGGATAGTTTGTCGCTCAATCGAGAGAAGAAACCACAAGCCACTCCATCAACGGTAGGGACAACAACGACTTAATAAATTGAGTGATTGGCCCCATTTATCTAAGAAAAACTAGAGCGCCGGGGCAGTCGGCGCTCGCACTAGGCTTTCGATGTTATTTGTCTGAACCCGGTGTCTTGGTTAGAGCAGTGTGTCGCCCGGTGCAACGGGTTGAGGTGTCTAGCCAACTGACGCCGCGGGCGTTCCTTGAAACAGATTATTCGTCCTCATCGTCCCAAACTGGCTTGAACGCGTAGTTGGGATCTACAGCGGAATTTCCGGTCTGTAAGACATTCGCCGTCGTCGTGGCCGGTGTTTGAGCTGGAGAGTTTGCAGGTTGTGTGGCGGCGTAAACCGGCGTGCCAAACAGGACGACTGTAGCCAATGCACCGACGGTTGACAAAAGCTTACCCTTCATTGTAGGATCCTCCTTGGATTTGGTTTGGAATACAAGTCGAGAATAATCCGCAAAGTGTAAGTAGACAATAATTCCCGGAAAAATTTCACATCGTTGTGAAACAAAAACGAAGTTTTTTTGTGGACATGTTTAACCTGAACATGTCACGTGACATGTACCCCTATTTCTGTTATAATAAAGAACAGTGTTTTCAAAACTCCTGTTAGGCGGTGAATGCGATGAAATCGGGTATCCATCCGACATACAATAAAGTGCTTGTAACTTGTGCATGTGGTAACACGTTTGAAACGGGATCGACAAAAGAAAATCTTCGTGTTGAAATTTGCTCACAGTGCCACCCTTTCTACACGGGTAAGCAGAAGCTCATCGATGCGGGCGGCCGTGTTGATAAGTTCAACAAGAAGTACGGTATTAAGAGCGCGCAATAATCGGGCCGATAAGCTCGTGACGTTGCCGTTGTGAAAAAGCCATGGTTGGACCCGATGGCCTCCCTGCGCGGGCGGCTCCGGCCTCTGCGTCGGGGGTACCAACTTTGGCTTTTTTTCGTCTCACTGTTTTTTTCGTCTCATTGTTCGGGAGGTGAATATGATGTTTGATCGTTTACAGTTAATGGAGGAACGGTATCAACAACTGAGTGACATGCTGTGTGATCCAGATGTTGTTGCAGACCCCAACAAGTTACGGACGTACGCCAAGGAACAGTCTGACTTGGAGGAAACGGTGTCTGCTTACCGGGCATGGAAAGAAGCAAGGGAGCAACTGGACGAAGCTAAGGCCATGCTGCAGGAAAAGTTGGACGACGAAATGCGGGACTTCGTTCGAGCGGAGGTCCACGAACTGAATGAGCGGATCGAAAAACTGGAGGAAGACTTGCAAGTTCTCCTGTTACCCAAAGACCCGAATGACGACAAGAACGTCTTCTTGGAGATTCGCGCTGCTGCCGGCGGTGAAGAAGCTGCACTGTTCGCGGGTAGACTTCTTCGCATGTACACGCGATTTGCGGAAGAGAATCGGTGGAAGGTTGAGATGATCGATGCCAGTTACACGGATATGGGTGGCTTTCGCGACGTGACGCTCTCCATTCAGGGCAAAGGTGCGTTTAGCAAGCTCAAGTTCGAGAGTGGAACGCATCGCGTTCAGCGTGTGCCTGTCACCGAGTCGGGTGGGCGCATCCACACTTCCACGGCAACCGTCGCGGTCTTGCCGGAAGTGGAGGAAGTCGAAGTCGAGGTAAGCGAAAAAGATGTGCGCGTTGACACGTTCTGTTCAACCGGTCCTGGCGGACAGAGCGTCAACACGACCCAATCGGCTGTTCGCCTGACGCACTTGCCGACGGGCATCGTCGTCTCCTGTCAGGATGAGAAGTCGCAGTTGAAAAACCGCGACAAAGCCATGAAGGTGTTGCGTGCGCGCTTATTTGAGAAGTATCAACGAGAGCAACAAGAAGAGCAGGCTGCGTCCCGAAAGAGCCAGGTTGGCACTGGGGATAGGAGCGAGCGCATTCGCACGTACAACTTCCCGCAAAGCCGTGTGACGGATCACCGGATTGGATTGACTTTGCACAAGCTCGAGGCTGTACTCAATGGCGATCTCGACGAGATCATCCAAGGCCTCGTTGTCGCTGATAGAGCATCCATGCTGGAAGAGGCTGCAGAAGCGTGATGTCATATGGTCAGACGTATGGTGGTCTTCTCACAGCCATGACCCAGGCACTGGCAAAGGCCGATGTTTATTCGTCGTGGCCTGCGGACGAGGTCCAACACCAGACACGTGCAGAGGCGGAACAAATGCTCGCACATGTTACCGGCTGGTCACGGTTGCAACTGCTTCAGCACTTTTCTGACAATGTGCCAGGGCACATATTGAAACAACTTCAGCAATACACTGAGGAGCGGGCAGGTGGGAAACCACTGGCTTATATCCTTGGCCATACGGATTTTTATGGGCGGGTCTTTCAGACGCGCCCTGGTTGTCTCATTCCTCGTCCTGACACAGAGACCGTCGCGGATCACACGATCCGCTGGATAACCGTACACAGACCATCAGCGAAGGTCGTCGACATCGGAACGGGCACGGGATGCATCGCCATCACTGTCGCCTTGGAGTGTCCGGATGCACATGTCACCGCCGTGGATGTAGCGGATGACGCCGTCCAGCTGGCGAACGCGAACGCCCGTCTTCTTGAGGCTACCAACGTGGCGGTGGTGCAACGCGACGGGTTTGAATGGCTGCACGATGCAGAGACTTTCGATAAGGTAAACGTGATCGTCAGTAATCCACCCTATATTCCTGCTGGCGAAAAGGACTTGCTTGAAGTGAGCGTGAAGTCTTACGAGCCGCACCTTGCGCTATTCGCCGGCGAGGACGGTCTGTCATTCTATCGACGGTTTGCGAAACTGACAGAGGAAGTGTTTCTCGAGGGGCCGGCTGCGCTCTTTCTGGAAGTTGGAATGGGGCAGGCGAGAGATGTTGTACAGTTGTTCCGCGCAGAGCCGCAGTGGGCAGATTTTTCCGTCCAGGTGTACAATGACTTACGAGGCGTTGAGCGTGTTGTAGCCCTGATGAGGTAGACACGGATAACCCTTGCATGACTTATTGACGAAGTGCGAAGAAAGCGCCAAGAGCAAATCTATCAACAACCTCTATGAAGTTTTCTATCATTCGGGTTTAAACCTACCAAGTACTGGCCAGACTAGTGCTAGAAACGGTAGGAGGGATTCCGGATGGGGATTTCAAGGTTTGCGGTGTTTGTCGGGATTGCGGCAGCAGTCATTGGTGGCGGTCGTCTCATGATGCATCAGCCAGCGCAGGTGGAGGCCAAGTCAGCCGTGTACAGCAATGTGGCCACGCCTCATGATGCACCCATTCCACAAGAGGCCCTGCGACTACGCATTATCGCCAACAGCGACAGCAATGCAGACCAAGCCCTTAAATTGGCCATCCGGGACCAAGTGGTTGTCAAAGTCGGCGCTTGGGTAAAAAACGCAAAAAATGCGACACAAGCTCGTCAGATCGTCATGGAACACATCCCGCAAATTGAGCAGACTGCCCTTCAGGTCGAACATGCTCACGGGGTGTACGAACCCATTAACACGGATGTTGGCAAAGTTCCCTTCCCGACGAAAATATACGGAAACCGTGTCTATCCAGCGGGAAGTTATGAGGCACTTCGAATTACCATCGGCAAGGGACAAGGCGCGAACTGGTGGTGTGTTCTCTATCCGCCACTCTGTTTTATCGACATCACTGAAGGCGATGCTGTGCCCAACACCGGCCAGTTCCCAGATCTTCCGCCCATTGAGACAATTCAAGTTCAAGGTGCAAATGGCCAAAAACAAGCGGTTCAAGTTCGCCTTGCAACGGAAGACTATGGCGAGGCAGCTGTGAAAGCTGTGAAACAACTCTTTAAGAAGTAGATAACTGGAGAAATGAGGGATTGTGGCCATGAAGCGTTTCTTCATCACTGGCGATGAGCATGTGCGCAAGCAAATATTTGAAAACGCGGGAGAGCTGATCCGCACTGGGAAACTTGTCGCATTTCCCACTGAAACGGTTTACGGCCTTGGTGCGAACGCACTCGATGAAACCGCCGTTCGCCGGATCTTTGTAGCCAAGCATCGCCCTGTGGACAATCCACTCATTGTACATATAGAAAATCTCGATCAACTTTCCGCCTTGGTTCCTGAGGGTTATCAGGTTGACGACCGGGTTCAAAAGTTGATAGACGCTTTTTGGCCCGGTCCGCTCACGGTTATTCTCCCGGTGGGCCCCAACGTTGCGCCTTCCGTGCACCCAGGCCAGGACACCATTGCCGTGCGGATGCCTGATCACCCAGTGGCCCAGGCCCTGATCAAAGCAAGTGGCTGTCCCATTGCGGCACCGAGCGCGAATACGTCGGGTCGACCGAGTCCCACGTCGGCCGATGCCGTTGCGGAGGATTTGGCGGACGTCATCGAAGGACTCATCGACGGTGGCCCTTGTGGAATCGGCGTAGAATCGACCGTTGTCGTGGTCGAGGGAGAGCGCGCGACCATCCTGCGACCGGGCGGAATCACCCAGGAGATGATCGCGGACGTTATAGACGTCCCGGTTGTGTACGATGCCGGATCGCCTTCGACAGACGCCGCACCGCGTGCACCCGGTATGAAATACCGGCACTATGCCCCGGAAGCGCGTGTACACGTCTGGTGGGGTGACGAAGAGGAGATCTATGCCGCCATGCGGACCCTCCTGTCAACCGATGATGACGCTTTGGACGACGAGCCATCCATGACCGTCGGCATCATCGCACCGGCAGACTTTCTCAACCGCTATGAGTTTCCAATTCCGAAATCGTCACAGGTCGGTTTGGACACGGAAGCGTACCCAGAGGAACTCGCGCATGATTTGTACCGACTTCTTCGCGATTTCGATCACGCCGGCATGACCGACATCCTCATCTACGGGCTCAATCCCACGCGCGGGATCGGGACGGCCGTCATGAATCGCCTACAAAAAGCATCCGAGGGTCGGATTTTTCACGTTTGACGCGTTGATCATCGCGCGTCTTTCTCATACACTAAAACTGAGCGAGCGCTCAGTCAGGTCGGAGGTGATCAGATGTCACCGAACGTTCCTAGCAGCGTGAAGAATCCCGAAAAGGTCCGGACCAGGCGCGCCCAAATTATCGACGCGGCGGTCGCGCTGTTCAGCCAGAAGGGATTTCACAAGACAACGACGCGTGAAATTGCTAGGGCCAGCGGGCTGTCGAACGGGGCTGTCTACGAGTATGTTCAGTCGAAAGAAGATATCCTCTATCTCGTGTGTAAGCGGATTCACAAATCCGTGGAAGAGCAGCTTCGGTTGAGTCTGTCCGAACACGCGCTTGGTGCTGTGCGATTACGGCATGCCATCAAATCGTTTCTGCACGTGATGGACGCCATGAAAGATGATATCTTGCTCATCTACCAAGAAAGCAAGTCGCTGCCGAGTGCCTTTTTAAAAGAGGTTCTTCATGACGAGGAGAATATCACGCGGGTGTTTGAACAACTGTTGATGGACGGGATCGAAGACGGATCCCTGCGTACGGCTCGCGAGGGTATCCCTCTGCTTGCCCACAACATCGTCGTGTGCGGCCAAATGTGGGCCTTTCGGCGGTGGGCGCTGCACGATGTGACGTTTGAACAGTTTTCCGAAATGCAGATTCGCATGTTAATGCAAGCTTGTGGGGCAGACCCACAGGTCATACACGGGGAATAAACCGTGCTTACACGTTCTGGGGAGGCGTATACAATGGGGACAGCAAGCAACCAGTCAGTGGAAAAGGACGACAGAAAAGGTAGGGCTCAGGCGATTGACTTTGCCGCAACGCAGGAGACGGAGCCCTACAAGTCGACGCACGCCGTTCGGTTTGTCACCGCATCTAGTCTGTTTGACGGGCACGATGCGTCCATCAACATCATGCGGCGCATCCTCCAGTCATCTGGTGCGGAAGTCATTCATCTCGGACATAACCGGAGCGTCGAGGAAATCGTCGACGCAGCCATTCAGGAGGATGTCCAGGGCATCGCCGTGAGCTCGTATCAGGGCGGGCATGTGGAGTTCTTCAAGTACATGATCGATCTCCTCCAGGAACGGAACGCCTCCCACATTCGCGTCTTCGCGGGCGGTGGCGGTGTGATCGTTGTTGATGAAATTAAGGAGCTCGAATCGTACGGGGTGGCTAAAATATTTTCTCCAGACGATGGACGCCGTCTCGGTCTGCAGGGCATGATCAACCATATGATTCGCCTTTGCGACTTCGATACGGTCGATGAGACAATCGCACGGGAAGCGTTGGCCAACGTCAGCAAGGCGAATATCTCGGCACTGGCGAAACTGGTGACATATGTCGAGCAGTCCGCCCATCGCGAAGCGCAGGCGTATGAGAACATTCTCGCAGGCATCAAGGGACAAGTTCGGGACGTGCCTGTGCTTGGCATCACGGGCACGGGCGGTGCGGGCAAATCGTCCTTGACGGACGAACTCGTTCGCCGATTTATCCGCGACTTCCCGGACAAATATGTGGCTATCTTCTCTATCGATCCGTCCAAGCAACGCACCGGCGGGGCACTTCTCGGGGACCGGATTCGGATGAATGCCATTCATAACGATCGCGTCTTCATGCGCAGCCTCGCCACTCGCAAGTCCCGAAGTGAGCTGTCGGACGCCATCGCTGAAGCCATCGACATCGCCAAAGCGGCCGGATTTGACCTTATCATCGTCGAGACGAGTGGTATCGGGCAGGGCGATGCCGAGATCGTATCTATTTCCGATGTTTCGCTCTATGTCATGACGGCAGAGTTCGGTGCGCCATCGCAGCTGGAGAAGATCGACATGCTGGATTACGCCGATTTGGTTGTCATCAATAAGTCCGACCGTCGCGGTTCCGAAGATGCACTGCGACACGTTCGCAAGCAGGTCCAACGCAACCAGAACAAGTTCCACGCGAATCTCGATGAGATGCCGGTCTACGGCACGGTCGCGAGCCAATTCAACGATCCCGGGACGAACGTCATGTATCGCGCCCTCATCGACACCATCAACGCGAAGTGCAACACGGACTGGGAGAGCTCCCTCGATGTGGGCACCACCGGTCTCCGCAAACCAGCCGTCATCCCCGGCGACAGGGTCCAATACATGCTGGACATCGTTGGGACCGTGAAAAACTATCGGAAGTTCGTCGAGCAGCAGGTGGAACTCGCCCGCAGTACCTATCAATTGCGGGGCACGATTGAGCAGTTGAAGCAGTTGGCTGTCTCTGGTGAGGCGGGGCGGCTGGGGCTGTCTCAGTCCTCTGGCCACGGGGGTTCGTACGGGTCGACGGGGCAGTCTGTCTCGACCGACTCACATGACGCGGATGCCGATGCCGACGTGCAGACCCTTATCGACACTTTGGAACGGATGTATCAGCACAAGTGGGAAACGACCCACTACGACACCAAGCGGATCATCGAGGGCTGGGCGGACAAAAAAACGGCTTATGCCGCCGACGAATTCGTGACGAAGATTCGCGATAAAGAAGTGCGGACGCAACTTACGACCACGTCTCTTTCTGGCACGCGTATTTCCAAGATCTCTTTGCCGCAGTACGCGGACTGGGGCGAGATCGTGAAGTGGTCCATGCTCGAAAATGTGCCCGGGGAATTTCCGTACACGGCGGGGGTATTTCCCTTCAAGCGCACAGAAGAGGAACCGCGCCGACAATTCGCAGGTGAGGGCACGCCGGAGCGGACAAATCGCCGTTTCCACTACCTGAGCGAGGGCGATCCCGCCAAACGTCTGTCGACTGCCTTTGACAGTGTCACACTGTACGGAGAGGACCCAGACTACCGACCGGATATCTACGGCAAAATCGGGGAGAGCGGCGTTAGCATCTGTACGCTTGACGATATGAAGAAACTGTACGCCGGGTTCGATCTCTGCGCACAAAGCACCAGCGTATCCATGACCATCAACGGACCCGCACCCATGATCCTGGCCATGTTCATGAACACGGCCATCGATCAGCAGCTAGAAAAGTTTGAACAACGCGAAGGCCGCAAGCCAAACGACGAGGAACTTGGACAGATCCGCGCCTACACCTTAAGCACGGTTCGCGGGACCGTCCAGGCCGATATCCTGAAGGAGGACCAAGGCCAGAACACCTGCATTTTCTCGACCGAGTTCGCCCTACGCATGATGGGCGATATTCAGCAATACTTCATCGACAAAAAGGTTCGCAACTATTACTCTGTCAGCATCAGCGGTTACCACATCGCGGAGGCAGGCGCGAATCCTATCTCCCAGTTGGCCTTCACACTCGCCAACGCGTTCACATACGTGGAATACTACCTGAGCCGCGGCATGAAGATAGACGACTTCGCACCGAACTTGTCCTTCTTTTTCAGCAACGGCATGGATCCAGAGTACACGGTCATCGGCCGCGTGGCACGCCGTATTTGGGCCACCGTCATGAAGCACAAGTACGGTGCCAATGATCGCAGCCAAAAACTCAAGTATCACATTCAGACGTCTGGACGCTCACTGCATGCGCAGGAGATCGACTTCAACGACATCCGGACAACGCTTCAGGCGCTTCTGGCCATCTACGACAACTGCAACTCTCTGCACACAAACGCGTACGACGAAGCCATCACGACGCCAACCGAGGACAGCGTGCGCCGGGCCATGGCCATCCAGATGATCATCAACCGCGAATTCGGCCTAACCAAAAACGAGAACCCGCTCCAGGGCGCGTTCATCATCGACGAACTGACCGATCTCGTCGAAGCCGCCGTCCTCGATGAGTTCACGCGCATCAACGACAGAGGCGGCGTCCTCGGCGCCATGGAAACGCAGTACCAACGCAGCAAAATCCAAGAGGAATCGATGTACTACGAGGGCCTCAAGCACTCCGGCAAGCTACCGATTATCGGCGTTAACACATTCCTCAACCCGTCCACGCTGTCGAACGACTACGTGCCGCCGAAAATCGAATTGGCCCGCGCCACGAAGGACGAAAAGGAGCAACAAATCCGCAACCTCCGGGCATTTCAGGATCGGCACAAGGATGAGGCCCCTGCGGCCATTGCGCGACTCCAGCAGGTCGCCATGAAGGGCGAGAACATTTTCGCCGCCCTGATGGACGTCGTCCGCGTCGCGAGCCTCGGGCAAATCACCAGGGCGCTGTACGAAGTGGGCGGAAAGTATCGGCGGAATATGTGAGTTGGGCCATGGTGGCCGGGGCTGTGGGGGTGGCCAGGGCGGCGGGGCCGGGTGGGCTGCCTGGACTGTCGGGGTGGCCCGGGAGCCCGGCAACCCGTGGATTAAGGGAACACAAGACCGCTACTATGAGCCAGATAGCCTGTACGGAAGCACAACGGAACGGGAAGCTCTTGTGGCCGGACTTAGAGGCGATTTTTTGGATAGAGGCTACCTACAAGGGATTTCTGTTCCCTAGTTCGGCGATGTGACGCCATGTACACGGCCTTAAGGGACAGCGAGGCGCTTATTTATTCACTCAGTGGCTCGATTTTTTTGGTCAGCCCCGCGGTTCGGTAGCTGACGGGGGAATCGTGCTCGATCGACCATACCGCAACCTTCGCTCGTTCCACGAGCGGTACAAGGATGAGGCCCATGAGGCCATTGCGCGACTCCCATGGACGGCTAGAACATTTTCGTCGCCCTATGGACGTCGTCTGCGTCGTGAGCCTCGGGCAACTCACCCGGGCGCTATACAAAGTGGGTGGGAAGTTCGGCGCAAGATGAGACTTGAGACGGGGCCCGTTGAGCCCCGGAACTGTGGCGTGGCACGGCCCCGTTGACGCATGACGCGGGCAACCGCTCATACGTGGCCAGGGCGGCGTGGCCCGGGGAGCCCGTCGATTAAGGGAACACAAGACCGCTACTTTGAGCCAGATAGCCTGTACGGCAGCACAACGGAACGGGAATCTCTTGTGGCCGGACTTAGAGGTGATTTTTTGGATAGAGACTACCTACAAGGGACTTTTGTTCTCTAGTTCGGTGATTTGACGCCACGTACACGGCCTTAAGCAACCGCGAGGCCCTTATTTATTCACTCAGCGGCTTGACTTTCTTGGTCAGCCCCGCGGCTCGGTAGCTGACGGGGGCATCGTGATCGAGCCCATCTCGCGTCACGTCGCGCCCCGCCTTTGGGCAGGACTGAGACGCAAGCCCTCACTTCCTGCCCGATCCCGCTGGACGTCATTTCACGCCCGCACCACCGGACCCCGACGTGCCAGTCGTTCCGGAAGTCCCAGTTGATCCACCTGTTCCTTGAGCGACTCCGCTGGTTTTCCCCGAAGAGGCGCCACCGCTGCCCGATCCAGCCCCAGCTCCGGTAGCTCCCCCGGAACTCGACCCGGCGGTCGATCCGCCGGAACCACCGCTTACCGTGCCAGTCCCGGTCCCAGTCGATCCCGTCGCCGTCCCCGTACCACTTGTGCCGTTTCCTGTGGTTCCGCCGCCTGTGGAGCCACTCGTCGATCCAGCCGATCCCGTTGATCCGCCCGTACCGTTGACGGTCCCTGTTCCGTTATCCGTCGTGGTACCGGTTTGGCCCGAGCTTCCTGTACTGTTCCCGATCCCAACTCCAGCACCCGTCACATTTCCCGTTCCGTTGGCACTTCCGGTCGTGTGATGATTACTTGATGTCGACGTTGAGGATCGAGAAACTGCCGGCGTCGATCCGCCACTACCACCGCTGCTTCCACCGTAAACGACACTTGCAGGAATGGGTGGTTCGTTTGTTGGCACAACGGCCGTCGCAGCAGCGCCGGAGTCGGTCGTGCTCGCGGAGGTCTCTGTCGCATTTGCCCCAATGCTGGCCGCGGCGTCGTTCGTGCCGGCCGCCGCGTTGTTGGTGCTGTTATCTGAAGACGTAACGGCTTGTCCAGCCGCAGTCGCCGGTGATGCAGGATTGCCCGTACTGCAGCCCACCAGAGTGATGGCCGATAGGATGAACACCCCCGTCACGGTTGCTGCTTCGCGTTTCAGTCTCACTACCCTTTCACCCCGCCTTTCGTACGACCCCTGTCTATGATGATGTTTGTCTATATTTTTCTCTCTATTCTATCGTCAAACGGTTACATTTTATAGGGTGGAATGGAGTAGGTCCTAAAACATTCGGCGGACCGCGCTCAACTGTTTGCCCCAGTAGCTGTCGGGACCGAGTGGAAGGGTGCCAACGTGGCCGAGGCCGCCGCCAGCCTGGATCATTTGGTCGTTGCCGGCGTAGATGCCGACGTGTTTGCCGTTGTCGAACAGGAGGAGATCGCCTTTGCGCATGTCCCAGATGGGGACAGTGAACCCGGTGGTGGACCACTGGACTTTGCTGTTGTCGCTCATTTTGTAGCCGAGGGCATGGTGGTAGACGTACGCGACGAAGTTACTGCAGTCGAACCCGTTCTGACCGCGGTCCTTGTTGTGTCCCCAAACGTATGGGGTGCCCTCTAGCGTACTCGCCACTGTGATGATGGCATCGGCCTTCTCTGCGGGAAGGGCATTGACGCCGGCAACTGGGTTGATGGCGTGATCGATGGTTACGCCCGGTGGTGGCACTTGGATGTGCTGACCTATGGCAAATGTGGCGTCGTTTGCATTGACGGACTGGGAAACCGTGCGTTTGGTTGAGAGTTTGATTTGCTTCAGGGTTTCGCCTTGGGCGTCCGTGACAACGACGCGTCCGATTGTTTGGCGAGGATAGGTACTGCACAGGTAGTTGATGAGGCCGCTTGATGTGGTGAGATCGATAATATTTTCGCCCGTGTCGGTTGGTTTGGCCGGCTCAGTGGCCAGCTGTACAACTTTATCCGGGAGCATTTTTACGCCGATGACGCGCACAGATCGGGGAAGGTCATTTGTACCGGGTGTTGCGGACCGTGGGGTCTGCTGTGGAACAAAACCTGCGGTTTTGTTTTCGATGGCGGTTGAATTGTAGAACCTTGGGCTTGCCGCACATCCAGGTACCGACAAAAGACCGCCGAGTATGCTTGCGCACAGGGTGATGGTACGAATGGATTTACGCACGGATGAAGCCTCCCATAGTGTGACTCAATGCGTCCAGTGCTTGGTCACGACAAATTGGCGGCCAAAGGTGACTTGCGGCTTCTTCGAAGCCCGTCTTCGCCGCACATTCGATAAGAGAAGCGTTCATCAACACGGCCATAGTTATACACCTAAAAGTGGAAAAATTATATGTCCAGCGGTCTATCGCCGTCGACTCAGTGAAACTGCCCATCCAGGGCACCCATTTGTCCGCCCAGTTGTGTCCATACGGGCGCCACGGGCGCGTAGATGTCGCCTTGATAGGAAAATGGTTCTACGGGCATGTCGACCATTTCGCCACCGATTGTAACGGCAGCCCCCATGTATTCCACTGTGACGAGCTCCGGTGTCGACGTGGTCGGTGGGGGAGCGACGTTGGGTTGGTGGGTGGTGTCGATCTGCGCCGGATCGCCCGCCGCAATCTCCACAGTCCGCGTGGAATTGTTCCAACGGACATCGCGTCCTGCGAGATGACCCAGTGCGGCCGCAGGGGCGTATAGACGTCCGTTCACTAGCAATCCCTGCAGGCTATCCTCTGTACCGTCCACGCGACACTGAACGGGCGTCGCCTCGACTGTGGTTAGTCCGAAACGGGCATCGGGCTCTCGTCTGACGATTTCCGTGACGTCTCTCCTTCGCACAAACCCGTTGGTCTCCTGTACGCGAATCTCATCCCACGACGACGTCTGCGACAAGACCGGGTATCCGTTAACTCCTTTGATGCGGCCGATCACGTCCGAGTGCACATCGCGCTTAGCATAAATGTCTGCAACGTGCTCTGTGACGGCATAGCGTGTCGGTTCGTTCAACGACTTGTTCTGCCACACCTCGTAAAACCCCGCCGCAAGTGCCTTCTGACCGGGAATCGTGGGGTGAATGTCGATGTCCTCAAGGCGAATGAGCGACCACTGGTTGTGGTTGACGGTGCCGTATGCGTCGTAGAGAAGCGTATGATACGTCGCGGCGGCGCCCATGATGACGTTGTTTGCGCGGACGATATATGGATCGGCGAAATCGTGCATCGGGGTGCTGTCCGGGGCCGGATCGTACAGTGTTGTCAGTACAATCGGGGCGCTTGTCTGTGCGCGGATTTTTTCAATGACCGTCGCGTATTCGCCCTGCAGCGATTGGATGTTTTCGTTTAACGCATCGATGGTGGGCTGCATGGACGACGGTTCGATCCCCTGCAGATAATCCGCGAGAACCCCGTTGAAGGCATGCAAGATGTCATTGCTGCCAATGTCTACCGTAACCACGGATGCCTGCCGGAGCGCGCTTTGAAAGGGCGGTGTATCGAGCGCCTGAATGAGAGCGGATGTGGTCCAGTGGGGGACGCCGAGATCCATCACGTGTTTGTGCAGCATACTCCCCAGCAAAAATGGATAGGCGTCTGGCGAAGGGACCTCCCCATGCGCTCCCGGCAGGTTGAATCCATACGTGATGGAATCGCCGAGCGATACGATGGTCCCGTGGAGTTTTGGCGTGAGCGAACCATGCGGCTGCCCCCTGACCTTGGACGTGGAATTGGCCTTTGATTCACTCGAACGATTCGATCCGCTCGATCCGCCTACAGTCACCGACGGAGACTCGTGTACAGTGGGTGAGCTTGGCTGGTGCATACCGACTCTTTGACGGCTTAAAGTAGCTAGTCCGGCAGCGCTCGCACAGAGGAGAAGTGCGGCGCTGCCGAAGAGAATCATTCTCCACTTTCCTCGTTTCACGTCGTCACCTCCGAATCCGAATCGATAAGTCATTGTGTTTCTCACTCTTGGAAAATCCCCACTCATGTCCACGTGGACGAGCGCATACATATTGGACTAGTTGAGTGAGGGGGAGCACCGTGCTGAGTCATCTACAAACCATTGTCCAGATTCTCATGATGTCATTTGCGCTTGGTATGGATGCACTATCCCTGTGCATCGGCATTGGTCTTGGCTACATTCAGCGTAATACTGCGCTCCAATTATGTTTTTCTATTGGTATATTTCACGTGATCCTAACCTTTTTAGGTATCGCGTTCGGCAACCTCGTCGGCCATTATTTAGGCCAACTCGGACAGTGGTTCAGCGGGCTTTTATTGATAGGACTTGGCGTACACATGCTGTACAGCATGCTGTTTGGCACGGAAGACACCCCAAAAGCAATGGGCAACGTCATCACCATGCTATTGTTCTCAGCGAGCGTCTCTATCGATGCTTTGTCAGTTGGCTTCAGCCTCGGGTTGCGAAGCACCACGTACGGCCTCGTCTCCGCTGTGAGTTTCGGCTACGTGAGCGCTGTGATGTGCGCTGTTGGACTCGTCATTGGCAAGAAATTTGGTCAGTCTATCGGCAGGTACGGCGAGTTGATTGGCTCTTTTATTTTGATCGGCTGCGGCATCAACTTCTTGCTCTAGTTCCCTCACTTCTTTTTCTCATTGTAACGTCTCTCCCAAGGTCCGAAAAACCCGGGTCACACGGGCATGATTGCATCAACGAAAAGTGCAGGGATATACTACGTATGTAAGTCTAGGCACTTTGTGTTCTTCAAATAATTCAGGTGAGACGAAACCATGCATATCCTATTTGTCTGTACGGGAAACACGTGTCGAAGTCCCATGGCTTCGGCGTTAGCACGCCATCATGTCGCAGCTCACGGACTCAATTGGACGGTTGATTCGGCAGGCATCTACGCAGTGCCTGGACAGCCAATGGCAGCTTATGCAACAGACGCGCTCATCAGGCGGCACGTCTTGGTTCCGAATCACCAATCGCAACCTGTGACGCCGGAACTGATCGAACAGGCGGATCTGATCTTTGCCATGACGAGATCGCATAAGGCGGATCTGCTCAGAAAGTTTGCTGAAGCACACGGAAAAGTATTTACTTTGGCCGAGTTCGTCGAAGGCGAGTCCGCCGCTGCAGACGTGACCGATCCGTTCGGAGGCTCCCCCGAAGTATACGAAGCCTGTGCGGAAGCCTTGGATGCCACAATTCAAAAGTTAATTTCGAGACTGAAGGAACAACGAGACCAGGCCGATTGAGAGACAGCTCTTAACTGGCCTGTTTGTATTGTGGAAACCGACTTCGAAGGTGGCTGTCACACCCGGTGCGTCGAGAGATCGGTTTCTCGTGGAAGATCGTGGCTGAATACCGTACGCTACACGCATCAACATTGGATGGAGGCATCTGTATGGCATCCGGATCTGGTGATTCATGCGATACACCCCTTACGCCTAGGGAGCAAAATGAGCAACAAATGACTCAACAACAGGACGCCCAGCACGCGGCTGTCTATGACGCGGCTGACGGGTCGGATGCCGCACACGGCACACAGGAAGCGGTTGGCCCGGAGATCAAAGCGGCCCTTCAAACTGTCTTGGAAGATTTACAGGCCGCGGCGAACTTGGGTCCGGGCCAAATTCTCATCGTTGGCGCCTCATCGAGCGAAGTCATGGGGAAGCGCATTGGCACGTCCACGTCCATGGCAGTTGGGCGGCTCATTGTTGACACCGTGCTGTCATGTGCGCAACCGCTTGGCTTTGCAGTCGCGTTTCAGTGCTGTGAGCACCTCAACAGGTCCATCGTCGTCGAACGATCCGTTGCCACACACCACGGCCTCCAACAAGTCTCCGCTGTACCCGTACCCGGCGCTGGCGGGGCCGTAGCGGCGGCAGCTTACTTCGCCTTCACCGATCCGGTTCTCGTCGAAACGATCACAGCGGACGCCGGGATCGACATCGGTGACACGTTCATCGGCATGCACCTCAAGCGAGTCGCTGTCCCTTTGCGGGGGCGCGTCCGTGAAATCGGTCAAGCGCACGTCACCATGGCGAGAACACGGCCGCCACTGATCGGCGGATCGCGCGCGGTGTACGATGTGGCGGAGGCGAGAGAGCGATTGAAGGGTCAGTAGGCCCCCGCGGGTCTCGACCGTTAGGCGGCAGGTGGCCCGCCATGCGCGAGATGCAGCCGGAAAAATGACGGAATATCGAGTTTTTTATTTCGCGGCAGGGATAAGAGGCGAAAGCGCGAATGCTTTTTGGGTGTTTAACGAGGCTGGACGTCAGTGAGAGGAGCACAGGAAATTATGAATTTGCACCACTTTGACAAAGATGTTGCCGTTGCGATGGAGAAAGAGC
This sequence comes from Alicyclobacillus dauci, assembly GCF_026651605.1. Classification (GTDB taxonomy): domain Bacteria; phylum Bacillota; class Bacilli; order Alicyclobacillales; family Alicyclobacillaceae; genus Alicyclobacillus; species Alicyclobacillus dauci. Next base: position 4,478,393 of record NZ_CP104064.1, on the reverse strand, counting down.
TTCGTCGTCAACAGGATAAAATTGAACTGATCGCGTCGGAAAATTTCGTCAGTGAACCGGTATTGGCCGCACTCGGCTCCGTCCTGACAAACAAGTATGCTGAAGGCTATCCGGGCCGCCGCTACTACGGTGGCTGTGAATATGTGGACGTCGTCGAAAACATCGCCCGCGACAGGGTAAAGGAACTTTTCGGCGCCGATCACGCCAACGTCCAACCCCACTCAGGCGCCCAAGCCAACATGGCTGTCTACTTCAGTGTCCTCAAACCCGGTGACAAAGTCCTCGGCATGAACCTCTCTCACGGCGGCCACCTGACGCACGGGAGCCCCGTCAACTTCTCCGGTCAACTGTACGAGTTTGTCTCCTATGGTGTCGACGAAACGACGCACGTCATCGACTACGACGCAGTTCGTGCGGCCGCCATCGAGCACAAACCAAGAATCATCGTCGCCGGCGCAAGCGCATATCCGCGGATTATTGATTTTGCTCGGATGCGCGAGATCGCGGATGAAGTTGGCGCTTACCTCATGGTCGACATGGCCCACATCGCTGGCCTCGTTGCGACCGGACTCCACCCGTCTCCCGTGCCACACGCGCACTTCGTGACATCAACAACACATAAGACCCTCCGCGGTCCACGCGGCGGACTCATCTTGTGCAAGGCCGAGTTCGCGAAGCAAATTGACAAGAGCATCTTCCCCGGTATCCAAGGCGGCCCGCTTATGCACGTCATCGCAGCGAAAGCCGTCGCTTTCGGCGAAGCTCTCAAACCGGAGTTCAAAGTATACTCGAAGCGCATCGTCGACAACGCGGCCGCTTTGGCCGAGGCGCTCACAGCCAAAGGATTCCAGCTCATCTCCGGCGGCACCGACAATCATCTCATTCTCATCGATGTCCGAAACTGGAACATCACGGGAAAAGAAGCTGAGCGGCGCCTCGACGAAGTGGGCATCACGGTGAACAAGAACACCATCCCGTTCGATCCCGCCAGCCCCATGGTCACCAGCGGCATCCGCATCGGCACGCCAGCCGTCACCACCCGCGGCATGGACGCAGAAGCCATGCGAGAAATCGCAAATATCTTCCACCTCGCATTGTCCGGTGACTTTACCGACGTGGTCCGCGAGGCCGCAAGTGCACAGGTGCAAGAATTGACCTCCCGGTTCCCGCTGTACGAGGGATTGACTTATTTGGATTGACGGTCGTCGATGATGGCAGCCCGCTCCCCGGTTTGGGGGCGGGCTTTTTTGGTGCGCCCGGCATGGGCGCCGGTGGGCCGGTGGGCCGGGGTAGGGTCGGCCGGTGGGGCGGGGAGGATAGGGGAGGATAGGGGAGGATAGGGGAGGATAGGGGAGGATAGGGGAGGATAGGGGAAGCAGGGGGCCTTAGTCGGTCATCGGACGCGAGTTTGGCATGAAGAAGGGAGTCTGGTTCCCCTATGCGACCCCATTCCCCCGTGAATTGCCGAAGACAGGCGGTATAAGGGAATTTACTTCCGTTGTTGCCGACTCCATGACGCCACGGGCGCAACAAGGGAACAAAAGTCGCTTACGCGCCCCCGTCCCACCCCCTCACCGTCGTCGTCCTATCGGCATCCATCCATACAAAATGCCCATCGCCACAATGATTACGGCTGCGACGTAAAAGGGGGCTTTGGGGCTGAAATGGTCCCAGACAAAGCCGCCGACGAATGCGCCCACTGCGGAACCGAGGCCTTCGATAGTCATGAAAACGCCCCATAAGGTGGCTTTGCGGTCGGGATCGATGTTTCTGTCCAAAACCGTGTTCCAGGACGGGAGAATGAAGGCGTATGTGACGCCGAAGACGGCGACGAAGATGTAGGTTGCGACGATGGACTGGAAAATGGGGTAGATCCCCATGGCGATCCCGCCTAAGACGAAGCCTGAGACGAGAAACCTCCGTGAGCCGTATGCGTCCACGAGGCGGCCGGCAGGGATGAGGCCGATGATGGTCACGACACCTGCGCAGGCCAGTAAGAGACTGTACATGGGACCTGAGAGATGCAAGACGACCTTTGCGTAGAGGGACAGAATGGGCACGATACAGCTCACAGCGAAAGTCTGCACGAACATGCCGGGAATGAGGAACGAGACGGTGCGGATGTGGTGCCAGAGGGCGTGGAGATCGTGGCGGCGAAGACGCAGGGACGGCCTTTGCAGAGGCTCATCGGAGCCCTGGGTCAGCCCGGGATTTTGCCCCCGGCCCTGTTCGTGCACCACCATCTGCCTCTCTCCGAGCGCCGACACCTCCCTCTCGCGATGCCCACGGGGCTGCTCACCATCAGTTACTGCAGGCTCAGGAGCCGCCCAACCCGCAAGCCCACCCTGATTGCCCCTAAGGCCGACCGGCATCCGAACGAAGATGAGGACGCAGACGAGCCCCGCAATAAGCACGGCCATCAGAACGAGAAACGCCAGATGGTACGTCTTTGACCACAAAAATCCCATGATGACGGGGCCGATGCCCATTCCGGCCAGCCAGAACATGTATAAGTAGCCCATGAAGGCAGCGCGCTTTGATTCGGGAGTGGACTTGCCGATGGTTGCGATGGCTGACGGCCACATGGGGGTGACGGCAAAGCCGAGCAGGCCCATGCTGCCGATGAGTGACCAGATCTGGTGTGCATTCATCATCCAAAAGATGGCTACGATACCGATAGAGAAGCCGATGATGAGGAGGGTGCGGCCGCCGACGCGATCGATGACCCAGCCCACCGGTACACGCAGCACATTGTCCACGATGTAGTGAACGGAGAGCGCGAGGCCGGTCCACTCGACGGCGAAGCCCAGTACGGTGCGGCCGTACGTCGGGAGGACGGAGAGGACGAGGGAACTGCGCACGAACTCCGAGCAGGTGATGGCGACAAGGCTAAAAAACAAGAACGGCTGAAGCAACTCCGGCTCCACGAAGCGGTGCAGGAAGCGGCGCGGGGCGACGGGCTGTGCGGATTTGTCTGCAGGATTCCAGCGGGACTTGTTGCGGACCACGGGGATTCCTCCTCAAGTCTATTCGCCTACAGTTTGTCTCTTTGAAAAAGATGACAAACGTGATCGTTCTGTTCTCGCACAACCTGCCGAGAAGAGTTTGCTATAATGGCGGTAAATGCATACGAAGGAGCGTCGCCCCATGGGACAAGTCCATGTCCTTGACCATCCACTCATACAACATAAATTGACGTACATACGGAACAAAGATACGGGAACAAAGGAATTTCGCGCCTTGGTGCAGGAAGTTTCGATGTTGATGGCATACGAGATCACGCGGAATTTACCGCTTGTGGAGACGGAAGTGGAGACGCCGGTTGCGCGGGCGAAGACGAAAGTGATCGCCGGGAAAACGTTGGCCTTGGTGCCCGTTTTGCGCGCGGGACTCGGTATGCTCGATGGGATTTTGAACCTCATTCCGACAGCGAAAGTTGGACACGTGGGCCTCTACCGAGATCCGGAAACACTCCAACCGGTCGAGTACTACTGCAAATTGCCGCAGAACGTGGAAAATCGCGATGTCATCGTTGTCGATCCGATGCTCGCCACCGGCGGTTCCGCTTCAGCGGCACTGTCGGCTGTGAAGGCCCGCGGTGCGAAGCAACCGAAGTTGATGTGCCTGGTCGCGGTTCCGGAAGGCATCAAAACGGTGCAGGCGGCACACGACGACGTCGACATTTACACGGCGTCAATCGACGAATATCTAAACGATCACGGCTATATCGTCCCGGGTCTGGGCGACGCGGGGGATCGTTTGTTCGGCACGAAATAATTTCATGTCATTCGTACAGTAAGAGATTCAAATAGAGGAATTTTGAGTAGCCATCGAGGTAAGGGCAGCGGAGAACCGTTGCTGATCGAGGAGGAACAACTTTGAGTTTATCGCCAGTGCGAGTCATGACGGTGTTTGGTACGCGGCCGGAGGCGGTCAAGATGGCGCCACTTGTGCGCGTGCTGGACGCACATCCGGACATTGAATCGTTGGTCTGTGTAACAGCGCAGCACCGTGAAATGCTGGATCAGGTTCTCGAGGTATTCGACGTGCGCCCCGACGTCGACTTGGATATCATGGAACCGAATCAAACCCTGGGCAAAATCACGACGAAGGCCATCACCGGACTCGAGACCGTCTTCGGCGAGAAGAGGCCGGACATCGTCCTTGTGCACGGCGACACGACAACGACGTTTGCCGCGGCGCTCGCGGCGTTTTATCAGCAAGTGGCCATTGGCCACGTGGAAGCTGGCCTACGGACGTACGAAAAATACAGTCCATTTCCGGAAGAAATGAATCGCCAGTTGGCCGATGTATTGTGCGATTTATTTTTCGCACCGACGGACTTATCCGCGACGAACCTTCTCAACGAGGGTCGCAAATCGGAAAATATCTTTATCACGGGAAACACGGCTATCGATGCCATGAGAACGACGGTTCGTGAAAACTACCACCATCCTGTGCTTGATACGATGCCGGGCGGGCGGCGTCTCATTTACATGACCTCGCACCGCCGCGAGAACTGGGGCGAGAAACTGGAGAACATTTGCCGTGCGGCCCGGCGCATTGTGGAAGCCCACGAGGATATCCAACTCGTGTACCCCGTTCACCTCAATCCAACGGTGCGTGATACGGTGTTTACCATTATGGGCGGTCATCCGCGGATTCACTTGCTCGATCCGCTCGGTGTCGTTGATAATCATAATTTTATGGCGAGATCGACACTGATTTTGACAGACTCCGGTGGCATTCAGGAAGAAGCGCCGTCGCTTGGTGTACCGGTGCTGGTCTTGCGGGATACAACGGAGCGGCCGGAAGGAATTGAAGCGGGCACGTTGAAACTGGTTGGTACGGATGAAGAAACGATTGTCACGGAAGCGAATCACTTGCTTTCGGACAAGGCCGCATACGACGATATGGCAGGACGCAAGAATCCGTACGGAGACGGTAAGGCTTCGGAGCGTATCGTGCAGGCGATATTACACCATTTTGGAAAATCGGACCGACCTTCGCCTTTCCGTTATTTGGAAAGCGAGAAACTGTTCTAAAGCAGATAGAGAGGATGAGGAAAAGCGGCTTCATGCCGTTTTTCTCTCCAATTCTATGAAAGCGATTTCTAAAACGGGGGTCAAACGGGACTTTCCGCGTCCAACTAGGTATTTCAGTCTCTAAAATGAAGGCGAAGTTATGAACAATTGCGTATATGGGCACAGAACTGGAAATGTCAAGCCTCTATTCGTTGACACATCTTTTTCGCCTAGTGTACTATATGCAAGGGTTCTGGCATTTCACTCTAAGAACCAGGTGTTTCATACTACGAGACAGGTGAGCTAGCACATCCGTTTCTGGAAACTCCTTCCCAATTCTGTGATTACCTTCTCTTGGAAAAGGGTACCATGGAAGACGGTGAGTGAAATTGCGAAGATACCTTCACCGCGAGCGCCTGCTCTCGGATCCTTGAGCGAGCGTTCCGAGTAAGCAGCACTCTACGATGTTCCTCTCTTTATCCTGTACTAGGTGGTGTCCAAGTTCGCAGACGAACAGCAACCTACGACAGAGAAGTCTAAGTCCCCGTCGAGCCAAAATCCTTGGAAAACGTTTGCAGTTTTCTCGGGTGCAACAATGCAATTGGCGGTTAGTGTCGTCGTCTTCGGTTTCTTGGGTTATCACTTCGCAGCCAAAACACACCATGTGTGGCTGACGATTCTCGGGGTCATTGTGGGCGTCGTTGTTGGTGCTTCGGGACTCGCGTTCCTCGCCAAACAGATTTTAGGAGACAAACCATGAGTGTAGACCGATTGAACAAACGCCTTCGTACAATCACAATATCTTGGCTGGTGTTCATCGGCCTGACCGCAGTTAGCTGGTTTTTTCTCGGTCCTTGGCGGGTTGCCGTGAACGGCTTGTTCTTAGGGGAGCTTGGCGGACTATATGTGGTTTTCAGCATGTTCCGGCAAGGGCATCACAATGATGACACACAGGGAACTGCCCTATTTGCTTCAGGGATGGTGGGGATGTTTACCCGCCTTATTCTCATCGTTGTCATTATGGTCATTTCCCTCAAATTCCGTACGGTGTTTAATCCGTACGCAGCACTAATCGGTTACTTGCTTGGTTTTGTCTTCGTCTTTGTTGGACTGTACAGCTATGTCAAGAACCCGAGTCGCATTCCCAAAGAAAAGTAGGTGAGACAGTGGCAGCATTCCCCAAGATTTTCGCGGGGACGTTGTGGCAGACCAACTTGACCGTTATCGGAACGATTTTGTTCACGGGTTTAGTGGTCTTCATCGTCTTGCGCCTTGCGCTTGCCCGCATGGACATGCGCAGTCCTCGCGGATTGCAGAACCTGGTGGAGTGGGCGGCTGACTTCACGAGCAACATGGCTCGCGAAACGATGCCTACGGAACAATCCGTGCGGTTCATCATGCCGCTCGCATTCACGATGTTGTTTTTCCTCTTCGTTGCGAATTGGCTGGGGCTGATTATGACCGTTGCGGTTCACTTCCATCCTTCCGTCGCATCCGTCTGGGGCATTAGTCCAGCGGAATTAGAGAGTGCGAAGGGCGAAGTGGTCCTGTTTGACTCTCCAACGTCGAACATGAGCATGACGCTTGGGCTTGCCGTGATGGTTTGGCTTATCAGCCACGCGCGTGGCCTGCGTCATCCGAAGCAATGGTTGAAGCATTTCTACTCGCCGTCGCCACTTGCCGTGATCGAGGAGATCACAAACCCGCTAACGCACGGCATGCGTCTTTACGGCAACATTTTTGCGGGTGAAGCACTGCTTGGTATCATGCTCAATGCACCGTTCGCGCTGCATTGGATCCCGTGGCAAACACCACTTGTCGTTCTGTGGCTTCTCTACAGTGGTTTTGTCGCAACGATTCAGGCGTACGTCTTCTCCATCTTGATGTGCCTCTACGTGGGCAACAAGTCGTTTGAAGGCAACGCACACCATTAATGTTTATGAGAGCGTCATTGAGGAGGATTACAGTCTATGGCACAAATGGTACAAGCGATTTATGACGTAGCGGTTGCCCTTTTGTTGGGTCTTGCAGCCGTTGGTTCTGGTGTTGGTGACGGTTTGGTTATGAGCAAGTACGTTGAAGGTGTTGCTCGTCAACCGGAAGCTCGTGGTTCCATCTTTGCAAGTGCACTTCTTGGTGTGGCCCTCGTCGAAGCGTTCCCAGTTATCGCGTTGGCGTTCGGTATCATCATCCTGTTTACAGCAGGTAAACTCTAAGTCGCGGCTCAGTCGTTTCGTCCAAAACGCGATTCCATAGCAGAAGGGAGTGGCGCGAAGCGTGGGCGTCTTTGAACTTGGAACGTTTATATTTTCTATTGTCGCGTTCCTGATCGTGTTTTTCATCATTCAACGGTTTGCATTCCGACCGCTCGCAAACATGCTTGAGCAACGTCGGAAACATGTGGAAACGCAAATTACAGATGCAGAAAAAAGTCGTGAAGAAGCAGCGAAGCTTCTCTCTGAACAAAAGCGTCTTCTCGATGAAGCGCGCAAGGAAGCAAAGAACATACTTGACGCTGCTCGTGTGCGCTCGGAAGAACTGGCACGAGAGATCACTCAAAAAGCGGAAGAAGAAGCTGCTCGGATCCTCGATGAAAACCGTGCTGCCATTGCACGTGATAGAGATGAAGCGCTGGCAGCCGTCACAGCACGGGTTGCAGAGCTGACTGTCGAATTGACTTCGAAATTGCTTAACAACCATGTCTCCACGGAGGTACACAACGAGATGGTGGCCGAGGCTGAAAAACGCCTGGGTGAACTCGTATGTTAAGCGGCACAGTGATCAATCGCTATGCGCGTGGATTGCTCAGCTATGCAAAAACAGCTGATGTCTTGGATGAAGTGGATGCTCAGTTTCAGCAATTGAAGTCACTGATCGAGTCGTCGACAGAGCTCCGAGCTTTCTTGGCCAGTCCGGTTTTATCGCAGGAAATGAAGCTTTCGACAATAGAGAAGTTGTTGTCTGGCGAACTTCGCAAGGACTTGCGCAACTTCATTACACTCCTGCTTGAACGTGGCCGCGGTCAGTATGTCGCAGCCATCGCAGGACGGTTTCATGAATTCGTCGACGAGGCACATGGTCGACTTGCAGTACAAATCGAAGCGGCACAACCGCTGACGCAGGAACAGACTGATCGGATCGTCTCTCAACTGCAAGCCGCATTCGGCAAGCGGATCGAGGCGAGCGTTCGCGAAAACCGCGCGCTCATCGCGGGATATCGTGTGCAGGTCGGTAACCGAGTGCTCGATGCAACGACCTCGAATGCGTTGCGTCAGTTCCGTGAAAGTCTGCTCGCGGGTGCAGTTGGCAAGGAGGGAACACGTTGAGTATTCGTCCGGATGAAATTAGTGCGCTGATCAAACAGCAAATTGAGCAGTTTGATGCGCAGATCCAAGTCAACGACACCGGTATTGTTCTGTCTGTCGGTGACGGTATTGCCCGTCTACACGGCTTGGACAACGTCATGGCTGGCGAGTTGGTCGAGTTCGGCAACGGCGCATACGGCATGACGTTGAACCTTGAAGAAGACAACGTAGGTGTCGTTGTCCTTGGTTCTGTAACGGGAATTCAGGAAGGCGAACAGGTGAAACGCACAGGCCGCCTGGTTCAAGTTCCAGTCGGTGACGGACTGTTGGGCCGCGTCGTCAACGCGCTCGGACAACCCATCGACAACAACGGTCCAATTCAAGCGGAAGGCTATCGAAACGTCGAGTCGCCGGCGCCTGGCGTGATCGTGCGTAAGTCCGTGCACGAACCGCTGGAGACGGGCATCAAGGCAATTGATGCAATGGTTCCGATTGGCCGCGGTCAGCGCGAGCTCATCATCGGCGACCGTCAGACCGGTAAAACGGCTGTTGCACTCGACACCATCATCAACCAAAAAGGCAAAGGCGTGACATGCGTTTACGTCGCAATCGGCCAAAAGCAATCCACGATTGCACAGGTCGTTGAGACGCTTCGTCGTCACGGTGCCCTCGAATATACCATCATCGTCGCCGCAAGCGCGTCGGAGCCGGCACCGCTTCTGTTCCTCGCTCCGTATGCAGGTTGCGCAATGGCTGAGCACTACTTGTACAACGGCAAGCACGCGCTGGTCATCTACGATGACCTCACGAAGCAAGCGGCAGCATACCGCGAAATGTCGCTGTTGCTCCGCCGTCCGCCAGGTCGTGAAGCATTCCCTGGTGACGTCTTCTACTTGCACTCTCGTTTGCTCGAACGCGCGGCGAAATTGAACGATGAAAACGGTGGCGGATCGCTGACGGCTCTGCCGTTTATCGAGACGCAGGCTGGTGACATTTCGGCGTACATTCCGACGAACGTCATCTCCATCACCGATGGTCAGATCTTCTTGGAGTCAGACCTCTTCTTCGCGGGCGTTCGCCCAGCCGTCAACGTCGGTACGTCCGTGTCTCGTGTCGGTAGCTCGGCACAGACGAAGGCCATGAAGAAAGTCGCTGGTACCTTGAAGCTCGACTTGGCTCAATACCGTGAATTGCAAGCCTTCACGCAGTTCGGTTCCGATCTCGACAAAGCAACACTCGAGACATTGAACCGCGGTGCGCGGATGACCGAATTGCTCAAGCAGCCGCAGTATCAACCACTCACGTTCGACCGTCAGGTCGCATCGCTGTGGACCGGTGTCAACGGCTACTTGGATGACGTGCCAGTCGAAGCTGTGTTGAAGTTCGAACGCGAATGGCTCGCCTTTATCGACCGAGAGTATCCGCAGATCTTCCAGCAGATGCAGGAGACCGGCCAACTCGGAGATGACACGGTTGCCCTCTTGAAGGAAGCTGTTGGTAAGTTCAAGTCGACGTTCGTAGCGTGACTTTATCACAGCCTCTGAATCGCGAACTTCGCACACAGATGGGTGGTGAATTGATTGCCGCAAAACGCACGTGAAATTAAACGTCGCATTAAAAGCGTTAAAAATACATCTCAGATCACGAAAGCGATGGAGATGGTGGCTGCTGCCAAACTGCGCCGCGTCCAATCCGCAGTTCAGCAGTCCAAACCGTACCTTGCGAGACTGCAAGATATGCTCGCTAATTTGTCTGCGTCTGCGAGAAACGTCAAGCACCCGCTGTTGGCGTCCCGTCCTGTCAAGCGCACGGGTTACCTCGTCATTACAGCGGACAGAGGACTTGCAGGTCCCTACAATGCGCAAGTTCTGCGTTTAGCCTTGCAAACGTTCGGTAAAACCGACAAGTCGGCGTATACCATCTTTGCAGTCGGTAAACGCGGCCGTGATTTCTTCAAGCGCCGTGATTATCCAATTGCTGCCGAAGTGGTGGATCTATCGGATTCTCCGACGTATGCCTCGATTCGCAACTTGGCTGCAGAAATCGTGCAGGCGTACGAACGCGCTGAGTTCGATGAGCTGTACTTCGTCTACAACGAATTTATCAACGCGGCTTCACAGAGACCGGTTTTGAAAAAAGTGCTTCCCCTCGACAGCCTTACGGAAGGCAAGTCGGGTCCGAGCCGAATCTACGAATTCGAGCCGGATGAGGAAGCTGTCATGGCGGCTTTGTTGCCACGCTATGCGGAAACACTGGTTTACCAGGCGGTCTTGGACGCGAAAGCATCCGAGCACGCAGCTCGTATGACCGCAATGGGCAGTGCAACCGATAACGCGAAGAACTTGATTGATGACTACACGCTGTCGCTCAACCGTGCTCGCCAAGCTGCGATCACGACGCAGATTGCGGAAATCGTCGGTGGTTCGGCTGCGCAAAGTTAAGTTAGCTAGTGGATAGGAGGGAACTTCGTGAGTAAAGGACATGTCGTGCAGGTCACGGGGCCGGTCGTTGACGTCCGTTTTCCAGACGGTCAACTGCCTGCTATCAACAATGCCCTGCGCATTGACTACCACGGTGAAATCGACGTCCACGTAACATTGGAAGTTGCGCTTCACCTCGGTGATAATGTTGTTCGCGCTGTCGCGATGTCGTCCACGGACGGACTTGTTCGCGGCGTCGAAGTTGAAGATACAGGACGTGCAATCAGCGTTCCAGTTGGTCAAGGTACACTTGGCCGCATCTTTAATGTCCTCGGTGAGACCATTGACGAACAGGGTCCTGCGCAAGCAGACCAACAGTGGCCAATTCACCGCGAGGCACCTAAGTTCAGCGATCTCACCACGAAGACGGAAATCTTTGAAACGGGCATCAAGGTCGTCGACCTGTTGGCGCCGTACATCAAAGGTGGTAAGGTCGGTCTCTTCGGTGGTGCAGGTGTCGGTAAGACGGTCTTGATTCAGGAGCTCATTCACAACATCGCGAAGGAACACGGTGGTTACTCCGTATTCGCCGGTGTCGGTGAACGTACTCGTGAAGGTAACGACCTCTACCACGAAATGAAGGACTCCGGCGTCCTCGACAAGACCTCAATGGTCTTCGGTCAGATGAACGAGCCGCCGGGTGCACGTATGCGCGTTGCCCTCACGGGCCTCACCATCGCGGAATACTTCCGTGACATGGAAGAACGGGACGTGCTTCTGTTTATCGATAACATTTTCCGTTTCACGCAGGCTGGTTCCGAAGTGTCCGCTCTGCTCGGCCGTCTGCCGTCTGCCGTAGGTTACCAACCTACACTGGCAACGGAAATGGGCCAATTGCAAGAACGTATTGCGTCAACGGTCAAGGGTTCCATCACGTCCATTCAGGCCGTGTACGTCCCAGCCGATGACTATACGGACCCTGCTCCGGCCAACACATTCGCACACTTGGATGCAACGACCAACTTGGACCGTCGCATTTCTGATATGGGTCTGTACCCAGCCGTTGATCCGCTCGCATCCACGTCCCGCGCTCTCCAGCCTGACATCGTCGGCCAAGAGCACTACGACGTTGCCCGCGGCGTTCAGGCTGTTCTGCAGCGCTACCGCGAATTGCAGGACATCATCGCCATTCTAGGTATGGACGAGTTGACGGACGAGGACCGCTTGACCGTTTCTCGTGCCCGTAAGATCCAGAACTTCCTGTCACAACCGTTCTTCGTCGGTGAAGTCTTCACAGGCCTCGCTGGTAAGTACGTGTCCGTTCAGGATACCGTTCGCAGCTTCCGCGAAATCCTCGACGGCAAGCACGACGATATTCCAGAAACGTACTTCCGCTATTGCGGTGCCATCGAAGATGTCCTTGAGAAGGCGAAGAAAGACGGATACGTATCGTAATGGGTACGTCGACTCGGGAAGGTAGGTGATCGGCGATGATAACCGTACCGCTTGAGATTGTTACGCCGGAACGGGTTATCCTGGAACAGGATGTCCGCATGGTGACCCTCCAAGGTGGCTATGGGGAACTCGGTATCCTGCCTCGCCACATGCCGTTGGCGACGGCGGTGAAGCCGTGCCTGGTCCGCATCAAACTGGAGGATGGTCGGGAAGACGTCGTCCCAGTCAGCGGTGGGTTCGTGGAGATTCTGCCTGACAAGATCACCCTGTTGGCAGATACCGCGGAACTTCCTGGCGATATCGATGCGGATCGTGCTCAGTCTGCTAAGGATCGAGCAGAACGTCGCATCGCGCAGACGACAGACGATGTCGATGTCGACCGCGCAAAAAAAGCACTCGTCCGCGCGCAATTGCGTTTGGACGCGATAGCAGAGCACAAGGATCTTGGTGGCTTCCTCGGAGCTTAGTGCAAACCGTGGTAACCACGCGACGCCGGGCTTTGCGAGCGTTACCAATATTCCCAACAAATACACCCGGCGCAAACGCGCCGGGTGTTTTACAATCAAGCAGACGCGCCATTCACCGGAATCGCTCTACCTTCGGTCGGCGCTGAATGTTTGATGTTCGTAGCGGGCGTAGGTTGATATAATTGTCACGAAGTGCTAAAGCACTAAGTCACAGCATCATCGGCCAAGAATCACTAGGGCTAACGCCCAAGTTCATCTAAGCCGATATAACTGTGACTAAAGTCCTGACGCACTAAGTCACAGCATCATCGACCAAGGTTCACTAGGGCTAGCGCCCAAGTTCACCTAAGTCGATATAACTGTGACTAAGCGCTTACGCACTAAGTCACAGTAAGGAGGGTGACCATGGCAACGTGGATTTGGCTGACATCCTTGCTGTCTCTGGCAAACTGCGTGTTCCTCGTCATTTCCGGGCGAAACACACCGTCGAAATGGTCGTACGGTCTATCCATGGGCGTACACGCGGCAGGTGCACTTGTGTCTTTGCTCGGCCTCCTCTCCGTCATCCAGATTCATGGCGACGAGGAGATTTATCTGTTTTCCTTGTTCGGCTTGCCCATACACGAAGGCTTCGAAATTAACTATGGAACAACCATCGCACTTCTCGTACTATACTTATGTGCCTTCGAGTATGCTCTAATCGGTTGGCGCAGAGCAGAGGCGATTCACCCGGATGTCGCTTTTCGATCCACCTTTCAACTCAGTTGGTGGACATTCGGATTCAGCTTCCTTGTCATGTCGCCCACTCTGCTGCAAGCGTTCATCGGCAGCGCAATTTGCTTTGTAGGTGCCATCTGGCTCGTGTTGCGAACCACCGATGTTGCAGCGCTGGGCAGGCGAGGCGCGTTGGCTGGAATGGCTGTGATCGGGTTCTTGTTGCAGACGCTCCCCACATGGATCGCGTGGCATGCACTTCACACGGTCCAACTCACCCAGTTAAGCCAGCTCGGTCCTGGACAGGGTCCGTGGCATGGGCCTGCGTGGACAGTTTGGTTATGGTTCGTCGGCGTCTTGCTCGAAGTTGCTGCCGCTGAAATGTTCTGTATTTGGCACGCTCACCGTGAGCAAGCCAGAGGTGTTCAGCGACGACTGACCATCGGCCTGGGTCTGGTCAGTGGGATCTACATTTGGCGATCATGGTCGGTGGTCGTTGCCTCACCCTGGATGGTCATCATCATCGCCCTTGCCGGCGTCATCGTCCTGGCATCGGTGGGCCTAACGGTCATGACCGTCCGCTCCAAACAGCTGAATTCGGCACAGTAACTTGTAAAGAGGCGGTGAATTCATGACCAGCATGGCGAGCAACCCGGCGGGGCACGTGTCGCTGATGATCGGCGCGGACGGTCTCATCATTATCGTCTTCTTTTTCGCCGGCCTCATTGCAGCCTGGTGGGCACTTGCAGCCGTGAAGTGGGATAAGTTCGTCAACCAACCACTCAGCCCGCAAGCGACCATGCTTCGATTCTTCCTGTCCTTGTGCGGCGGACTGCTCGCCGTGCTGGTCGCCGTGCTCCTCCTTGGCGCGATGCAGGTGGTGCAGGGGCTGTAGGCGGTGGCATTCGGTGCTCGGGCCCGAAGGGCGGCGGGGAGCCCTGGGGGTCGGTCGAGGCGGTATACCGTCGCTGCCGGGGCGGACGGCTTGCAATTAGGGGAACCACAGTGCCTTGTTGTCAGATCCCGTCGCAAATCCGCATGCGTAACGGACTTGGGTTCCGTTATAGGCGAATTTGCCCCAGGAAAAGCGGGAAATTAGCTGCATAAGCGAACATGGTTCCTCTATCTCGACACGGTGCCTGGCTCATTGGCAACAAGGGAACGACGGTCGCCTATTCTTGCGCCGCGCCGCCCGCCAGGGTCGGGCTGTCAATGGCCCGCGGGAGCAGTGTGTTGGCGTCGGTTCCATTGGACGCAGAAGCGATTAACGGGTCGATTCACCTTATTGGCTATCTTTCTGGGGGCAAAGTCCGGCTATGTCGCGATCCCGCTCATGGAAACATGGCCAATAAGGCGAAACTCCCTGTTATTGCGCGCCACTGTCGCCCAGCACAAGGCCCGTAGCGCGAATCTGCGGGCCGACCGAACGAGACCCGAGGCGCGTCGCCAAAGTAATCTTTTCGTGGCGGATCGGCAAAAAACGACCCCCGCACGTTACGCGGTGGCAACGTATTCTATGAAAGTCTCTACGAGGTAGGTATAGGCTGATAGATTCTCGTCCACAATGTTTGTAACAGACCTGGTTGCGCAATCAGCGACAGGCGGATTTACAAACATTTGGATGGAGGATGCGACAATGGCACAGACTAATTCACAAAGCAGATCCCGAATCAGGAGTAGACGGTTTAAACGTCGCGTGAAAAAACTCATGTGGGCAGGCGTCTTTGTGGTTATCGGTGCAGCAATTGTTCATCCACTTGTGTCGACGGCACAAGCGGCGGCGACGACAGGCACAACGCAGCCGAGTCAGTCGTTAGGCCAAGCGGGGACGCAGTCGGACGATGGCCAGCGGCAGTTCGCGTTTCTCAGCCAGGCATTGGCTGCAACTAACGCGTCGCCGAATGGTTACGCCATTCACGACTGGACGATACTTAACAATCAATTTATGAATCATACGCAATTGGCATCTCTTGGAGAACAGTTAGAGAAGGAATTCGCGCTTACGAACGCGAAATTAACAACTCGATCCGAACAGAATGAAACGTATTATCAAGTGGACGGACAGTGGCCAAACTCCACGAATGTACGGATTGTCTTGACGAGTCTCCCGGGTACGACGACGCAGTCTCCGTCCACCGATGAAGCAGCGCAAACGGTCTTGACTGTAACGGCGTTGGGAACCGGATCGGCGGCGGACAATTTTGCGCGCCAGTATGACGGAGTCGAGCATATGGTTGCAGCTGTTCAAGGTACGCCGCAGATGAGTGCGTACTTGACGGGATCGCTGGCGAGTGAAGTCCCACAGCAGCAGGCGAACCACTTAGCAACCATGGCACTTCAGGCAGTCAATGCAAGTTCTGTGGAGTCACTGAAGACACAGTGGGAGACGAGTGTCTCCGGTTATGCTGCGGATGCCTTGACGTACATTTACACGAATGGAAGACGTATGAATGTGCAGGTTGCCGTGCACGACGATACGTTCCATCACAGTACGGACGTCCTGGTCGGAACACCAATCATTACAACCACGTACTAGACGACACGTCCACGTAACGCTTCGTGACGAGGAGTCCATAGACCGAGGCCGGAGGTTACGGAATGGCAAGGATACTCATCGAAGGCGGGCACCTTCTCGAAGGAACCGTCCGCGTTAGCGGCGCAAAGAACGCCGTATTACCCATATTGGCAGCTAGTTTGCTCGCTGCTGAAGGTGTTAGCCACATCGAGGAAGTTCCACATCTGCTCGATGTCGAAAACATGGCAAACACCATACACGCCCTCGGCGCGGACGTCGAGTGGCAGGACTCATCCGTGACAATTAATGCAGAGAACATAAACAGCGTGACCCCGCCCTACGATCTCGTCCGCCGCATGCGGGCCTCATTCGTCGTCGCAGGGCCGCTTCTCACGCGCTTTGGCGAAGCCGTGATCGCACTGCCGGGTGGCTGCAACATCGGACCGCGTCCGGTCGATTTGCACATCAAAGGCTTGGAAGCCCTTGGCGCAACGTCCATCGTCGAGAACGGCTTTGTCCGCCTCAAGGCGCCAACTGGTGGCTTGCGCGGATCGCGGATTTATCTCGATATCCCGAGTGTCGGTGCGACGCAAAACATCATGATGGCGGCCGTGCTGGCGAAAGGCCAAACCATCATCGAGAACGCGGCGAAGGAACCCGAAAATGTCGATCTCGCCAACTACCTCAACGCCATGGGCGCCCGCGTCCGTGGTGCAGGGACGGACATCATCCGCATCGACGGCGTCGATGTCATGCACGGCGCGACGCATTCGGTCATCCCTGACAGAATTGAAGCAGGCACGTTCCTCGTTGCCGGCGCCGTCATGGGCAACGGTGTCTACGTTGAGAACACGGTCTCGCAGCATATCATGTCCCTCATTGCCAAGTTGGAGGAAGCTGGGGCAACGATTGAGGATCGGGTGGACGGCATCAAAGTGTGGCCCTGTGAAGGTCGCCGCATGCGTCCGCTTGACGTCAAAACGCACTACTATCCGTCATATCCAACGGACATGCAAGCCCAAATGGTCGCCGCACTCTGCGTCGCCCAGGGCACAAGCACCGTTACGGAAACGGTCTTCGAGAACCGCTTCATGCACGTCGCAGAGCTGCAGCGCATGGGTGCAAGCATTCACATCGAGGGTCGGACGGCCGTGATCGACGGAATCGAGCGCCTCTCCGGTGCACGCGTGACCTCCACGGACTTGCGCGCAGGCGCAGCGCTCGTCATCGCCGGCCTCATCGCGGAAGGCGAGACGGAAGTGCACGGTTTGCACCATCTGGACCGAGGCTACGACAACCTCGTGGGCAAATTCCAATCCCTCGGGGCCCGCATCGCCCGCTTCGAGGACGAAGAGGAAGTCGCCGGCGCCGCCGGTGCGAGCGCAGGCGCTTAGGTTGAGTAGCGTAGCACAGCACGCTGGACCGCAGGGGCGGTTGGGCGGTGGCATGGGGGCCTGGAGCCGCTACCGCTGGCCCTGCGTCGGGGGCTCTGATGTGGTATGTGAATCATTCATGTGATGCGTATGAGCGGGGTGGGCCAATGGGCCTGCCCCGCTTTTTTGCGTTTTTGTGGCAGGACGGCTGTGGGGTGAGGCCGTTGGCCCGACGGGACGCCTCCCGGAGTGAATAGCGGGCTGGCTAGGGTGAAGGGGGCGCTGAACACGCACGCGACCGCGCAGCATAGGGGAAGCATGGTACTTTAGTCGTTCATCGGATGCGGATTTGGTATGAACAAAAGACTCAGATTCCGTTATATGGCCCCATCCCCGGGTGAAGGGGCGGAACATTACAGAACAAGAGAATTTACTTCCCCTGCTGTCGCTTCAGTGACGCATTGGGAGAAACAACGGAACAAAAGTCGCCTATACAGGCCCAGCCGAGCAGCCGAGCAGCCGACATCGGGGATCGGACCTCTATGCTGGATCGTAAGGAACAAGGACCTCACCGGCTTCTCGATATCGGGCTCCTGGCCTGTGCCTGACCTGGTTTTACCAAAAGTCAAAAACATGAATTGTTTTTCTGTATAAAAATCACTGGGGACACCCACGTAGCACCGTCCAAAGGAGGGGAGGTTTCTTTCGTTGGGTGCCTAGAAGACCCCACACGTGTCCCGGGTATGAGTGTTGATCGCCGAATTAGGTGGGCCGTAGGACTGCGAGGTCGGGCGGAAACATTAGGTATCACTTTGGTGATTATTTGGCTATCTACTTTTCGGGATGAACGTCATAGGCACCATTTTGACACCTGTCGTCGGGTCGGATCACCCGAATCAGTACAGGGAGTACTCCGTTAAGCACCATTTCCGTCGCTATTTGGCTGTGCTCGCCCACAAATCCCGGTGATAGACACTATTCTGGTGCCTATTCGACTCCCGCCGGTCCGCAGCAACCGGCGTTAGCTGCCACTTTGCACCTATCCGGAGCCCCTACACTGTCACCCCTGACCTTGGCACACCGCGTCGCTTGCCCTTAGAACACTCGCGGCGCGCCACCGGCCCTCGCGCCCACCACTCCAGCTCACGCGCCGCAGCGCCCGCCCCCGCCGCAGCGCCCCGCCTCACGCCACCGTGGGAAACCACAGGTGGAACGTGGCGCCGTGGCCTGGGGAGCTGTCGACGCTGATCGATCCCTCATGCATCTCCATGATATACAGACATTGCGACAGGCCGAGGCCCGTGCCGTCGTATTTGGTGGTGTAGAAGGGGTCGAACATCCGGGTGCGTACGTCGTCCGCGATGCCGATGCCGTTGTCGCGAATGGAGACGCGGATCCGATCGCCAATTTGGCTCGCCGAGAACAGCACGTATCCGTCCGTCTTGCACGTTTGGCGGATGGACTCCGTGGCGTTTCGGGTCATGTTCAGGAGAATTTCCCCCAGTTGCGACTTGTCGACGGCGACGGTGAGGCCGGGGGGATCGATGTGGCCGCGAAGGATTTGGACATTTTGCAGGACCGCATGGCCGCAGCTTAGGCATGGGAGGAGCAACTCGTCGAGCAGGTCTGACACGAGCACACGTTCCTTGACTGGCGCGCGGGGCTTGGTGGTTTGAAGAAACTCTGTGATGACCAGATTCACCCGCGCGATCTCGCCCAGAATAATCGAGGCCCACTGCTCTTTGCCGAGTCGGGCGAGATCGGGCTCGAGGAGCTGGACGAGGCCACGGACGGACGTCAGGGGATTGCGTATCTCATGTGCGATGCTCGTGGCAATTTGCCCCAGTGTCTCCAGTGGCAGCGCGCGATCCGGTGCCGAACGGATATTGCGCGTGGTCGCTTGGGATTCCTGTTCCACCTGCGAGGACCTACGGCTACCGCTCTGCGGCAGACAGAGAATCATGTAACCATCTGCGTGATAGTGGTGTAGACGGTGAATGGCTCGGCGGATCGCGTGGTGGTTTGGAGGTTCAGGTCGAGACACCGCGGGGCGCCGGTTTGGGTGGGCGCAAGGAGGAGAGGTCCCCGATGCGCGGTGCCGATCAGCTGGAAGAAGCTGTCGGCGTGAGGAAAGTGGGATCGTGACATGTCGGATTGAGAGACAATGTGAAAGTCGTGATCGCTGAACCTCCCCAGGAATAAATTCCGGGGGTTCTAAAGACCAGTACCAATCCACTCTCGTTGGCTCTCGACGGTTATGCCTACAGCATCCAACGCCTCATGGACAGCTCGGTCTTCTTTCTCGGGCGACCCACTCTGACTCCGGTTGTTACCGAAGGAGGAAGGCATTGCCCGTCCACTCGCAGGTTGGTTTTGTGTCGCCTGTTTCCAAGCCGCCCGCAGGAGCGGTTCCGCACCCGACCACGAATCATTTGCCGTGATGACTTGGAGACGATTTGATTCTACAAAAGAAGCCAGATATGCGCTGAAAAGATCACGCTGCATGGTGATTCCACAAGAACAATCATGGATTCTTAGCTTCAACGGTTTCTTGTGTTTCTGGCCACAAAGACAAACTTGGGATAAAGCTGTTGAACGTGTATTAAACTCAACCACTTGACCGCCAGCACTCTCAGCCTTGCGTTTCAAAATGGCTATAAAGCTAGAAGGAGCACGCAACCCGATAGAACGACCAAACATCTTCTGCCAAGCCTTGTAAGATACGTCTTCAGTACGAATGTCGTTTCCCAACGAGAGAATGCGGTTCGCTAATTTACCGTGGAGTGTTTTGCGATAGGCCGCTTGCCGACGTTTGTATTCTCGTAAAATAATCTCAGTTGCTCGTTGACGTCGGCTTTTGTTACGAGGATGCTTACCCTTAATAGCTCGACCACGCTCATCGAAACACTCTGGGTTATTGGCTCTCCGTTGGCGATCTAAATGGCGTTGTAATCGTCGTATGTATTTTTGATCTTCAACAATAGGCTGACAGAATTGTTCTAAAAGTGCTTCATGACCACTATAAACAGCAATCGTCGAAGGGCCTATATCCAAGCCAACTGTGCCAGAATGAACAACTTGATCTGGTTTCTGATAAGCAAGACCTTCACAGACCAATTGAGCATAGAAGCGGTCTTTTCCCCGAATCTCGCGCCGTATTAGACGGACGTACTTCACTCGTTGTAAAAGGCCGTGTGCAATCACCGGGTCTTTTCCACTACCCTTAACCATGGGTAAATTCAAGCCGGACCACTCAACGTGGTCCACGCGCCAACGAATACCCGTTTCGTTGGATTTTCCCTCAACACTGTGCAATCCGCGTTTACCCTTGAAGCGTACATGTTTTGCCCTCCCGAACATCACTTTTTCAGTGGCTCCAAATGCTCGTTTACACAATTTTTGTGCTACGTGTGCATCCAAATGGTCGCCTAGCCAGGACTTGCGGAGTTTTGTCGCATATTGAGAAAGACTGTACTCGCTGAATCCGTACTCAGTCCGTGCGGATTGGAACAGACCGCGACGTTCGGCTAGACGTTCCTTATCTGTGGAATCAATAACTCTCGCTGTAGAATATAGCCTTGATTGCCGCATGAGTCTTAATCGACGCATGGCTTCTCCAAGCAAAGCATTGTACATTTGCCTTGCAGCTTCAAAACGAGCATTCAAAACCCTTGCTTGCCATCTCGTGACACGCAAAGGTATCTCGCACACAAAGGATGGGGTGTGCTTAGACGTTTTTTTGGTTTTCGATGTATTGCTTGACGATCTCAAGCGGCGCACCTCCAACCGTTGAAACAAAGTAGGAGTTTGTCCATAAAGTTGGAATTCGGCTTTTCAACCAAGGGAATTCCTCCCTCAGGACTCTAGATGAACGACCTTTAATCTGTTTTACCAGCCGATGTATTCCGTATTGTGGATCGACTTCAATTAACAAATGAACGTGATTTTGCATAACCTCTAACTCGATGACCTCGGATTGACGTTCGATAGCGACCTCATGAATCAGCTCCTTTAACCGAACGTCTACTCCAACAACCAAAACCTTTTTTCGGTATTTCGGACACCAGACAACGTGATATTTGCACGAATACACTACATTATTGTTGGATTTATATTCCATGTATTTATTATACTGCTCAAAGACATATCAGAAAATGCTCGCCTTACCCTATGGATGAATCCAGGGGCTTGCGGCGAGCTTATTCGGGTCAGAAAAAACGCTACAGGCATGTTTCCGTCGTTGTTCATGCGCTAGACCTCCTGGCGCACCACGCTCTAAGCTACAAACCGGGCGGTACAAGTGGTGGTGCTTTGGCATATCGGATCCGAGTGAGCGTCATGTTCACGTTCTGATCAGTCCCCCGTTTATGGCCCATCTAACTGTCTGGGCTGTGTTTATGGTGAAGGCCATCCTCGATCCCGCCACCCACACTCCATCGGCGACACCGCGATGTCCATCATATTAATGTATTTCCCTGTCCAGGGAATTAGTTCTATTATACGCTACTTATCCTCTATTATCCTTCCGGCCATTTCCAGCACTGCCTCTCATATCTCAGTGCCTCCTCGCATATCAGTTTGATAGACTGTCTGTCCACTAGTCCCAGAAGGAGATGCAGCCGAGATGTCACGCACACGGTTCACGCCCATCAAATCGAGAAACGGCATCCGTTTAGGCGCCGTCCCATCCCATAACCACCCTGAAACACCGGCCCCACACGACGACGATGCCGTTACGCCGAACGAAGTGATGCGATTCGTTCTGCGGATCGTCTTCGTTTTTGCAGCGATCGTCGGCGTCCCCACCGTCATCGCACACGCCGTCCACCGCGGTCCCATGCCAGACGTCACCGCGTGGCTCAACACAACCGACGCGAAGACGGGCGTCCGTGTCTACGACACAGGGTCACAGTCTACTTCTACCATGCCCTTAAACACGTACATTCTAGACGTGCTGGCCGCCGAGTTCCCACCAAACACACCGATGACAAGTTTGGAAGCTGCAGCCGTCGCCACGCGCACGTATGCCGTCCACGCCATGCAGGGGAGTAGTGGTTCATCTCCTCTGGCGAAGTCACACAACGCCGACGTCACCAACGATAGCCAACTCGACTTGCCCCTCGCCAACGAGCAGGACATTGAGGCCGAGTACCCAAACGACTCTTTCCAATTCCTTTCGCGTCTCCAAGCCGCGGTGGAAACGACGGACGGACTCGTCCTCACCTATCAGAAGCAACCGATTCTCGCATTCATGTTCGAACTGTCGCCAGGCACGACCCTGTCGAGCCAGGATGTCTTCCACCACAATATCCCATACCTGCAGGCTATCAAATGCCCGGATGACGCTGTCGATCCCGACGGCACCTCCACCAACACCTTCGAACCTCGCGAAGTGGCCCAGGCCTTCTCTCTACCCACCGTGCAGTGGAGCGAGCTCAAAATGAGCCGGGCACCGAACGGCTTCGTCAGTACAGTCACCTACGGCAAGCAAGTCATCAGCGGCGCGGATTTCGCGAATCTCTTGCACCTTCCGTCGGCAGATTTCACATGGCAAGTCAGGCCACAAGGGCTCGTCATCACGTCCCATGGCCGAGGCACGAACATCGGCATGAGTCTCCACGAGGCCCAAGCGCTCGCCGCCAAGGGCATGAGTTGGAAGGATATCTTAGCGAAGTTCTACCCGGGCACCACGGTACAGTTGGATGACGGGATGGTGGGAACGGGGGAGTAGGCAGGGTGTGAACGGGAGCGTGGCGGTCACGCGGGAGGGTGGGGACCCGGGAACGGGGCTGATGGCGGGGGCAGAGATGAACATGGGGCGAAATGGCACCTAATCACTTGGTCGCTGCAAGTGGGCGGGAGTTGGATAGGCACCAAAATAGTGTCTATGCTGCAGATTTTCGGGTGAGCATAGCCGAATAGCGACGGAAATAGTGCTTAACGCCAGGTGTCTGTGTACCCTGCGGGTATTGCGATCCGCTGATAGGCATCAAAATGGTGCCTATAGGGTTCATCCCGACAAGAAGAGAGCCAAATAGTTACCAAAGTGATACTTAATTCGGCCACACTGTCCCGCGTACGGGAGCCAATGAGAACGGCCTTAGAAGGTAGAGGAAGGTCGAGGTACTAGGCCCCCGGGTCGCCCCGGGTCGCGGAGCAACCGCGCTGCCACCGAAAGAGCTCTGCAAGTCAACATTTTCGCTATTTCTATACCCGGGCAGTCTCATGGCAAGCAGTCCGCGTGCGGGCGATCGCGATAGGAGAACGATTTTCCCTTGATTGGCCGTTCTGACGCAATCTGACGCAAGCAAGAGACTCCCGTGCCGCTATATGCCCATATCCTCGCATGCACAGGGCAAGGTTCTGCCAACAAGAGCATTTAGTTCCCCTAATCTCGCTGCCGGGCCCGTCTATCATCAACAACGGAACCAAAGTCCGTTGTCCCGCCCGGCCCCCGCCGACCACCCGCGCCCACGCAACTCCCGCCCAGCCCCCGCCAACCGCCGCGCCGCGGCGGCAGCCACCCCGCGCCCTTCAGCGGCGCCCCCCTTCGAATCTACCCTCTTTTTTCCATCGCTAGGTATAGAATCTAGTTTCCGTGGCGAGACTCACTATTGAGGTGAGCGCCACATGGATGAAAAACAACATCCGAATGAAAACAAAAACGCGGACCCCCAAAATAAATCGACCGGGCGTCCAGTGAATGCAAAGCGTGTATTGTCAAAGCGTTGGCTCTATCCGGCAATCTATCTCGGTGCTGCAGCGGTTATCATTGGTTTGATGTACGCGCGCAGCCAACTGTCTACCAGTCCTACATCCAGTACGGGGGTAGATACGAATACGGCCGCGACCGGGCAAACGGTGACTCAACCGAAGGAACCGTTCGTTTGGCCAGTTGCTGATGGAACCGACACATCTGTTGCGATGGGATTTTTCCCGCAGAAGGGCAGCTTGAAAGCGCAAGAGGCCGCACTCGTCAACTATGACAACACTTACTATGCCCACAAAGGTGTCGACATCAAGACCAAGGACGGCTCTAGCTTCCAGGTTACGGCGGCGTTGAGTGGGAAGATCGTGACGGTGGATAATCAGCCGCTGTACGGTCAAGAAGTGATTGTGCAGAGTGCAGACGGGTACACGGAGAAGTATCAGTCGCTTGGATCCGTCGATGTGAAGAAGGGCGATACCATCCACCAAGGTCAAACCATTGGTACGACTACGTCGAACGAGTTCGAGAAGAGTCAGGGTAACCATCTCTATTTCGAAGTCGACTACAATGGTACGCCGATCGATCCGGAATCCGTCCTACCCAAGCAATAACCACAGACGGTGTTTGATGCTTGACTCATATGCCGCTCCCGGGAATTTTGGGGGCGGTTCTTTTTTGTCTACGAATTTTGTCGATCGCGATCGAAAAATGTTTTTCCTCCCAGAAATCACAAACTTGTCCGCCCCCAAGAACACCGGGCAATAACGGATTTGTCTGATTATTTCCCAGGGAGTAATGGTTGAAATGTGCGCGAAAAGCTTAGTGTGACAAGCTATCGCGGGGTTAGCCAAGGCATACCGTGTACACCCCCTCATATACTGTATCAGACCAACTGACCTGCATGGGGAGGCGAGGGGAGTGCATGATTACATCAAGGAGCGGACGCTCAAAATCGGTGAGTATATCGTCGAAACTCGTAATACCGTTCGAACGATAGCGCGCGAGTTTGGCGTCTCGAAAAGCACCGTGCACAAGGACTTGACCGAGAGACTACCGGAAATTAACCCGGATTTGGCCAATCGTGTCAAAGAAATTCTCGAGTATCACAAGTCCATCCGGCATTTGCGTGGCGGCGAAGCAACGAAATTGAAGTATCATAAAGATGACGAACCGCAAAATGGGTCGAAAAAGTTCGATCCGCGTAAAGGAGTTTCAAGCGGGCTGTAGAACTATTTCCTGGTATATTCTATTCTACTATCTTCTGCACTAATATATGAACGCCACTCATGCGATGAAGCACGCTCTATAATAGGAGGACTCGCTGCAAATGTTTTCTCGGGATATAGGGGTCGACTTAGGAACCGCAAACGTGCTGGTGCACGTCAAAGGACAAGGGATTGTACTCGATGAACCCTCCGTCGTTGCGATAGATCAGGTGACAAAACAGGTGGTTGCTGTCGGCGAGGAAGCCCGCCGCATGCTTGGTCGTACGCCAGGCAATATCGTCGCTATACGGCCGTTGCGCGAAGGCGTGATTGCGGATTTTGATGTGACGGAGATCATGCTTCGTCACTTCCTCCGCAAGACAGTTGGCAAAAGCGCTTTTGCCCGGCCGCGGGTGATGATTTGTATTCCTGCAGGGATCACGTCGGTCGAACAGAAGGCAGTACGGGAAGCCGCGGAAGCTTGTGGTATTAAGCATGTGGATTTGATCGAGGAACCGAAGGCGGCCGCCATCGGCGCTGGTTTGAATATCTTTGAACCAAGCGGCAGCATGGTGGTCGACATCGGCGGGGGAACGACGGACGTCGCCGTGTTGTCACTTGGCGATGTCGTCACCTCCACATCCCTTCGCGTCGCAGGGGACAAGCTCGACGAGGCCATTGTGAAGTATATCCGGCGTACGTATAACCTCATGGTGGGCGAACGGACGGCCGAAGAGCTGAAGAAAGAACTCGCCACCGTCTATCCGGGCGGGCGCACGAACAGCATGGACGTTCGCGGCCGGGATATGGTCTCCGGTCTGCCAAAGACCATCACGGTCCACGCGGAAGAGATGCGCGAGGCGTTACAAGAACCCATTCAAGCGATTGTCCAAGCGACGAAGTCGGTGTTGGAGAAGACATCGCCCGAGTTGGCTGCGGATATTTTCGATAAAGGTGTCATTCTCACAGGCGGCGGCGCGCTCGTTGACGGGTTGGACAAGCTCCTGCAAGATGAGCTGCAAATTCCCGTCCACATTGCGGAAAACCCTATGCACTGCGTTGTCATCGGGACAGGCCGTGTGTTAGACAGCCCAGAATGGCGCCGCTACCGAGAGGTGCGGGGTCGTAAACCTGGTAAAAGGGCTCGCTGAGCAGGGCTGCTAGATACAAGTGAGTAGCCGAAAAGTCAGCCGCCAGAGCCGGCGGAGTCGGTAAGCGAAACCAGCAGTTTACAAAGCTTGGGACAAGATCATGGTTTACTCAGGGAAAATAATCTTTCCCAAGTTCCTGAGAAGATCAGATAGATAGAAGACTAGACGCATCGCTCTACATGGAAGAAAGGGTGCCGCATCGTGAACGTCGGATTGACCACTGCTGCAGCAGGGATGCAAGTCAATGAACGCATCCAACAGTTGTTGGCAAACAATTTAGCCAACCAGGCCACACCAGGTTTTAAAGTTTCCAATCCCGAAGCCATCGAAAATCCCGTGGATCAAATGTACCGTGGACAGAACGGGACGTATAGTTACATCGGTAACATGGGGACGGGTGTGACGTTCCAAGAGGGCGTACCGGATTTCAGCGCGGGAACCCTGTCGCAAACGGGCCGAGCACTCGACGTCGCCATTACAGATACACTGGCGTCCGGCCAGTATGCGGCTGTGCAAGGTGGGGCGACGGGATCGACACCGATGCCAGGCGTGGTGACGGTCGGCAACGGTGGCCGGCTCGGTGTGAACGGACAAGCCCTCGCTGTCTTCGATGCGAATGGACAGCCTGTGCAAGGTGTTTATGCTGTACGAAATCCAAACTACCGGGGTACGGCGCTCACGGCTACGGCCAGCGCTCCTGACTATGATGCGGGAGGAAACCCGTCGTATCTGTTCGCGAATGCACAAGGACAAGTCATTGGGGTGCCTGGACAGGGCGCAGCCGAGGGATTGTCCATTCGCGTCGGCAACCAGAGTAACATGGGCTACCACAGTTTTTACCCGGTTCACTACGTGTCATCACAAGGGCAACAGGGCATCGCGTTGACGAAGAGCGGATCACTCCAGGTCGACTCGAACAACACCTTGGTCGACTCCGCTGGCAACGTGATTCTACCCGTCGGTGCAAATGGACAACCTATTCAGGGGGCGCGCATCGTCATCAATCCGAGATTCCAAGGCCCGGAAGTGTTCGCGAAAGACGGACAACCTGTTACCGACTCGCAGGGCCAAGCATCCTATACCGTCGTGAATGCGGCTGGACAACCGGTTCCAGGTGCGCGTCTCGGAACGGTGGATGCGGATGTGACGCAACTGAGTCCGCTCGGGCAAACTGAGTATATGGTCGGCAATTCGTTTGCCCCAGCTACGGTCCTCCCGCAATTGCGAACGGGCACTGGACAGTTGCAACCTGGTCAATTGGAAGAAAGCAATGTCGATCCGACGACAACCATGACGCTCATGCTCAATGCGGTCAATTCGTACGAAGCAAACCAACGTGTTATCCAAACGGAAGACAGTCTCCTACAGACTGCAACGACGGATATCGGCAAGGTGAACGGATAAAAAGGAGACTGAAGACACATGGCTATGCAATCCCTTTTAACTGGCCTCAATGCCCTCCACGCGTCTTCCGATTGGCTGGACAGGGTCGGGGAGAATGTCGCAAACAGCAACACCATCGGCTACGGACAACAACAGGGGACGTTTCAGGATGCCTTGACGATGCAACTGTATGGTTCCGCAACGGATCCGCAAAATGCCCGCCGGACAACCCCGCCCGGTTGGCGCGGTGGCACTGGATCTGTCGCGGTCGGCGAGGGCCCGGATTTCACCAATATGGATATCCGCCAAACAGGCGGGCAGCTGGACTTCGCGATTCAAGGGCCCGGTTTCTTTACCGTCCAGAGTCCGCAAGGCCCGCTTTATACGAAAGCTGGAAACTTCATCTGGAGCAAGCAGGCGAATGGTCAGTTTGCCTTGGCAACACCGAGCGGCAACCAGGTTCTGTCTTCGACTGGTCAGCCTATCATTCGCCCAGCGAACGCGACCACCATGCAGATTCAGCCGAATGGGCAGATTGTGTTTAACGGATCGATACAGGGACCGAGAATCGGTATCGTGGAAATTGGTCAGCCATCGTCGCACCTCATTGCACAGTCGGACAACCTGTACGCTTTGGCGCCGGGCGTTCAAGCGCAACCTGCAACGCAGTCGAGCGTGCAGCAAGGAGCCCTCGCATACAGCAACGTGGACATGACGGCAACTATGACGGATATGTTGCAAGCTCAGCGGATGTTTGAGCTGAATTCGGAGAGCATACAGTTAACGAATCAAATGATGGGCATAGCGGCGACCATTAAGCCGTAACGTCGGATGACGGACTAGAACTAGGACCAGCGGTCGTACATGTGGGCAGAAGCCCCCTGGGTTCGCCTCATCAGGTCCTTATCGTCCATTCAGTGTCCTGTCAGTCAACCAATGCCCGAATACCCACGCACACTAAACACGGCAGAAAACGTACCGCAGACAACTCGCGCGGTACGTTTTGTTTTCGGTACAAGAAGACTCGTCGATAGCTGCGGCACACCCGGCTCTGTTTCAATCACTTTTCCAGCACCAACCGCACTGATATAATATGTTTGGCTCGGACAAGCCGCCTTTCGGGCGACTGCCCCTGCCGCGAAGAGGGGGCGATACTTTGAATTTACCGAACATGTTGACCCTGCTCAGGCTCTTATTGATTCCTTGTTACCTGTGGGCGTTCTACGCAACATCCAGCCCGCACAAAGTGCTCGCCCTGCTTGTCTTGTTGTTCGCAGGACTCACAGACGTGCTTGACGGCTACATCGCTCGTACATATAAGCTAGAGACGTATGCCGGACAGCTTCTCGATCCGCTCGCCGACAAACTCATGATGGTCGCCGTGCTCTTTTCACTCATCCAGTCGGACAGGGTGCCATGGCTCGTCGCAGGCCTCTTGGTTCTTCGCGACGTCCTCATGATTATCGGTGCAACGTTCTTCTACTTTCAAGGCAAACGCGCCGTCCCGAAGGCAAACGTGTGGGGCAAGATGACCACACTCTGCTACTACGTCGCCATTTGCTCTATCATTCTAGCTTGGCCCAGCGACACGAGCGGGGAAGTTCTTCTCTGGTTCACCGTCGCCTTGTCCTACGTGACGACCGCGCTTTACGTCGCCGGCATGGACATCGTTACAATTCGGAGGCGTGTGTATTGAGGCGTGATCGAAGCGGGCGGTCCACAAGACCACCTCGCATCCTCCGATCACACCCGGATACACCCCACAGACCGACTCACGGGGGTTACCGTTCACAAAGCAGGGGGAGCGCCCTGCTTTTGATCTAGCGGGCATGATCCCGCAATATCCAAGGAGTGTTTTACGACAATGGAACTCAATCTACCGCTCTATGCGGAAGACATTCGCAAAATCCTGCCACACCGCTATCCATTCTTGCTCGTTGATAGAGTCACGGAAATCGAGCCAGGCGTCAGCGTCAAAGGTTACAAAATGGTCACGGCAAACGAGCCGCACTTCACCGGCCACTACCCGGACTACAACGTCATGCCAGGCGTTCTCATTACGGAAGCCATGGCACAACTCGGTGGCGTGGCCATCCTCTCGCAACCAGACTTCCAAGGCAAGCGCCCGCTCCTCTCAGGTATCGACGGCGCCCGTTATCGCGGCCAGGTGCGCCCCGGCGATAAGCTCGAAATGGAACTCACCATCGACAGGCTCAAGGGCCGTCTTGGCAAAGGCAGCGGCAAAGCATACGTCGACGGCAAGCTCGTTGCTGAGGCGACGATTCTGTTCGCGCTGGTGGAGGCGGAGTGACGGATTGGGATTACGCCTAGGCATCCGGTCGACGGGGAGCCGGGTGACATTGAGGCACGGGGGGTAGGCTCCGGATGGTGTGGGCTGGGCCCGCGTGTCGTTTTGTCGGTTAGCCACCATTTTGTTCGTAAAGAACCGCCGGGAGTCCGCGGGGTTGAGCAATAGGCACCGTAATGGTCGCTATTGGCCGGTTTAGCGCGAGCACTGGGACCGGTAGCACCTTGAATAGCTAGCATTCAGGTAGCTATTGTGGAATCCCGCGACGGTCGTGGGTCAAATTCCCGCCATTTTGGCAGTAAACGACCGCTGGGGGTGGCCGGGTCCCGATTTTGTTTGCGCTGCTGGGCGGCCCGGTTTAGTCGAGCAAGTGCATGGTACCGTCTGTGGCCCAGGGAGGGGATGGCAGTTCGCTGTCAACGCACAACTACCTCGTTGGCCAAGAAATTTTGTTACGAAAAATATGGATATTTGTCGAAAATCATATAAAATGGGATAAACGAATCAAGGCAAACCATGCGAAAGTGTGGGGCGCAAAGCTATAGGGGCTTCAGCAAAACTTGCTATGCCAGCCAGTTGCCGAATACATAGACCACGGTAATGGGCGAGCTCCTAGTTCGTCTATTTTTTTATTTGGAGGGGTTTTCCATGCGTAAAATTACAAAGGGAGCAATTTTCGGGTTGTTAGCCGCAGGGGCTCTCACTGCAGGAACGACGTCTGTCGTGTTCGCTCAGGATCACGGGAGCCACGGGCCGGCTGCCCATTCGAGTCAATCGGCTAGTGCAAGTCACTCGACATCTACTTCAACGTCGAAATCGTCTACATCTGCTTCGTCATCCACAGCCAAAACTTCTGGGAATTCACAGCATGGTCATCCTCAACACGGTGTGGGCAATCTCTTGAAGCAGGACCAGGACAATATGATTCAGGGTCTGAAGTTGGGTCACAACAAGGACGCAAAAGCTGCAGAACAGCAGTTGGCTAAACAGGCACAGTCCCAGCTAAAAGACGCACAAACTCAACTCACCAATGCAATCAAAAAGGCTCACGGTAATCAAAAGGCTATCAGTGCAGCGGTGACGGCCTACCAAGCACAGGTTCAACAGATCATTAGCCAGCTTCAGAGCGCTTTGTCCGCTTTGCTCGACGTACAAGGATCAACTTCCCCAAGCGGTGATACATTATCAACCGGTTCCAATACAACAAGCACAGATTCCAACAGCACAGATTCAAACGGCACCACCGATAACACTACGTCCAATGGAACAACGAACACTACCAATACGACGACAACCAATACAACAACGAGCGACACAACAAATAACACCGTAACTGGTTGATGACCAGTTCAGCACTCAGACCGTCCCTATAGGGACGGTCTTTTGTGCATCCGTAGCTACAGAGTAAGAGTAGTACTCACGTACGTACCGCATTGCTCACAAGTACACATCACACCCAGATGGCAAGTCTCCACAGAGACAGGGCAGCGCAAACGCGAACCTACACAAAATCCTGCCACTCGTACCCTAGTACCCTCGCTGCCCGCTTTAGCTTCGCCAAGGCCCGCTTGCGCCACGTTTTGACCGTCTCACTGCTGACACCATACCGGCGGCGTATCATGTCGAGCGTATATCCGCGTAGGAACGCGTGCAGCCACGACGTCTCCCGTTCACTCAACGAAGCGTACGCAATCACCGAATTCAGGTCATGCTCAAGCAACCATGCATCCTCGATGGAGGGGCCACTTTGACCGTGTTCATCCCACATTCGCTCCAGCGCTTCCGTGTCGTCCTCATCGTCCATCGGCGTTATCCACTTTTGTCGGTCCGCCACACGCCACCACCGTCTCATCGCCGTCAGCACGTCCCCTCGGACTCTCGCGGACGCGAAGGCGGGGAAGGGGACCATATCGGGATCGTAGGCGTAGACAGCCCGAATGAACGCCAGACACGCCTCTTGATAGACTTCGTCAAAACCACACGTCAAGCGATAACGCCGTGCCACAGTGACAAGCAGGCCCTCATATTGACCTAACAACTCCGCCAGTGCATCCCCGTCGCCCAACTGTGCCGCAAGAACCATTTCCGTCTGTTGGCTACCCAATGAACAAGCCATACCAAAAGCCCTCTCGTGCGGGCCGGCCCACTCAAATTACGCGCAAGACAAGCGTAAAAGGGGACGAGGCTAGTCGACCAACCAAGCCAAGCGCAAAGGACTGATCAGTAGTCTCGTAGAATAGAATGTTCCAGGTGCAATCTAACCCCAAAATCGAAGACAAGTCCCAAGACTTTACTAATAAACATCAAATTTTTCTGAAAATACAGTTGATAGATTCAGGAGAGACCTATAAAATGTGTGTAATAGACGAAGTTCATACAGCAGCTATATAAGGGGAGGATAACTTGTGAAGATGATGACGTCCGATGACGCGATCGGACACGACACATTGCATCCCATTCCGCACTCGACCGTTTACGAGAAGCCGTCAATCGTCCCCGATCTCGCCCAGTGGATCCGCCAACTCAGCGCATTTTTACCCGTCTACCAGAATGGCAACTCCACTATGATTTCGCTAGAAAATGAGGAAACATGGTACCTGCCATGGAAGGTGCAGACCCAGTACCAAAAAGTTGCTGAGGAAAACTGCGTGGATACCCGTGCGCTGCGCCGGGCATACGAGGAGCTGATCGGCCATACACTCTATCTTCCGCTCGTTACGAAAATCTACCCAGCGATATACGTCCCACTCAAGGTCCGCCACCCAGACATCCGCAATGACGGCGCTGTTGGATACTTTCGAACGAGGGACATCGCAATCGTCAAACCCATAGCCGCGCAGACAACGCTCATCACCCTAACAAACCACCATTCATTTTTTATCGACATGAAGAAGATTCTTGTCGACAGGCGCATCCGAAATGCGCGCAATTTCGACGTCCTACTCGATCACCGCGGAGACAATCACCTCTAACCGATCACGCACCACTCGGGAGTTTGGCCTCACGATTCACCATCACTCGGCCAGACACCACGTACCAAACTCCCGTCTTCGCTCACGCCGATGTACTCTGCCGGCAACACATTCACGTTCGCCTGGCCGTTCGTCCACTCATTCAACTGAGTGACCCGTTTCTCGACATCCGCTTCCGCAACCACCAGTTGAAACGATACCGCCTCAGCAAATTGCTTCTCGATCATCACCATGCCCTCTTGCCCCAACGCATACTCAAGTTTGCCGTACATACCGTAGTCACACGACACCTCAAGCGTATGCATCAATCCACACCTAAGCATTGGCGTCGCATTCAGCACTTGGCTCGTCGCATCCGCATAAACCCGCACGAGCCCGCTTGCACCCAGCAGGACGCCACCAAAATAGCGCGTGACGACGACTAACACATTATCGATCTCTCGCCGCCGAATCACCTCCAATATCGGCCGCCCAGCAGTTCCGCTCGGCTCACCATCATCCGAGAATCGCTCCACCGGCACACCAAGCCCCACGCGGTACGCAAAGCAGTTATGGTTGGCAGTCTTATGTTCCTCGCGAATCTGCGCAAGTGCTTCTTCCGCCTCACTAACACTTAATATCGGAAAAAGCGACGCAATAAATTTGGACTTCTTCTCCACAGTTTCCACTGTGTTTCTAGCTTCTGGTGTAGTAAACTGCATTTTGTAAGCACATCCTCACGGTCCGGTTGGTCTCGTACCAACGACTTTACATAGGTAGCACCTTGCGTGTCAAAAAAATTTCTACATAAGGTGTAACATTTTGTGCACGTGGATCGTCTATAAGGTGGGAAAATCTCGTTAGGTACTGCAGCGGTTGCAAAACGCACCCAATACTACGGCGATATCCCGTTGAACCGCTAGTTAAGTGCTAGCCCTACAAAGACAAAGTATTTTGCAAACTTTGTCGAGAAATACTCGTTCTTATGCAAAAAATCTTGCATACTTATGAGAGTGTTTGATTGGGTCTACAGATTTTTTTGCCCAAAAAACTATTAATTGACTTTACCTGTCTTGAAAGAAAGCGTATAATGCGGCACTGAAGTGGTGTATTACATACATAATCTTCTAGAGCTCGTAAAATACGAGTTTTTCGACCAGATTCGATTCATTTTGAAGGAAATACCGGCTCTGTGTCGTAATTAAAGCCATAGATATATTAATTCGGTGCAAACTTGCACTGAAGGGAGGGATGTCTTCCTACGTGTCGGGATTGTCGGAAGTCCTAGATTTTGTTTTCGCTCGTTGCATGGGACGGAAACTTGCAGTGAGGTCAACAAACTAGCACATCGTCATGGACACGCGGGGACATTGACGAAGGCCAGGCAACAAGGTGACCTCGTCACCAGAACTTCAGTACTCATCCACTTGTTAAAAATGGGAGGAGAAATACTCTTGAAACGTACGCTTACAGGTATCGCTGCAGCTGCAGTCGTACTCGGCTCTGCTGCCCCGATGGCATTTGCTGCAACATCCACAGGGTTGTCTAAAGCAGGCCAACTACCTATCGTAGTTAATGGTTCTGTTCTGTCTAACCCATTCGAAATGACCGGTAAAGATTCCGGCAATACAACGGCTTTCTTCCCGGTTTACTACTTCAACCAAGCGCTGGCTAAGATCGGCTTCACAGCTACTTGGGACGGCGTAACCCACACCTGGGCAATCCAAGCTCCTGGCGTTGACGCTTCTAAGATTTCTGTAGATGGTGGCGTTGGCACAGGTAACACCAGCGTTACCGTTAACGGCACGACTGTTAAGAAGTTCAACACCCAAGCAGCTAAGGATCCAGCTGGCGGCCCATCCGCTCAAGCTACGACCTACCTGCCGGTGTTCTACATCAACAACATCCTGACGGCTCTTGGCGTAAATGGCTCATTCACGGGTCAAGCTGGCTTGAGCATTAAGGGTGGAACCACCGTAGTTGGAAGCGCAGCACTTAGCCCGGTAACTGTTACGGGGAACGTTGCTGGTTCTGGAACACAAGCATCACCGGCTATTGCCCAGGGTTCCAATGCACTAACATTAACAACTAAATTGACAGATGCAAATGGCAATGCGGTTGCTAATGCAAATGTTTCAGTTGTTCTCGACAACTCTGCAGTAGTACAACAAGGAAGTAACTTCCTTTCTTTGACTCACGATGCCACTGCTGGTACCTACACTGGTACAGCAACAACGGATGCGACCGGCACGGTTAGCATTAAAATCACTGGCTCTGGTGCTTACTCTGTAGAGTTTGATGCTCCTTACACCGCATCTGGTAATACGCCAAGCCAAAAGGCTTACATTGCATTCGTCGGCACGAATCCACTTGTTACACCAGCTGGCACGGGCTCTACCCCATTTGGTGCAACAACATCATCGGCTTCGAATGCAACAACTGGGTTGGTTCCGGTAACAATCACCCTGCCGCTTGACAGCAACAATAAGGTTCAGTCTGGCCAGTCAGTTACCTTTACCCTCAACTCTAAGGGTGACGGCTCGCACGATAGTGGTGCATTTTTCGCTAGTTCAACTGGCGCATCCTTGGGTACAAATACCTATACCACTACCACAGATGCCAACGGTCAGGCTACGGTCTATGTGAACAGCTACACTGATGATGCATCGAACGCATACGCTGAAGTCGATGCTAATTGGAACAGCACGAACTATCCTACGGACATTCAATGGACAGCTCCTGCTACCACATCGAACTTGTCCGCGATCGGTGTATATCCGTTCACGTCCTCGTTTAGTGGTGCAACAAGTGCTACCACATCATTGTCGGGTATTCCTGGTGGTCAAGAAGTTTATGTGGTACCGTTCAGCTCTTCGGCTCAGTTGACAAAGACGACTGTTACGTATAATCTGAGCGCTACTAATGGTGCTGTGCTCACAAACGTAGCAGGTTATGACTTGACGTCGAACAGCTATCTCAAGAATTTGTCATCGGCCGTTGTTACAGCAACCTATAACTCCAGCACGCATGACTATACGATCGCTGTTGACGGTCAAACGGTAGTAACTTCACAGGCTGTACCGTACTTTACGGTAACCATGGGTCAAGGTACTAACGGTGGTGCGACTTCAACCCTGACAATTTCGTCCGGTTCAGATAGCGCTACGGTTGGATATGGGTTCTCATCCACGCAATCGTACGCTAAGTCGTTTAGCCCAATCATTTCTTCCTTGCATACCTACGGAAGCAGTGAAAATGTAAGCTATACGGTTGTTGACGCTAATGGAAACCCAGTTGCAAATCAAGCAACAAGCTTGGCGTTTGATGGTAGCGCAACGGGCGTATGGTTGACTGCCGTAAACGGCACAGCGCTTCAAGAAGGATTGGGTTCCAACGGTTCTGCGGTTGCTACACCTGTTCCTTTGTATGCTGGCCCGGCTAACATTAACTACACCAGCGTCTCCATTCCAGGTGTTGTGTCTTGGAGCCACAGCAACAACCCTGACTTGGTAACGGTGTTCACGAACGCACAAGGTCAAGCTACACTGACACTTCAAAATGGTAATGTTCCATTCTGGAGCAATACCGCAAGTGGTTCAGTATACTACGACACCAGCGCTTCGGCGAGCGGCACAACATACGCCTTCACATACGTGAAGAACAGTGCAGCTGGTACACAAGGTTCGTTGTATCTGAGCAACACTGGTTCCTCGGATACACACTTCGGTAGCTCGAGCGACAATACCCAGGTTGGGCAAATTAACTGGTAATTGGACAACAACTAGGAGAAGGCTGGCAATCTTGCCAGCCTTCTTTTTGTGTATCGAACATGATCACATTGTCAGCCGCAGTTCTAGACACGAAAGGATGCCTTCAGTGAACTAATTATATAAAATTTTGAACAAAATAATCATTTGTCTCTCCCAAGCTTTAACTAGAAGATTATACGATGAATCGATCCAGCCGGAGAAGGTTAGAGAGAAAGAGGCTACATGAAATGGATTCAAGCAACGCAAAATTTGTTGAATACCTACTTAGAAAGGAATACAGAAGGGCTAGATCATCTGCTATAAGTGCTTTACACGCGGATCGACTTAACACACAAGCCTGGATTTCACTTGGCGAGTCGTGCGTGCACTTGAACCAGGGAGAAATGGCTCGCTTTTGTTTCGAACGGGCGTCAATCTTGGATCCGTTAGGTAAATGGTTTACCCACCTCGTGGAGCACACAAGACTTGTAGAAAGGGGAGTTGTGGACAAGGGCATTCTCAGGTTGCTCAGGCATCCCGCAGTCAAGGTTTCCGCAGTTATTTTAACCAAAAATAATGAAGAGACAATTTCAGACTGTATACACGCACTGCTGAGTGCAGTAGATGAGATTGTTGTGGTGGACACCGGATCCACAGACTCGACTGTAGAGTTGGTCGAACGCGTCGGATTAAACGTTCATCATTTTGCGTGGGGCGACAATTTTGCAGAGGCGAGAAACTATGCGATGTCGCTTGTATCTACAGATTGGGTGATTTCCGTCGACTCAGACGAAATGCTGTACGCAGATGATGCTAATTGTATTCGAACAGTCGCAGGGATCTATGACCACCTCGAGGAACCATTCGCAGTTCGGATCCTGCAAATGAATAGCGTTGGAACAGTCCTCGAACCGACATCGGTTGTTCGAATGTTTAAGAAATCTTGTGGTATCCACTGGATCGGACAGATTCATGAAGAGGTAATGACAGAGGGTGTAGCGAAATACTTGAACATCGTTAGCGGTAGAATCCGTCTATTACACAGGGGTTACGACCCTCATATTGTAGATGTTAAACAGAAGTACGAACGCAATATAAGGTTACTATTGTCCGCGATAGCCAATGAGCCGAATGAGGTTCGTCATCAATTGTTTATGGGTCGTGAGTTACGGAGTCTAGGACGGAATGAGGAAGCATTAAAGTACCTTAGGGCGGGAGAAGAACTGGCAACGTGGCAGGGTCACTCTCAATTACCCGAAATCTTAAAGTATCAGATCGAGATCGAATACATGTTAGGAAATTATCTTGAGGCGGCCCAGATCTCTGACCGTCTCATTCAAGCGGACGCAGCCTATCCAGAAGGTTGGTTTTGGCTAGCTGCATGTTTGGTCAGAGAAGAAAAAATCGATGTAGAGCGTATCCAGGGCTTAATAAGTCGTGCTAGGGAGACCGCCAGCCAATATCGCGGCTTGATTTATTCGGACAGTATGATAGAGACCGTAAAGTCCGATCTTGTTCTCAACGAGTTGAAGGATAGAATGGCAGCCAGCCTCAAAGATAACTAAAGTTCGGAGTCTAAGTGAGAGAAGGAAGTCGGAGCAGACTCCCTTCTCGAAAATTACTTAAGGAAGAAACTTGGTCAATAATTGAAAAGATGACTCGACATCTGGATGTGTCGCAACAAACTGGATAACTGGTGTCGAAGCGATTGAATGGTTGGATATAATTAATTGAATCATCTTTCCCACATCTACAGTGTGTTTGGTCTGGGACTTTGTGGCTTGTGCAGCAAAGATGCCAGCCTCCCTCGTGTGCCCTGTGATTAGTGATGAGGCAGCAAGAGAATCATAACAGAAGTCATCCAAGATATATGCGCGCTCAGGAGGCAAGTAACTTGGTAGATTCTGAACTACCCTATACCGGGTTTTGTACTCATTGAATAGTGCAAGCGAATTATTAAAGGCTCGGTTTGCACGGTCGCTATGCGCCTGTGACTGTAGACCGTCTAACGTAGACGCATTAATAGCCAGCGACACACTAGAAGAAACAAATGGGGCATCTGCGAATGCCCGTAACGCATACTGATAGGCGTTGTCGTACTGTCCCATTTGATAGGCAACGGTTGCTGCCTGGCTTGCTATATTGTAATCGTACTGCGCTTTGTCCGAAGCCTTCTCTAAATTTGCAAGAACGGAACGAGAAATTTGAGTTTGTGCCGATGGCGGAACATTCCCAGTTTGTAAAGTGTGAGCTTCGGTGACAGCAATATCTTGGACGATATCTGCTCGATACGGCACTATCGATTCGGCAGATTGAAGAAGAGAAAGACGCATTTGATAATCTCCTAGAGATTGCGCTTTGTCAATTAAGGCGTTTGCTCGAATATTGACTGATGATAAGTAGATTCCCCCCATCGAAAAGATACCCAGCGTAACTACACCGATTAGCCAAATCGGTTTTTGTTTCCTGGTGATATTAGGTATACTTAGCTGTCGTGCATTAAGTCCTGCACCTGCACCAATACCCATACAGAAGACCAATTGTAAATAAAGAAAGGCCATATCCCAGTCCATAAAGGAGTGTACCAGTAGCATGAAACTAATCGAGCTAAGAGAGACGACAGCAGCATGTCTAGACATTTTTCTCCCGGAACTACGGACGAACTCAACGGATGAAAAATATCCCCAGAATGTTCCTCGAATCATTGGCCACGCAGTTACAAAAAGAGCCAGTGTCCCGACTAGACCGACTTCGATAAGGGTGTCAATAACAAATGAGTGAGATTGCGTGCTATAGTAAGGATAATACTGATATCGCATAAATAGTGCATTCCATCCCCCTTTGCCGTATCCGAATAAGGGATGGCGTATAAATATTTTCAGCCCGTCCCACCAAAAGACGAATCGTTGGGATACACTAAGTTGCTGGATTTTGTACGTGTTTAACTTGTCTAACAGTGCATGATGTTTGACAACAATTGTCACGACAGTAATGAGAACACAGACCGAGATGTATGTCCATAACGATTTTGAGAAGCGTGAGAATAATAGGTGTCTAACGGGCTTCACTAAACAGATGAAAGTGGACAAGGACATTGGAATAAGAAGACTCAAGGAGATACCGAGCCAGCCGCACAACGGGTTTGTATGAACAATTCCTTTGTGAATAAGCACATAACCGACCATAGTGCCCACTACTGTCAGAAAACTATGAAGCATGAAACGCGTTCGATAAAAATGCCCTTCCTGGAATCCGCGTAGACCAATAATCGTTATAATCATAGTGACGAGCCAAAGAGCCAGTGCTCCTCTCGAACCTGAGAAAATTACCCCGTTCAGACTTATACTCGCGATTCCAGTCGCAACAGCGTTCGTCCATAAGCCATTCCGGTTGAGAGAAGCATAAACCAAAGCTCCTATAGTGACGGATGCTTCAAATGCCGCAAACGAATTGTGATATTGGAAGACTGATGAGACCTGGATTGGCGATGTCACGATAGAAGATGCCATGGGAAATTGGCCCCATCCGTTAGCGAATCCGACAACACTGATAACAACAGATGATATTAGAAAACCCATGAAGGCGAAGGGACCCGCCCAATCCCGAATAGAGGGGATACGTAACAGAAGGTAGGAAATGAGTAGTGATAAAGCGTCCAATCCACCAAGTATGGACGATGTGCGAGACGCACTGTATGGAAATGCTACCAGGTATAATAGGACCCACACAGCCATGGCGTAGTCCGATAAGACGAACCTGGTTAGAGAATTGGAGAGTTGGTCTCTTAGAGAGGAAAGGAGAATGACAACACAACCTATTAGAAAAATAGTACTGGTAACTAAATCCACAATATAATGACCTTTAGCAAAAAAAACACCATTCGATTGAAAAGGCAGGATTATAAGTGTAGCGGTAAGGACCAAACCGATTATCCATTTATGGAAATTTCTTTTGTAAACCACTAAATGAATCACTCCCAAACATCAATTCGACCACAATTTTACCATGGAATAAGAAAGAATAGTCGTGGAAGACTTTGATAACTTCATGACCCGAGGGCATCCCATCAACGTGGATACTGATACCGCCTGTCTTCATATTCACGAACAATACTACACTCGATTTCTGTTGTCGATTAACGGACGCTATGGAATGCAAGTCCTGTTACAATTGTAAACTTAGGAAAGCACAGGTGGCGAAGTCCACGGTAGGGGCAACTGAAACACATTGGGGAGTATTTAGAGTGACATAACTGAAACCCCACTACTAATGTGTTCGTCACAACTGACTCTTGAGCCATGTTTACGTAATTTAGACATCATACTGTTTTGGCAGAACTCATCCTGAGGATAAAACCATCAAACAGTAGTCCGAGAAACACACAACTAAATTATTCTTGTGTCAACAACGATTTAAAACTCCTCAAAATAATCGGCCGAAAATTCCCCAGTTTCATCAGTTAACCTCAGCTTCATAGCGTCATCGGTTTACCGTCTTCATCCAATCTTAGGAATCCTGCCTTCTTCTTTTCCTGAATCCTGTAACTCTCTCCACGGATATTTACCGTAGTGGAGTGGTGTAAGATGCGATCCAGAATTGCTGTTGCAAGCACGTTATCTCCAAAGATATCTCCCCACTCGGAATAGGATTTGTTTGAAGTGAGGATCATCGCACCCTTTTCGTATCGTTCCGCTACGAGTTGAAAGAACAAATGCGCCGCGGCGTTATTCATCTTTCGGTATCCAATCTCGTCTACAATCAACAGCGCTGGCTTAGTATATTGCCGCAGCTTGCGGCGAATGGTTCCCTTCTCATGTGCCTCCTCCAGTGACTCAACTAACTCATTTGCTGTGGTGAAGTAGACCGAATGCCGTTGGCGAATGGCCTCCAGCCCCAAGGCTGCTGCTAGATGTGTTTTACCAACTCCCGGTGGTCCTAAGAAAATTACATTCTCTTGGTGGCCCAGGAAGTGCATAGTTGCTAGGTCGCGCATTCTTCGCTCGTCAACGGAGGGTTGAAATGTGAAGTCAAACTCCTCAAGCGTCTTCTGAAACGGAAGCCTGGCGAAGCGAGTCCGCGTGAGTATAATACGCTCGTATTTGGCACGCAGTTCTTCCTGCAGGAGATTGTCCAAGAATTCAAGGTAAGATATATTTTCTTTGGAAGCCTGCTCAGCGTGCTGGTAAAGGACCTCGGGTACCCGAGACCATCCTAATTCCTCGCATGCGTGCTGAATTCGTTGTTCCGGCATCAGCGTACGACCTCCTCTTTTAGTAGACGGTCATACACAGAGAGTGGGCGACGCATCACTTCGGGTGCTGGATTTTCAATGAGGCGTGGGATAGGTTGGGGAACCTTTTGTTTGCCTCCAGTGAGAATCCCCTCGAAGTGTTTTTTGTTTATCACGTGTCTACCTGGACACTTCGTGTGTTCGGCGACTAGCTTTCCAGCATGGAAGAACAGGATTACACCATTACGCTCATCCTGTATTTCAACCATGTAACCTACCAATTGATACGGCACAGAGTAGCGGTTTGTCTCGTATGTAACCAGTGCGTCAGAAGGTACTTTCCGTAGATGACGTTCCGCACTTTCAAACGGTACCGTATTCATTGGCAGAAGCTGCTCTTCTGGGTATCGGTCTATCGGTCGTTGGTGAGTGGTACCATGAACGCGGACATTTGCCACAGTATCTAACCAGTGCCTTGCTTGCCTGTTC
This sequence comes from Alicyclobacillus dauci, assembly GCF_026651605.1. Lineage (GTDB taxonomy): Bacteria > Bacillota > Bacilli > Alicyclobacillales > Alicyclobacillaceae > Alicyclobacillus > Alicyclobacillus dauci. The sequence continues at coordinate 4,435,945 of NZ_CP104064.1, read as the reverse complement.
AAATCATCAAGCCCAGTAAACGTTCGGACCCTTGGCCAGAAATTCCTCCGCACGTACTTGACCCCATTTTCCACTTTTCCCTTCGTACGGGCGCGGTAGGGTTTGCAGCGTCTGAGCTTAAAACCATGGTGTGTTGCAAAGGCGGCAAACCGTTCATTCCAAATCGGCTTACCTCGGTCGTCTTGACTGGCCACCACGGTCTTCATGTTGTCGTATAGACAAGTCGCGGTTACCCCATTGAAGTATGCCGCGGCCCTTACATGGCAGCCCATGAGCGTTTCTAGCTTCTCATTCTCCGTAAATTCCAAGTACATCATGCGAGAGTAGCCCAATACCATCACAAACGCATAAATCCTCTTCTTGTGACCATGCCAGTTCACTGTGAAGCTACCCCAGTCTACTTGAGCTTGTTCGCCAGGTAGCGTCTCGAATCGTGTGGTAGCTTTCTCTTCAGCGGCTTGTCGGTGAGGCTTCATAAACACACGTAGTTGCGTTATTCCACCGTCATAACCCATCTCCGAAATCTCATCAAAGATAACCGTCGCGTTCACGCAACCCTCACTCATGCGCCGTAGCACGTATTCCCGGTACGGATCAATTTTCTTTGGTTTGTAAGTGTGGCGTTTGTACATAGCGGGCTCGGATTCCCCCAACCACTTACGAATCGTCTTTCGGTCGCGTCCGACTTCGCGAGCAATTTGTGACACGCTCATACCCTTATCATGCATGTCCTTAATCACAAAAAACTCCCCGTTCTTGACCAAGATTCTCTCCCCTCCGGGGAGATTGTCAGGCTTTAGGTGGGGAATTTTCAACCGTTGTTGGGGATTTTACAACCGATGCTCACACTTACGAGGTTCTGGGGAACATCTACGGAAACCGTGAGTTGTTGATTGGATGAACATCTCGGCCTCCCAGAGTTCAACATCATCGACGATAAGGACGAAGGCGACAACAGACATATTTGGGTGGAGAAAGTATCAACACCTCCTGCGTGTACACATTGCGGTTCCTTTCCGAACTTCTCGAAGTACGGCTCTAAGGATCAGTGATTCATGGACATTCCTGTCAGACGACAACGTGTCGGCATCTACGTGGTGAGACAGCGTTACAACTGTAAGGAATGTGGTGCGGTCTTCTTCAAACCTTTTGAGTCCATGGACCCCAAACGGATGATGGCAAAGCGTTTAATCCGCTACATCGAAAGCGAGTCCATCAAACGCAAATACACTGATGTAGCAGAGTCTGTAGGGCTTAACGAGAAGACCGTTCGCAACATTTTTTCTGACTACGTTCTCCACCTGGAACAGACGATTCCAAGGTCATTTTAAGGTACAAGCCATCGTATGCATGGCAATTAAATGAGGACAGGGCTTATGCTTGACTTGGGGACGACTCCTTCTTAGCAGCCATCTGCCATGGCCTGCGCGATGGTGTCACCAGCTTGTAATTCCCGTTCCACTCTAAGGTGGACCCCTTTGTCAAGACACACTTTTTGTAGTTGAAGTTAATAACATTATTACTGATTCTTCAGATAGCCTTAGGAGGGTGTAGTGCAGTTCGCCCCTTCTGGAAATAGACTTCTGCTGGTGTCAGATAGCCTAGTGACTGGTGCGGGCGGTCGTAGTTGTACCGCTGTATGAACTTGGCGATTTGTTGCCTCGCTTCCTTTGGACTATTGTATTCGTGAATGTACACTTCTTCGTACTTGAGGGTACGCCAGAAACGCTCTGTGATGATGTTGTCCAAAGCTCGATTCTTGCCATCCATACTAATCCGTACACCGGCTTCTTTCAGCAGATCGGTATATTGATGGCTAGTGAAGTGGCTCCCCTGGTCGCTGTTCCAGATCTCTGGTTTAGCTTGGCATAAGGCTGAACGGACGGCAGTTAATACGAATGGCATCTCGAGAGTTTGATCAAGCTGCCAACTCACAACATACCGTGAGTACCAATCGATGACGGCAACCAAATACATCCATCCGTGTTTTAGGCGGATATAGGTGATATCAATTCCCCAAACGTGATTGGGGTGGCTGGGCGTCACGTTGCGTAACAGGTATGGGTAGACCTTGTGTTTCAAGTTACGTTTGCTGAGGTTCGGACCGGGGTGGATCCCCTCGATGCCCATCTCTCGCATGCAGCGTTGCACACGCTTGCGGTTGATATCCCAGCCTTCACGGCGCAGTAGATGCGTGATTCTGCGACTGCCGTAGACCGGATAATCCGTGTAGAATTGGTCAATCCGATGTTTTAGCCGTACCTCTTCATCTGAAGGTTCAGCAGGCTTGTAATACAGACCGGAGCGGTTCAGACTTAGGATACGTGCCTGAGTTTTGAGCGAAACTTTCTTGTTGTCTCGCTCCACCATGGCAAGACGCTCACTTCTGCTCCGGGTCGATGCCAGATTTTTTTGATCCACTCGAGCTGAGTGGTTAGTTTACCGACCTGTGCGTACAGTCGTTCGATTTTCTGTTCCTGTGCCTTCTGCTCCTTAGCTGCCTTACGCTCGTCCACAAACAGGCTAGCAAGGTTTTCTAAGGCAGTCTTCTTCCACTGGCTCAATTGCACGGGGTGAACTTCGTACTCCGCAGCAATCTGTGCCATCGTCTTTTCTTCTTTGAGAATCTCTCTTACGACTTGGGCTTTGAACTCTGGTGTGTACTGTTTTTTCATAGCCATAGTGTAACCCAACTGTCCTCCTATCGGGTGTCCAGTTTTACGGGTCCACTATAGTAGACGGGCGTTTGATTTCAAGCGTATTGCATATTTATGGCTATTAGTCTCTGCCAACTCAAACAGTCCTGGAACGGCAAATCCACTGTCGCCACGAATGACAATGAGCGAGTTCGGTGACCATGTCTCGTACCGTTTCAGAACGGGTCCGACAAACCGGACGACTTGACGGGAAGTGTACACGTTCCCCGCACGGAGCTCGGACCGCAGGCAATCACCTGTCAATCCGTCGAAACAAAACAACGGATGAAATCCATGTTGCTGATAGTGGTAATTGAAATTCGCGCCATGCTGTTTTCCGTAAGCAGCAAAGCCGGATGAATCCATATCAAAGACGAATTGATTCTGGGGCTTTATAGCATACACGCGGCGCTGCAGCGTTTCATTCACATGTTCCAGAGATTTTACAGTCTCCATATCCGCCTTATCGTTAAAACGAGACAGCGTGGGTTGTGAGGCCAAGCGTTCTTTTCCCAACAGCGCATTGAGCAACGGCTCAACGGCTAGATCATCTGCGTGGTCGTCAGTATGGTAGCCAGCTATATGCTGATACAGTTTCTGAAGAACCACGTCACTGTTCGGATGATCACGATGTAAGACCGAATCATGAACTACAAGTAGGTCTTCCACAGCCTCGAATAGACCCAATTTGTGATCAAATTCTTTGTATAGGAGTAGTCCAGCATCCGAGGTCAAGTCACCGCCGTCAAAATTCACCTTCATCCGAGGGTTGAAGTTCATGACATTCTCTTGTAGGCTTTTCAATAGAAGAGCACTCCTTTGTTGTGTTTGGCTTCGACACCTTAACACTACCAAAGGTTGGGCTCTTTTCCTATGTGCTCACGTCACCTTTTAAGTGAATCGACAAATCCCTCCTATAGACTTGTGCCGCTTGCGTTTACAGTCCCTTCGCGATCACGCTATGAATATTTCAGGTTATAAATTTTACGAGATGCCTATACGCAATTTGTTAACACGTCGAACATCGAGGGGGCAGGCGACAACTCAAGAAGGTCCTACAATTACCCACTGACTGCAGTGGGTACAGTCATATCCTCACCGCTGACGAGTCCACCAAAGTAGTCTGGCTAAGAAAAAGCGGTATCTGCAATGATGATGAGCGTGACATCCATTGGCTTTGGGATTATGAGCCCGGCCGTCACAACCTCAGTCGAAAGGTGTGCGTGAGGTTTGTGGCGACAGCCTGCATGGAAAATCCGGTTATCGATGATTTGCAGAGCGGAGTTAGGGGAAAGCCCCGTTCAAGGTATCATACCTGTCCTATGGTTCCATCCCATTGATTTCGTGCGATCTTCGCTTTGAGGACCAAATGATAGTGATCGTCATCGAGAATTGAGGATGCAGACGTAAGCGCAACACCAATGTCACGTAACTGTCCATCACCTGACCCAAACGTCCAGCTAAACCCCTGCAGCATTGTCTACATCGAACGCAGATGGTATGGACTTCGTCGCCGTCATTCCGTCGTCAATTTTGTTCAGGGCTGCAGATAACCCTGCTGTGGACTTTGGTCTTCCCTGATGTTCCGATGGGAGGTTTCGATACTTGTCTATCGCCATCTCATCGCCCCTTACTGCGGTGTCACAGTGATGTATGACGTGTTCTCGCGTGCGACTTGTTGGAACGTAACTGGGATGTCAGATGTCCCTAATGTGCCGCCATGCAGGCTTGAACGCTCACGACATAAAATGCACGGTTAGCCGGATTAGGGTTTGCTGAGAGAGCCGCACCCAAAATGCTCGAGATGTAAATGTTCGTTCCGATAGCAACAGGGTTCAGATATGTCGCTACTGCGTTCTGAATGGCCGCTGTGGTGTCCGTCGTGTAGCCGTTTAACTTTTTGACTGTGATCGCGACGTCTGTATCTACATAACCAAGCACGTCATAGCTGATGTCCGTTGTCACCCCGTAGGAGTCGGTGACCGGGACTGTCGTCGTTCCGTATGTTCCGCATCCTGGCCCCTTGTAGTTTTCTTCGAGGTCATTGCGCCACGATTGTACTTCGCGTGGATATTTAGCATTCCTCTCGAATTTCCTGAAACACGCTAAGGCCTCGTCCTTCGTCGGACTTGAGTACACCCCTTTAAAGTCATCCAGTATGGCTGGCTTGTCTTTGGCCCGTACCTCGCCAATAATATTCCGCAGATTGTGAACTACACAGCGCCGGAATCTGCCCTTGGGAATACGCTCAGAAATACCTCTTTTAAGCCTGACAACCCATCTGCAACGCCAATAAGGACTTCTTCGACGCCACGATTTCGTATGTCTTGGAATATTTCTTGGCAATGAGAGGCCGTCTCTGACCACCAACAGTACCCAAGTATCTGTCTGTGCCCATCCTCGTCAATACCCATGGCCACATAAATGGATTCGTTCTCGACTGTGTCACGTTTGAGCGACACATACATTCCATCATGTAGAGAACGGAATACCGTCTCTTCAATGGTCGTTTTAGCTAGGCATGCACGTCCTCCAATACAACATTTGTGATGTTGGTGATGGTGGTAGGTGAGTACTTTGTCCCATACATCTTCTCGATGAATTGAGCGATGTCTCGAGTACTCATACCGCCCGTGTACATGGAGATTACGGCTTCATCGAGCCAGTTCTCAAGACGGCTGTACGGCTCAAACAGAGCAGTATGAAACGCCCCCTCACGGTCACGAGGCACATTCAAGTCCTCAATTTTCCCGTATCGAGTTTGGAGCTCCCTCTGGCAGTAGCCATCGCGGGAGTTTTCCTCGTCGGGATGTTCTACGCGCAAGAAGTTCTGCAACTCTTCTCGCATAATGAGTTCCATGCTTTCCTGGATGAACTTGGCAACTTCGTTTTGCAATTGGACCGCTAATACATCTCTGTTAATCTGAAACAAAGTAGAGAGGTTCCTCTCAGGTTTCTGGACAAACTCGAGAGTACCCTACTTTTTCTATGTTTTCGACTACTTACACGAACTAATTTACGTCATCCTTCGCGGTCAGTTACTGGGACCTAAGCTAGAACTTGGCCCTTTTCTGTCGAATCTTGTTGAAGTATAGTACAATCCGTATTGAGATGATTACACGAACCAGAACGTGTTCGCATAAACACTTTTTCGGGAATGGCAGAAAATGTGCCATGTGTGATATTCTCTGATTCCTTGGCTATTGACCAGAGTGGAATGTTTATTAAGCACACACGGAATGTTCACTTGTGAATTCAACGCTCGGTCACATCAGTCGTCGTATGGAATTAAGGTACACTAACCAGATGTATAGTCATAAAAGTATGCTGTAGGTGGGAACTAGGGTGTTTAAGACCTATCATGTGTTTTTAAATGAACTGCTGTTTGTGGCTGACGGACTCATGACAATTCTGTCAATGTGGTTTGCTTGGAACCTTAAGTTCAATTCCAAACTTATATCGCACGCCGCACACGATCCCTTTCAAACTTACGTCCCCATCATGCTCTTTGGCATGGCCGCATTTTGGCTAGCGGGTGTAATTTCGGGTTTGTACCGTACAACGCAGGTGCGGGCGGTATGGGGTTATGCGCTCAATGCATTTAAAGCGGCAGTTCTGGGATTATTGTTATTCATGAGTGCGCTGTACTTTGGGGGATTTGTACATTTTTCTAGGGAAGTCCTAGCAATCTTTGTCGTGACGTACATTTGTTCGGTCGTAGGTGTACGAATTGTGCTGTTGATGGTATTACGAATTATTCGCCGCCGTAACAATAATCAGAAAATAATTCTCCTTGTTGGACACAATTCTTCCGTAGACAAACTAATCGACGAGCTTGAGAACCATCCGGTGTTTGGATACCGGATTTTGGGTTACTTATCTACTGGTAACGACCAACAGATCAGTGTTCCATGTTTAGGAACAACTGATGTTTTACATGTTATATTGCAAAAAAATTTCATTGATCATGTCGTGATTGCCCTTTCCCGTGAGGACATCTTAGCTACTAATCAGATTACCGCCGTTTGCGATTCGCTAGGTGTACAATCTTTAATTTTACCGGATTTTCTAGATGTGTTACCTGCAAAACCGCGTTTTGAAAGTATAAGTGGTTTGCCGCTTATTGATACAAGATATGTGCCGCTGGATGATGCAATCAATGCGGCAATTAAGCGAACATTTGACTTACTTTGTGGCACTTTAGGTTTAATCGTTCTGTTTCCGCTTTTCGGTCTAATAGCGCTTTGTGTAAGGCTTTCCTCCCCAGGACCAATCTTCTTTGTACAGGAACGAGTTGGGAAGAACAAGAAGACTTTTAAAATGTATAAGTTTCGGTCAATGAGTTACGACCCTAGTGTAAATACTGGAGGGTGGACTGTAGCGAATGATCCAAGACGAACCAAGTTTGGGTCCTTTTTGAGACGTACCAGTCTTGATGAACTACCCCAGTTTTGGAACGTCATTAAAGGTGACATGAGTATAATAGGCCCTAGACCTGAACGGCCTGAGTTTGTGGATAAATTCAGGAAGGACATCCCCAAGTACATGGTGAAGCACCGAGTGCGCCCGGGAATAACCGGGTGGGCTCAGGTCAACGGGTGGCGTGGGGATACTTCTATATCCAGTCGCGTTGAACACGACCTATATTATATTGAAAACTGGACATTCATATTTGATGTAAAAATTTTCATAATGACAATTTTCAAAGGAATGTCTGGTGCGGGTGCTTATTAAACGTTAGTGAGGGGTTTTCGTGACCATACGATTATGTCATATTGCAGAAGCTACAGGTGGTGGTGTAGGCAGACATTTACTAGACCTAGCTAAAAACCTTACTGAAAAGGGGTATAATCAAACATTTTTGGTTTCTCCGACTAGGAATCCCAAGATTGTTGATGAACTTAGGTTGATTGGTGTAGAGGTTATCGCGGTAAACATGGAACACGACCTATCCCCGGCTAAAGACTTTTTAACGTGCCTAAGACTTTCAAATTTAATTCGGACGGGACGTTTCGACATAGTTCATTGCCATTCAACGAAGGCGGGACTGCTGGGGCGGATCGCTTGTAAACTCGTTAGGCAGAACAATGTTGTTTATACACCGCATTCTTTTTCATTTCAAATGCGTTCAATCAGGTTAAAAATCTGGCTCTATAAGCTTATGGAACGCGCTCTTTCGAGTGTCACCAAACGAATTATCTGTGTGTCGACTGGCGAAATTGCTGCTGCCATGGGTGCCGGATTGCCTGGGGATAAAATAGCTCTTATACATAACGGAATTCCCGTGGAAGTGCAGGCAAATCACCCACATTCAGCGGAAGACAGACGGATCATAAGGCCTTTTGTTTTTGGGTTCTTAGGACGTTTGACTGTTCAAAAGGATCCCTTAACCTTAATCAGGGCTTTTTCCTTAGCTCGTATACGGGATTGTCGGCTGTTGATTATGGGGGACGGAGAACTCCGGGAAGAGTGTGAGGGTTTAGTACGTGCCTTGGGGATGAGTGATTGTATCGAGTTTACTGGCGAGATTTCGAATCCGGGGGAACGTTTATTGGAGGTAAATGCATTGGTTTTGCCCTCGCTTTGGGAAGGGTTTCCTTATGCTTTACTTGAATCAATGTCGCTCGGTATTCCTGCAATAGTAACAAATGTAGCAGGGAACAATGAACTTATCATTGATGGATTTACCGGATACAAATTTCCCGTGGGTGACGCAAAGCAACTTAGTACTTTGATGGTTCAACTTACCAGGGGCCCAGGCTTAGTTAGACAACTGGGGAAAAATGCGCAATCGTTAGTGCTGCATAAATTTAACATCCAAAAAATGATCGATGACATGGACAATTTGTATAGGAGAATGATTGGATGAAGAAGGCTTACGGTATCGTTGCCTTGCTGGCAGCTCTTCTATTAGTATCTTTGATACAGAACATCACCATAGTTAGTCTTGGGTCAGGGTTTAACCTTAAACCGTACCATATTTTGATTTTACTAGTAGCCTTATGGTCTATTGGAAAGGGTAGAATAGTTTTCTCAGTTCGGTTACTCCCATTCTGGATTGCGCCAATCTTGTTGGTGTGTGTGAGCTTGTTTGATTGGGTATATTTCCACATGTCGTTAGCCGGAACTTTTCGAGCTGTAATTGCCTTCGCGGGCTTCCTTGATGCCTATTTTTTGTCTACTCTAGTGCTCAGAGCGCAGGGTCTTATGTACAGGGATATTTTGCAGGGCATGAGAATTACAGTGACGGTATATTTTTTTAGTGTTTATATTATAGTCATAACGAACGCGAAAACTGTGATTGACTTCATAAAATCCCCAAATGGTCACCCGCTAATCCCTACAGTTGTTGGCGGTGGAGTTAACATTGAAGCAACTTGGCTGGCGTTACTATCAGTAATGTTTATTCGAACAAGATACTTTCTAGTCTTTGGACTTCTTTCGACTGTGTATTCAATTCTTACGGCCAGCAGGGCCGGTATTTTTGCAATACTCTTGGTCTATGCTACTGATATGGTTGTCCGTCTCAAGAGAAAAAATATGCCTGTTGCCGATGTAATAGGTGTGTTACTTATCGCCCTCTATATAGTTGAACCTCTGCTATACAGTCATTTCTTCAAACCTTCCACAACAGTCAGTCACCATGGTGGATATACAACTCAGCATGTTGGATATGCGGCTCAGCGTGTTGCTGATATCGGCACTGACCCTGGGAGTACTGGGAGATTTAGGTTGTGGAAATGGGCATTGGAATCCATAAAAATGTCCCCGATTACAGGTTTCGGCATAGGTGACGGCATCGAAGTAATGAGGAAGTTATCGAACTTTGGTTTTTCTGAAAGTAACGTGCATGACTTTGTTCTTCAATTTCTTGTGGATACAGGTATTATTGGGCTTGCTACTTACATCGTGTGGCTAGTACAGATTGTGAGGAACAAACTACCATACGAAATGTTTTTGGCGGCTGCAGGTTATACTGCTCTCTCTCTTATTCAGTTTGAAGGATACGATGTAATTTTTTGGTTAATTCTGGGTATCGGATTGGCAGTATCAATAAACTGTAGTAATTCCAAGGGGCAGTTAAGAGAAGATGCGTGAGGAGACCATAAGTCGACTAGTCTGTTTATCGAATATAAATTGGAATGATATGTGGCAACGACATCAGGCTCTGATGAATGAATTTGCTCAAATGAACATTGATGTCGTGTTCGTGGAGAATACTGGCATAAGGTCGCCTCGGTTGTCTGATGCTAAGAGACTTCTAAAGTACTTAAGCGGATTTAATGGTAACACTAAAACGACTGACAACGAGAGGTCGAATGTTAAGGTTGTAAAACCATTGGTATTGCCACCAACTAACCTGATTTTTAGGTTTTTAAATAGAGCCTTTTTTATCCCAAGATTATCAAACAAGATTCGCAAAATAGTACGTGAGGAAAAGATTGACGTGGGTTATGTGTACTTGCCGACCGCTACATCTCTAGATTTGCTAAAGGACCTTAATCCGCGTTCAGTTGTTTATGACTGTGTATCGAATTTTGGAGGACATCCAAGCGCTCCGGTAGATATCCTTGACACAGAAGAACGTCTTGTTAAAATTTCCAATCTTGTGCTGACGGACTCTGACTTTTTATACGATAAAATGACCAAGAAGCATAGGAATGTAAATAAAATCCACCATGGTGTAAATCTTAGAAAGTTAAGTTTTCATAGTTATTCTAGTGAAATTTCTTACGGAAGCGCATGCTATTTTGGAACTATTAACGATAAACTCGATTTCGAATCAATTTACCGGTTGGCCGAAAGTGGAGTAAAAGTTACCTTAATAGGGAAGAAACAGCGTGAAGTGTCAAACGGAATTGAATATCTTGAGCCGATGGATTGGGAAAGATTAATGTCAACTTTAAGCGCTTACGATGCTTTTCTAATTCCGTACAAATCTGACGAGTTCATGAAGGGCGTCATTCCTGCCAAGATTTATGAGTGTCTATATTTTGGTAAACCGATTCTATACTCTGGTTTATATCTCCCAGCTCCCCTCAGTCGTCTAATGTATTATTGCGAAGGTCCGGAGGAGTATGTTACTACTTGGAACGGTTTAAAGAGCACCGAAACCAGGACTAAAATCACGGAGCGAAGAGAATTGGCACGGGCTCAGTCCACGCAGAAAAATGCATCAACCATCATAGATTGGATAATCCATTCTAAGGTCTAAGGGAGGTCCTCCAATGTCATTTGTAAACGGGCTTACTATTGCTATATGTACGATGCACCGTGAAGATGACCTCTTGAAATGCATTAAATCAATATTTAGACAGAGCGTGTTTTTTGACAACTACAGTAGCGAGTTGATTGTAGTTGATGATGGTGCGTTAACGAAAGAGTATTTAGACAAGATTGAAAGGTTCTCGAGTGGGAAATGTCCATTCATATACAAGAAGAAGGCTAAAAAAGGCCTCATTCATTCCCGTGTGGAAGCAATTAGGGCCGCCACATATGAGGTTGTGTTATTCCTTGATGATGATGTTGAACTTGAGGATGGATACCTTGACTGCTTATTGCAAACCTACTCATCTGATCAAGAGGTTGTTGCAGTCGGTGGAGTTAATGTTCTTCAAAAGGAAGGATTCTTGGGACGGTTAATAAAACAGATCGCAGGATTAACATCACGCAATCCTGGCAGGTTATCCTTCAGCGGGTTCGGCGGCAGTATGAGCCTCTGGGCTTTACAAGAAGAGACTTTTACAAGTGAATTTCTAAGTGGATGCAACATGTCATTTCGACTCGGTACTATCCGTAACATTGCTGTTCCGGATTGGCTTGAAGGATATTCTTTAGGCGAAGATCTGTATTTCTCACGCCACGCTTCACGCCACGGAAAGGTACTGGTTAATCCACTACTGAGGGTTAAACATTATGAATCTCCCTTTTCTCGCCAGCCAAGTTCTCATACTGCCTATAGTCGGATTACAAATCACTATAACCTACTGAGGATGGACCATCGTAGATCGGTGAGCAAATTTAAAATAGCGTTATCGGGACTTTTCTTACTTGCTTCTTCTGTTGGGAAACCGCAGATATTAAAAGGCTACTTAAAGGGATTGTTGTGGGCCGCTGTATCGGGCTCTTAAATCTCTAGTGATATGCATAGATGGACATTAAGGGGCACATGTACATGAGTGAGATTAAAATGGATTTACCAATCGTATCAGTAATTATGAGTGCTTACAATGAGAATACGATAGTTTCTAGAGCTATTGAGAGCGTTTTGCAGCAAAGCTATCCAAACTTTGAACTTATAATAGTAGATGATTGTTCGACTGACTCCACACTATCAATTTTGAAAAGCTATCAAAAGAAGGACCCACGCATAGTAGTATTGTGTAATTCGACCAATTTGGGTCTTACATCGTCGTTAATTAAAGGTGTGTCAGCTTCCCGGGGGAGGTTAATAACCCGTATAGATGCTGATGACTTTTATCATGTAGATAAAATTAAGCGCCAGGTTGACCTTTACAACATGAATCCGCTAGTTAGATGGAATGTAGTATTGTCTGGGGAGGTTGCTCCAGACTGTACTTTACTTGGAATACAGTCTACTGATATAAGCAATATGAATCCGAGTACAATTATGGAACATATGCGTACCACTGAAAATGCCTTTTACCACGGAGCAGTGATGTTTGAAAAATCGCTTTATGAGCAAGCTGGTGGTTACCGACCCTCATTTGATGGGGCGGAGGACTTTGATCTTTGGTTACGTTTTATGGAGATATCTGAGTTTGGTATCATACCCGAAGTTCTATATTACAGGGAGACTAGGGAAACTGGCATATCCGTAAAGAGCGCGATAAAGCAAGCAATAGTGGCTAGTGGAGCAATAAAATGTACCAGACATCGCCTCAATAAGTTGCCGGAGGTAGATGAAATTCGGACCATGCAGCAAACTGTTGTAGCGAAAAACGACATAAACACAGTCATTAATTATATAGGACTAAATAGGTGTTGGTATTTAGGTTGCAAAATTTTCCCATACAACCCCTCGGTATCATATCCCTTTATTAAGGCTTCTCTTTCTGAGAAATTGCGGTGGAGAGCCGTAGTGAAGTTGGGGTTAGCGAAATTACCAATAGGAATTACAAGGCTAGCCGTGAATACCTATCGATATGGAGTAAAACATACGTTTGTCTCCTTCCTATTTAGGCACAAAATGAAGGAGAGGAAATAGTCGATGTTTCACTCATTGAAAATGAAGGTTCGACGGTTTGTTCAAAAAATTTACCTAATTGGAGAATCCGTCGAGGACCCATCCGCCTGGACCTTAGGATTCCGAGGTCAGAACGTAATATTTGACAAGGGGGTTCGGTTTTTTTCACCTGAGGGCATACAAATTCAGGACCATGTTTATATAGGTCCATATACACTTATTAATGGAGCAGGACATGTACAAATTGGGCGCGGAGCAATGATTGGACCGCGGTGTTATATTTGGAGTTCCACGCATAACTACGACTCTTTGGATTTGCAATACCTTCCATATGACCATCGAAATATTGGTTCTCCTGTGAAGATATCCGACTTCGTCTGGGTCGCAGGGAATGTAACAATTCTTCCTGGTGTTACTATTGGCGAGGGTGCTGTCATTGGAGCGGGGAGTGTTGTTACCAAGGATATACCGCCCCTTGCCATTGCGGTTGGAAATCCTGCAGAGGTTAGGCGCTGGAGGGATGAAGAAATCTACACCAAGTTGAAAAATGAGGACATGGTGTTACTGAAATATGAGTCTGAAGGGCTCGTCAAACAGGTGACCCAAATGGAGGGTAAATAGATGAGGTTAGGAGGAATGTCGTCTGATTCTTACTCAGAACGATTCTTGAAGGCCGTAGTCATTATTGGTAGTTCCTCTCTTATTTCTATGATACTTGGCGTTATCGTGTCAAAGTTCAGAGCAATTATTCTTGGACCGAGCGGACTTGGAATTATTTCTATTTCATCAGGTTTTATAGGTGTGGTTAGTACGTTGTCCTTGTTTGGTATGGATGTGTTAATCGTACAAGATAATAACCAAACAGTGAATTACAAGCGGGCATTAAATATCGTTACTATATGGTTTATTATGATTTTGTTGGTATTAGCAACTTTATACATAGTCGATAAGAGAGCTTTATTCCAATTTAATGGATTAAATCCAATAGATTGGTTTTTACTTACTCTAGCCGCATTCCTATCATCTCTGGCTACTTTGCAAGTAGCAATAACATCACGACAAAGGAATTTGAAACAATTAGCAAATCAAGGGATGTTTTCTGCTTTAGGAGCTAGTTGTGTTTCTGTTCTCATTATTTTGGTAATGCGTGAGAAGGGAATAGTTCTTTCAATCGTTTTGGGTACTCTATGCAATCTACTAGTTGTGTACCTAGTTGGCAACTCTCGAAATCTATGGAGCAAACATAGCCCACACGAGAAAAGAAAAAATATTGGTAGGGAGTTGACGGATGGGGCCATATTAACTACAACCAGGTTTGTTGAGGCTGGTGTTCAATGGCTAATTCCTATTTTGGTTGCTTACAACTATGGGGTGACTACCACTGGATTTTTCCAATGTGCGATTATCATATCAACAACTTACCTGGGGCTCCTTAACAATGTCATGAGCCAAGAGTTTTTCCCTAGTATCACGCAAATGCCCATATCGAACATAGATAAGATCGAGGAACGTTGTAACGAACAACAGCTGTTTATTACACTGATCTCGGTACCTGTTATATTAATTGTTCTTGGTTTTTCTCCATATGGAATTAACGTTATCTTTAGTAGTGCTTTCTTGCCCGCAGTGACCATTCTAAAATGGCAACTGGTTGCGGACATCCTTAAATTTGCGAGTTGGAGTTACGGTTACCTAATTTTAGCCAAGGCTAGCAGGGGGTACTATGCAGCTACCCATTTAACATGGTCCTTTTCGTACCTGTTTGCGGCTATTGTGTTCCCTAGGTTCCTTGGATTGGAGGGTTATGGAATCGCAATTTTATTTGCATTCCTCGTTCATTACTTAATGGTTGTAATAGTTGTGTACTTGAAATTCAAAGCGAGAGTAACATTGAATAACAGTATAATTTTAGCCCTCTGCGTAGTGTATAGTGCTTTCATGGCACTTGTTGTGGATGATAAGAGAGTAAGTCTAGCTAACAGCCTGCTGAGTATTTCTGGGGCTTTTATAACTATCCTTTTTCTAGTATTAAATAATAAGACTCGTAAACGGTTCTTTTCACTAGTTTATAGAAGGTGATTTGTAAATTTTCACCCTCGTGTTCGGCAATCTTATAGGTCCTTAATAAATATACTTAGCAGAAAATGAATTATATACTACATCTGGATAAGAGAGCGGGTATTTTATTATTGTCTACCTGTAGCATGGTGTACTAAATGTGCATGTACGTTTCTCGAATTTGGATGCTCTCCCACATATAACGCAGTAACTTTTCTCACGTTGAACATGACGAAATCTGTGGGATTTGGTACTGTATACAACGGATAGGGTCATGCCATACAGTCTGTTTGTTATGGAAGTTCGTTCGTTGCGATTGAGAAATGGGTTCTATTCGTCGTGAAACGACGGATCCTCTTGATGTACCATAAGGAGTGGGTTGTTATGCGTAAAACGATGGGGACATGGGGAGCAGTAGTGTTAGCTGTAGCTATTCTTACTGGATGTAGCGAAGCAAACAATGTATCCCTGGGAAATCGAACAAATTCTACGATGCCGACAAACTCGTCCGTATCGACGACAGCGAAGAGTGCAACAAGTAACCAAACCATGATTGTTGGTGGTCAACAGTATGAAGGAAAGGCCAATTTGGTTAGATACGAGGATAAAGCAAAAAGCAATCCGAAAGACGCAAAGGCACAGGTTGAAGCGGGGATTGCCGCGCACGTAAATGGGAATGATTCTGCGGCCATTAACTACTATAATCAGGCTATTGCTTCTGATCCGAAGTCGGCATTGGCTTACAATAACCTTGGTAACATTTATCTTCGCGACAAGAACGATGCCAAAGCTGCTATTAACTATTATGAAAAGGCAACCCAACTTGACCCAAGCTACGGTTATGGGTGGTGGAATTTGGCGATCGCGGAAGCTCAAACTAAGAACAATGATGCAGCGAAAGCTGCTTTGGAGAGCGGATTAAAGAACGTTGAGAAATCTGATCCAACGTATAAGGATCTCCAGGCAATGCAGAAAGAATTGGCTACTGCCAAGTGATTATTGGTCAAGCGATATTTAGCCTGACCACGGGCTGTTTATAGATCCATAATAAGTCGTTAAAGTCTTCATAGGCCTGTACCAAAGATGCAACGAGTAACGAGCACCGCACAAGGCACACTCAAATAATCATTAAGCTAAAACAGGGCACGGGGCACGGGGTACGCGAGTCTCATCGCGTGCCCCGTTTTCGTATTGATTCCACTTACCAAGAAACATTAAACGATCCAGCCGAGGACCCTAGAGACTGTGAATATCCATCACCCATCGCGGAAACCGTCAGCGTATAGGTACCTGACGAAATTCCACTAAAGCTCTCGTTGGACAAATTCACCGACGTATTCGATCCGCCCTGAATCGTATCCAAAACTGTTAACTGATCGTTACTTAGTAGGTTGATCTCATAGCCCGTTGCATTCGCAACTGGTTGCCAGCTAATTTGATTTCCATTCATGGTGACTCCAGATGGCGCAGGCAACTGATGAACATTGATAGGCACTGCAGTCGAATAACCGGAATCGGCATAGAGACCTGGTGATGCGGCTCTTAGAAGGACGTTGTAGCTTCCGGATGCCAACGGAATATCGGAAATCGACTGTTTCAATTGGTTCGTGTTTGGATTGGTTGAAATATCCTGTGCGTTGTATACTTCAGTGAAATTGAACCCGGGTTCATTCGGATTTTGTAGATCAATCTCATATTCGGTAGCGTTCGGGACTGCATCCCAAGAGAGATTTAGTTGATTGTCGACCGAGACGTTGTAAACGGCAGAATAAACAGACGTGTACGTACTGTTAGTGATCATGATGTTGGGCGAATATGATGACTCATCTGAAATGGAATACTGTAAGTCTGAACTGATTGCTTGTACGGTAATTTCGTACGTTCCGTTCAGTAGACCTGCTGTAGATAGGTCTATTGATGGGGTTGTCCTAAGCTGAGCTGAATGGTAAACCGGGCTAGCTTGGCCCGAGACAGTGTACATGGAGATAATGTATCCCACGGCGTTGGGAACGGGATCCCAACTTGCAACTGTACCATTTACTTGCAGATTAGATGGTGTTTCAAGCTGGTTGATATAAACCGATTGAGTTGTAGACGGATTCGAAGACTCATAGGAGGAATCCGATCCCGTTGCGGCCACAGTGACCGTATACTGTCCACTGGACAAACCAAACTGGTTCAAGTTGACTTGATTGAGTGCTCCAAAGAGGTTCCCGCCGCGGTCATAGGTGCTGGTGTGGTTGTTGCTGTCCGTGACAGAAACGCTATAACCAGTTGCATCCAATACCGGGTTCCAAGATATTGCCGCTCCGTTGACGTTAATGCCAGTCGGTGTTGCCAGCGTTTGCCCCGATGGCGCGGTCCCTGGTGTCACGGAGGAAATGGTAACGCCGCCGGAATTGCTGTTACTGCTGGAAGATGAGCTGCTGGATCCAGTCGAGCTTGTGCCGCTACTTGCCGCGGTACCACTTGTCGATCCGCTCACACCCGTACCCGTGACAGTCGCCACGTTGCCCTTCCCGGTAAGCGAAACGGTCCCCGTGCCTAGGTTGCTCAGCGTGTTGATGGTTCCATCTACGGATAGTTGCACATTGTTGCCGGTTTTAACATTAACCGCATCAACGCTTGCGCCGCTAGCGATAGTGACGGCCGCATTGGATGCATTGACGGTCAAATTCATCACTTTGACACCGGCAGCGACGGTCACGTGCGCTCCGCTCTCAACGGCGATATTTTCGTAAGGAACAGATCCCGTCAACGTGATATCCTGACCGCTCTGGATGTAGAGTGTTCCAAACGCGCCGCCCTCGTTGTCAAAGCTGACTGGCTGCGTATCCTTACTCGTGACTTGAGTCTGCTGGATGCTCGTTTTTCCGGCAGATATAATATGCACCGGGCTTGTGCTGTCGACGCTGAGCGTGTTGGCAGTGACGTCTTGCAGATCGATAGAGTGATTAGCACCAGACTCTACGTAGATGTTTCCCTTCACCGTAACGCCTTTGAGGCTCGCGGTGCCATTTGGACCAGGGCTGAGATAGACGTCCCCGTTCACGACGGTATTTTGTAATGTTGTATTCGAACCCAGCACGATGACGTTCTTATTGACTGTTTGGATACCGGTTGACGGACCATAGGAATCGTTGTTAAAGAGCGTAATTGCATATTGCGAACCTGGTTGCAGGGCCCACACCTGATGCTTCCATGAGCTGTTGATGTCTACTCGTTGCATGACCTGCTGTACGTACCATATGGGCATATACGTTGTTGTTACACCGGATGCAGGATCCTTTGCGACGCGTGCGTTGACTTTCTGTACAACTTTTCCGTTTAGCAGAATAGATGTGCTGCCGTGACCTGCACTCACGTTCGTCAAATCCGCCGAAACGCCGTTCGGTGCCACGATGTTCAGTTCATTCTTGGTACCATCCCAAGAAACGGTGTAACCCATGGCTTTCAAACCCTGCATGACATACCAAATCGGCATATATGTCGTTTGAGATTTGCCATCGAGGGCTGCAAAGCCGGATGGTGATGCTTGGTACTTACCTACTGTGATGGTTTCCTTCACGAATTTAGGACCCGTGGAGGCCATCGCTGTTGTGGCAACCGCGCTCGCACCGAGCACAATAGTTGCCGCTGTGAGAGACGACAAAATCCGTTTCATATCTGTGATCACCCCTACCAAAATTCGCTGAACTGGTTGAAAGCCATCTAGCTGGCCGCTTATCTTTCTGAATTGCCTAACTAGACGACAGACATGTTCAGTCAGCATATCCAATTATTCGACAAATATCGTCAATATGCAATCATTTCTATGGATATATTATCTAAATATTACTGGGTTAGGGGATATAGGATTGCCCAGACGATAATTTAAGGCGTTGGTTGAGTTTCCTGAATCGACCATAGACGTTTGACCCCCAACTTTACATAATTAAACTCGTAGCTCTATTACGAACCAGTCTTGTTTTTACACTGGTTGGATTTTAGGTACGAAGTAGCCACACGAGGGGTGTAAG
Source organism: Alicyclobacillus dauci (assembly GCF_026651605.1). GTDB lineage: Bacteria > Bacillota > Bacilli > Alicyclobacillales > Alicyclobacillaceae > Alicyclobacillus > Alicyclobacillus dauci. Next base: position 4,416,965 of record NZ_CP104064.1, on the reverse strand, counting down.
AATATGCGTAAAACTTGGATTGGTGCCATCGGATTAGCCGCCTTGGCCGTTTCGGTTGTCAGCGGGTGCAGTACGACGGGTGGTACAGCCAACAATACGGTTTCTAGTAATAGCAACAGTGCTGGAGCGCCGTCAGCCAAAACGACGCCGACGAAATCGCAACAGGGCGGCAACATGATTGTTGGGGCAAAGCAATATGAAGGTAAGTCGAATCTCACCAAATATGAAGATGCAGCAAAGAGTAAGCCCAGTGATGCACAGGCGCAGATCGATGCGGGTATTGCCAGCCACGTAAACGGAAATGATACGCAGGCCATCGCGTATTACAAGAAGGCTATCTCAATCGATCCGAAATCCGCCCTGGCTTATACGAACCTGGGAAATATCTATCTTCGCGATAAGCACGACGCGAAGACGGCAGTTGGGTATTACCAGAAGGCAACGCAGGCTGACCCGACTTACGGCTTTGGTTGGTTGAACCTTGAGATTGCCGAATCCGAGTTGGGTAACAAAACGGCGGCAAAGGCAGCTGTTGAGGACGGGTTGAAACAAGTGAAACAGTCTGACCCTGCCTATAAGTCCTTGGAGCAGATCCAAAAGCAAATGAATTCAACAAAGTAACGCAATCGACTACTTTACGATAGCTGCATACAACGAAGTGTATCGCCCCTTCCTAGACGTCATTCGGAAGGGGCGATTTGTTTTCGATAGGTTGAATCTCTTGAGAGTCTGGTAATCCCCGTTAAATTCATTTTGTTAACAAACTTTATACAAATGGTTAACGAAAGAATGTTGCACGATGCCATTTTTTCCTCGACTATTAGCTAGACAAGACACATGACTACGGCCCTTACACGGATGGATACCGGGGAGCCAAATTTGCGATTAGCGAAGAAGCAAGCATTGCCGCCACTCGCTGTTAGTGTGCAAACTATCGAACTCACCAGCCAGTCTATCGGAAATACATATATCGGTACCATCACACCTTACATTCAAACCTCACTGGCACCCTCTGCCTCCGGCAAGCTGGCGCAATTAAACGTACGTGTAGGCCAGACCGTCACGGCAGGTCAGTCCCTTGCGTCGCTTGATAACGCTCAATACGTTCCACAGCAAAATGCGGCTGAGCAAGCAAGCGCCAGTCTGGTCAGTGCACAGCAACAGTACGCGGATGCACAGGCGCTGTACAATGATAACTTAAGTGCTGAACAGCAGGTTTCCTCCGCCCAAAATGCCTTGACGCAGCAAACAGCAGCGTTGAAGAACGCACAACTCGGTCTTCAGAAGGCGCAGTTGGCACAAAAGCAAACGATGGATGGCACGGCGACCACGCAAGCCGAGCAGGATGCACTTCAGCAGAACGTCACCGCAAATCAGCAAGCATTGACGTCCGCCCAACAACAGCTGACCATTTCCCAAAGCAATTTGACCATTTCGAAACAGAATTTGGATGATGCCAAAGCTGAGTACGGTTCTATCACTCAGACTGAGGTCCAGCAAGGTTACCAGAAGTATTCATCTGCATTATCTCTTTACCAACATTGGCAAGAAAGTGGATATGTTGGTCAGAATCCATATCAAGCTAACATGGATGCTACCAATGCTGTGTATACGAGCTTAAAGCAGGGTTACGATACGCTCCAACAGGATCAGCAGCAACATAACCAAGGGGTTCAAGCAGTGGCTCAGGCACAGGCGGGTATTTCGCAAGCGGAGGCCAATTTGGCAAACGCCCAGAAAGGTGTGGCAGACGCCGTACCACCGGCAAGTGACAGTGTAACCGCACAGCAAGCGGATCTCGCAGTACAGGAAGCACAGGCTGCACTCGCGCAAGCGCAAGCTCAATACAAAGCGGCTGTTGCTTCGCTTGATTTGTCGAAGAAAATAGCGGCGGACAAAACACAGGCAAAACAGACGTTGGATAATGCTGCAAATGCGCTTCGACAGGACCAGGTTCAAGCGGATACTGCACAGCGATCCCTCCAAGTACAAATAAAAGACGGACAGGTTGTGTCGCCTATTTCCGGTGTCGTTCAGTCTGTGGGTGCGCAGGTCGGTCAACAGGTTGGACCACAGACGACGCTCATCACTATCGCCTCTACCAACCCCACGATGGCAACCATCGATGTCCCGGAATCCGATATTGGCAAGATGCACAAAAACGACAATGTGAACATAACGGTTCCGAGTCTCAATCAGACGTTCCAAGGGAAGGTCTTCGCTATTCACCCGCAATTGACAACGGCTACGAACCAGTACCCGGTCGACGTCGTGTTGAACGGGAGTCATTCTGGTTTGCTGCCGGGGTTGCAGGTTCAAGGTCAGTTGACGAACAACGCTGCGAAAAAGGTGATCCTCGTTCCAGCCGATGCCGTACTCAGTTTGCAAAGCGGTGCGGAGGAAGTCTTTGTTGAGCAGAACGGAGTTGTGCATAGTCGGATTGTCCAGGTCGGAGCGATGTCCAGTACACAATATGAAATTACTGATGGTCTCAAAGTAGGGGATCAGATAGTTGTTCAAGGGCAGAACTTACTCTCGGATGGAGACAAGGTCAAGGTTGTGTCGAAGGATGGGTCCAAGGGCGGATCGAATTGAGGGGAATTCGCTTGGCGGTTCGTGAATTGACGCTGACGCACATGCCCCGACTTCATAGATGAGGAGAAAATAGGGTGAAAATAGCGAATCTCTCTATTCGACGTCCCGTGACCATCACCATGATCATGATAGCCGTGGTCATCGTCGGGATATTTTCCGTTTTCCAATTGCCGGAGGAGTTGTTCCCCAAACTCAATTTACCGGTGGCCGCTGTGGCGACGTCCTGGTCCGGTGCTTCTCCGCAGGAAGTGGAGCAGCAGATTACCAACCCGATTGAGCAGGGGCTGCAAAGCCTTTCTGGTGTTTCACAGATCCAGTCGACATCGACGCAAGGCAGCAGCCTTGTCATTGTAGAGTTCAATTACGGCACAAACATAAGTGACGAAGTCAATCAGATGAGAAGTGTTGTTTCTCGTGTCCAAGGGCAACTCCCAAGTGATGCAGGGGCACCTTCTGTTGAACAGTTCAATCCGGATAGTATGCCGATTATGACGTTGTCCGTTTACGGGAACGCGTCTCAGCAAACCATCAGTGATGTGGCTAGCAACATTGTCCAACCTGCGCTGCAGCATTTGAATGGTGTTGCAGGGGCAACTGAATCCGGAAACTTGACGCGGCAGATCAACATCAATGTCAAGTCGGACAAGCTGCAGTTTTACCATCTATCGGTTCAACAAGTTGTACAAGCCTTACAGGGAGACAATTTGTCGGCAGATGCTGGGCAGGTCCAGAAGGGTTCCTTGCTCATTCCGCTCCACGTCAACGGACAGTTTACGTCGCCTTCGGATCTTGCGAATGTGCCTGTGCCGGTGGGGAATGGCGGATCGATCCGGCTTCAAGACGTCGCTGACATCCAAGACGGGAATAAGACGGTGACACTGATATCCACCGTCAACGGCGCACCAGCGGTGACGTTTTCCATCACGCAGTCGAGCGACGCGAATACGGTTCGTGTGTCGGACGCAGTTCAAAGCGAGGTCAAACAGCTTCAATCCCAGTTGCCGCAAGGGATCCATTTATCCGTCCTCACGGACAGTGCACAGAGTGTCCGAGATACCGTGAACACGGTCGTTAACCATACGATTCTCGGATTCTTCTTTGGTGTCTTGATTATTTTGCTGATTTTGCGCAGCGTGCGGACGACCGTTGTCGTGGCTGTGGCCATTCCTATCGCGACGTTGGCCACGTTCGCCCTCATGTACTTCAGCAAACTTTCGTTAAACTCTATCACGTTAGGCAGTTTGGCCGTCGGCCTTGGCTCCCTTGTCGACTTTTCGATTGTCGTCCTAGAGAGTATTTTCCGTTTTCGACAGTCGGGCATGGACTCCATTACGGCAGCGAAGGAGGGGACAAGGGAAGTCGGATTGGCTGTTGTCGTCGCGGCTTTGGCGCAAATTTGTGTTTTTGCTCCGTCCATTTTCGTTCCCGGCATCGCGGGCCAGTTCTTCCATCCCCTCTCGATGACGGTCAGCTTTTCACATATTGCCGCTTTGTTTGTGGCTCTCACGTTTACGCCGATGTTGGCTTCCAGGCTGTTGCGCGGTCGCCGCTTTGAAGTGCAGGAGACGATTCCGGGGATAGGTGGAACGCCGTTTCGCGCCTGGGCTCCGTTCGATTGGTTTGGCCGGGGCATGTACGATGTGACGCGTGCCTACAGGCATGTCCTCGAGTGGAGTTTGAACCATCGAAAAAGCATCGTTCTTGGTACGACGGGGATGTTTCTTCTCTCCATTTTCCTTGTCCCGGCCATCGGATTTGAGTTGGTTCCGAATGTCGGGAACAAGGAAATGTCCATCTCTATTAAGACCGCGGACGGATCGGATCTCAACTCGACGAATCGTGTTGCTCAGCAGGTTGAAGCACTAGCGAAACAACACATGAAGGGCATCCAGCAGATTGTTGCGCAGATTGGCGGGAATTCGTACAGTGACCTTGGCGCGACAAATCAAGCGACACTCGATCTCACCTTCAACAACAGCGTCACCAACCAGTATGTCAATCAGATGACACACGATTTTGGCGACGTTGTGCAAAACATCCCTGGAGCAGAGATATTGGTCACGCCGGGGTCTGCGAACGGGAGCGGGCCGGGATCGAACAGCATTTCCGTGCAGATTCAAGGCCCAGATACGAATACGCTGCGAATTTTGAGCGGTCAAGTTGAGAAGTTGATGAAGCAGACACCAGGCCTCGAGTACGTCGATAACCAGACAGCGACAGGCACGCCCGACTACCAATTGAACATCAGCCAAACTGCTTTGCAGCAGTATGGCTTAACGGAGCAGCAGATAGAGGCAGCTCTGCGATCGGCATTCCAGGGAACGAAAGCGTCCACGTTCTATCAAGGCAACAAAGAGTACGACATTGTCGTGCAGTTGCCAAAGTCATTTTCACAAAACCTGAACAACCTGTCGCAAGTGACGGTGACGAACAACAGTGGTCAACTGGTGCCGATGACACAGCTCGGAACTATCACGGCATCGCAGGAACCACCGCAGATCGATCACGTCGACGACGTCCGATCCGTCACCGTCACGGCAACCCCGTACGGCGTGACATCCGGCCGTGTGCAAGCAACGTTGGGGAAAGAATTGAAAACCATTCACGTCCCCCAGGGATACTACGTTGGCTTTGGGCAGAATGGTGCATTCTTAAAGAATGCTTTCATCGGGCTGATCGCGGCCTTTGGCTTCTCTATCTTGCTTCTGTACATGCTGATGGCCAGCCTATTTGAGGCGATTTTGACACCGCTCGTCATCATGTTCTGTTTGCCGCCAACCTTCATTGGCGCCGCACTCGGACTCTTCATCACACACCGATCCATGAACATCGACTCCGCGATTGGCGTGATCATGGTGATGGGCCTCATTGCAAATAACGCCATCGTCCTCATTGACTACACGAATCAGTTGCGCAAGCGCGGGCGAACACTGCGCGAGGCGCTCGTCGAGGCGGGGCCGATTCGTCTGCGGCCTATTTTGATGTCGACGTTAACCACGGTCCTAGCGATGATGCCGCTCGTTATTGGCTATGGCGCGGGGGCCGAGACGCTCGCTTCAATGGCTACGGTTATCGCATTTGGACTGACGTTCTCCACACTAGTCACATTGGTCCTGATACCTGTGGTGTACGTCATACTGGACAACTGGATAGCGCGGCTTAGACGGCGATTTGGTCGGGCACGAAGTTCCTCATCCGCCGCAGTTGGGGATTCTTCCGGCCTAGGCATGTAGGGTAAATGATATGCATCGATGTTTTTGATAAACTTGCTCGTCCTCCCGTCAATTTTCAATGTATTTTCAAGTTAGCCATGCTAGGTTGTCTTGGTGATTCGTAATGATTTACTAGGGGAACGTGTGCTATAACATATCTTCATTGAAAATTGAATGGGGTAAGGAGCGGGCGGTTTATGAGCATTTCTCCACAGGAAAAAGCGGAGTTTGTCAAACCGTTATTTAAAAAATCCCGGCGGAAATGGCTTTATGGAGGGGCAGCGCTTGTCGTTGTCCTTGGTGTCGGAATTCCGGTGACCATGGCCAAGTTAAAGACAAACACATCCATCTCGCCTAGCCAGCTTTATACCGTTGGATACGGGACCGTAACGCAAGATGTCAGTACCTCCGGTACGATTCAGGCACCCACTGAACTTGACTTGAACTTCCAGGGTTCGCACACTGGATTACTGACCAGTATTTCTGCGAAGATTGGCCAGAAGGTCAAAGCAGGCCAAGTATTGGCCAAGATTGATGATTCGAATGAGAGAGTTCAGGTGGCACAAGCTGAGGCCGGTGTGAAGCAGGCGAACGCGAGCTTGAGTGCTGCAAATGCCAAGCTTGCCCAAGACGAGCAGGGGACAACCACTGCACAGCTTTCAACGGATAAGTTAGCTGTACAAAAAGCTCAAACGGCTCTCAGTCAAGCTCAGCAGCAATATCAGGATCAATTGGCTACATATAATGATAGAACGAGTGCGCAGGCACAGTTGCAAAGTGCTCAGAACGCGGTCACTCAGGCTCAACAGGCGTTAAACGCGACTACAGACACTGCTCTAGCGACTGATCAGCAAAAACTCACCACGGACCAGGCCACGCTTCAGCAGGACACGCAAGCACTGCAAAATGCGAAATCACAGTACGGAGACGTAACTCAACAGCAGGTCCAGGCTGCGTACGAGAAGTATGACGCGGAATTGCAACTGGCGAATCACTGGGCGGAAAGCGGCTATACGGGATCTAACCCATACTCAACCGCCGTCAGCACCTATCAAAGTGAATACAGCGACTTGAACACAGCTTATACACAAGTTCAGGATGCTCAGACCAAGGTGACTCAGGACCAGCAGTCTGTCGCAACAGACCAGGCCAATATAGCGAATGATCAAAGTAATGCCTCACAAAGCCAACAAAAAGCCCAGGAGGCATACAACGAGGCGCAGCAGAATCTTCAGTTGGCACAGCAGCAATACAACGATAGGACCAGTGAGAAGCAGTCACTCGATAACGCCAAGAATGCTGTGACGAATGCGCAAGAGGCGCTGCAAAGTGCGCAATTGACACTCAAAAACGATGAGCAACCGGCGACACAGGCGACGATCGCTTCCGATGAGTCACAGGTTGCAAGTGCACAGGCTTCTGTGCAGAACGCGCAGGCAAACCTTCAATCTGCACAGTTGGCTGATGCGGAGACGATATTGAAGGCGCCGATTGACGGCATTATTACGCAGATGAATGGGCAAGTGGGCGAGGACCCGAGCAAGGCTAGCAGTAGTTCTAGTAGTTCAAGCTCATCCTCTGGTTCCAGTGGCTTTATCGTCATGGATGATGCAAACGCACAGGATCTGCAGGTGAATCTCCAAGTGAGCGAGTCTCAAATCGGTTCGGTTAAACCGGGCGATCCGATCACGGTGACCGTACCCGCTTACCCAAATCAGACTTTCAAGGGCACCATTACGCAGGTCTACCCGATGCCCCAAACGGTTTCGAATGTGACCCAATACACGGTGATGGCCACCGTTGACAACTCATCTGGCAATTTGAAGCCTGGAATGTCAGCAAGTGTGTCCATTCAGACGGCTCAGAAGTCGAATGTCGTCACCGTGCCAGCCATTGCGCTCCATCAGATGGGGTCCATGGAAGGCGTCTACGTCTATGGCGGTAGTGCGGCAACCGGGAGTGGGAAAGCCGGCAGAAGCGTCTCCGGCACATCTGGGAATCAGGCTGCGAGTGGATGGTCGGGTCGTGCGGGCGGATCGAACTCGACAGGTGGACATGCGTGGTCGGGCGGTTCTGGATCGGGCTTTGGAGGCAGCGGTTCAGGCTTTAGCGGTGCCGGGACTGCTGGCTCGCGGTCCAGCAGCGGGGGAACGAGTTCAAAGAGCAAGTCCAACCTCCCGGCGGGGGTACACTTCCAACCTGTCCAGGTCGGCCTGATGGGTTCGAACTCTGTTGAGATCACCGGAGGTTTGCAGACGGGTGAGAAGATTCTGCTGGTACTCCCAGGTCAGACAGCGTCTGCGATTGTTTCGCAGAGTAGTAGCGGCGGCTTTGGATTCGGTGGTGCTGGAGGTCGCAGCTTCGCTGGCGGCGGAGGCGGCGGCAGTCGATCTGGAGGTAAAGGCTAATGCGGCCGCTCATTGAGATTCACGACTTGTATCGGGAATACGCCATCGGTGGTCAAACCATTCGTGCTCTGGACGGGATCGATCTCACCATCGACCAAGGTGAATTCGTTGCTATTATGGGTCCGTCGGGATCGGGCAAGTCGACGGCGATGAATATGATTGGCTGTTTGGATACGCCGACGTCGGGCCAGTACGTCATCGACGGATATGACGTGACGTCACTCTCTGAGGATCAGTTGGCGGAGATTCGCAACCGCAAGATTGGCTTTGTCTTTCAGAATTTTAATTTGCTGCCGAAGACGACGGCGCTCGAAAACGTGGAGTTGCCCATGATGTATGCGGGGGTTCCTGCACGTGTACGGCGGCAACGGGCTGTTGAGGCACTGGAGCGGGTCGGGCTGGGCAGTCGGATGCACAACCGGCCGAATGAGCTGTCAGGTGGTCAGCAGCAGCGCGTGTCTATCGCGAGGGCACTTGTGAATCAACCTGTCCTCCTGCTGGCCGACGAGCCGACGGGCGCGCTCGACAGCCATACTACCGAGGAGATTCTCCGGCTGTTTGAGGAGCTGCATGAGCAGGGGAACACCATCGTCATCGTCACGCATGAAGATGAAGTTGGGCGACATGCAAAGCGGATTGTGCGGTTTCGTGACGGGCGGATCGAGTCGGATCACGCGGCGGCTGCAAAAGAGGCGGTGACTCCTCATGTGGATTGAAGTGTTTCGAGTCTCGTGGCGAAGCATTCGGGCAAACAAGATGCGATCTTTCCTCACCATGCTTGGCATCATCATCGGGGTGTTGGCCGTCATTTTGAGCTCCGCCATCGGTATGGGCGCGAAGGATAGTGTGACGAAGCAGGTGGAGAGTTTGGGATCGAACGTGCTGACGGTCATGGCGGGATCGACACGCAGCGGCGGCATCAGCCAAGGCATGGGGACGGCTTCGACGCTCACGGTGTCGGATGCGAACGCCATTTCCGCTCAGGATCCGGACGTTGCATATGTGGCGCCGCTTGTGTCACATAACTCGCAGGTCGTGTTCGGGAGCAACAACACGAACACTGCCATAGAGGGCACGAATGACCAGTATCCGAAGATCAAAGATGTCACTATGGCCCAGGGGCGCTTCTTTTTGCAGCAGGAGGTCGCTTCTTCCGCCTCTGTTGCCGTGCTAGGCAGTAATGTCGCACAGACTTTGTTCGCTGGCCAAGGGAATCCGGTAGGGCAAACGATACAGATTCAAGGTATTCCGTTCACGGTTGTCGGTGTGGCTGCCAGCCAAGGCTCGAGCGGATTTACGAGTCAGGATGACGCGATAGCCATCCCCATAACGACTGCGCAGAATTTGTTGACGGGATCGAACAGTGTGACTCAGATTCTCGTTTCGGCGAAGTCGTCAGACGTGATGGATCAGGCGCAGTTGGAAATTGAGTCGACATTGCGCGTCCAGCATCAGTTGGCCGGCAGTGCATCGGATGACTTCGGCATCAGCAACCAGGCGACGATTTTGAGCGCGCTCAGTGGGATTTCGCGGATTTTGACCCTGTTGCTTGATGGCATTTCGGCCATTTCGCTTCTCGTCGGGGGCATTGGCATTATGAACATCATGCTCGTGTCCGTGACGGAGCGTACACGGGAAATTGGCATTCGCAAGGCCATTGGCGCGAAACGGAGTATCATTTCGTCGCAGTTTTTGTTGGAGTCTGTGATTCTCAGCTTCACGGGCGCTGTGATGGGCATCATTCTCGGCGGTGCGGGCGCCATTGTCGCAGCGCATGTCATGGGGACGGGAAGCTTGCTGTCCGTGTCGGCCATCGTGTTGGCCGCGGTGTTCTCGATCGGGATCGGCGTGGTGTTTGGCGTTTATCCGGCACGGAAGGCGGCGAATTTGAAGCCGATTGATGCGCTGCGGTTTGAGTGAGTTGATAGCTGGGTGTAACGTTTATTTGACCGGGATACACTGATAAAAGTGTTCACTGATGAGCCATTATGATGCCGAAACATGAAGATGAACGTAACCTGCAAAAAAGAGTCTCGATTGCGTCGTGCCGAGACTCTTTTTTGCCTGATTTGTAACATGCTTGACGTGTTACAATGGTGATAGAAGGTGTGAGTCGTATGCTCGACAGATTTGAAGATACAGAAAGCAATCTGCAGGCAAGGGTTGACGTGGGAAACTCACCGCCCATTGAATCCTTGGTGCCGCTCTTTTTTGTATTTCCGGAAGTTCGCCGTGTAATTTTATTTGGCTCCCGTGCCCGTGAGGACCATGAAGAACGTTCTGATATAGACCTCGCGGTAGATGCCCCGGGTATGGATATTTTAAAGTGGGACGAAGTATGTACCTATATAACGGAGAATTCAAATACCTTACTGCCGATTGACTTAATTTGGTTACAGCGCACAACTGATCAACTCGCAAGTCGAATTCAGACCGAGGGTGTGGTTGTATTTGAACGAGAAAACGAATCAGTCGGTTGAAAATTTAACGTACTTGCGCCAGAAGTCCTCCACCTCTAAGGTGGGGGATGAATGGCGCTTTTTGCTATAAATGCTATAATTTCAGTAGTAAAAGGTAGGGAAATCAATGGAACTTGATAGCACTAATCATTCAGTGTTCTTGATGTACTACCATTTGGTTCTGGTTATCAAATACAGGCGAAAAGTGATTGACGATGTTGTTTCCGCCCGTTTGCGCGAGATTTTTGAGTATATACAGCCGAATTACAATGTCGCGCGTTGCAAGAATGGAACCATGACGGTGATCATGTCCATATTCTAGTCAAGGCTCAACCTAATTCTGAACTATCCAAGTTCATCAATGCCTATAAAAGTGCGTCATCAAGGCTTATCAAGAAAGAGTTTCCGATCATACGAAAATCCCTTTGGAAGGAATATTTTTGGTCTCGTAGCTTCTGTTTGTTGACTACTGGAGGTGCGTCTATTGAGACCATCAAAAGGTACATCGAAAACCAAGGAGGGCGAAATCGTTAGTGTAGTGCGTTTTCGCCTCGAACCAACCAAAGAACAGGAACAAAAACTATTCCGGACTTTTTATTTATGCCGTAAACTCTATAATCACGCACTTGAAGAACGAATTATCATCTATCGAGAAAACGGGGTCTCGATTCGTTATACTGATCAGCAAAATCGCCTTCCTGTATGGAAACAAAGTCAACCCGAATACAAAGAAGTCCATTCTCAAGTCTTGCAGAATGTGTTGCAACGTTTGGACCAGGCGTTTATCAATTTCTTTGAAAAACGGACTCGCTTTCCTCGCTTCAAAAACAAATTTCGATACCGTTCCATCACTTATCCGCAAGCTAGACTTGGATATTTTCATAAAGACGGCTATGTGTCTTTGCCTAAGATCGGCCTCGTAAGAATGATTGCACACCAGCCTTTTGACCCTACGGCAGTCAAAATCATCAATGTGAAGTTCCACGACGGTAAATGGTACGCGAATCTTACATACGCGACAGAATCCGTGCCTCTAATTACGAATACGAACAACGCTGTGGGCATTGACCTTGGGTTACTGTCTTTGATTGCGACTTCCGATGGGGATTTTTTCGCGAACCCGAAGTGGTTACAAAAGAGCGAAAAGCGATTAAAACGCAAACAACGGCAATTGTCCCGAAAAAAGAAAGGGAGCAATAACCGTGAAAAGGCCAAACATCATCTTCAAGCCATTCATGACCATGTGGCGAACCAGCGGAAAGACCACTTGCACAAAGTCAGCCGCTCGTTGGTGAATCGTTATGACCTAATTTGCATGGAGGATTTGCTTGTGAAAGGGATGATGAAGAATCATCGACTTGCAAAATCCATCGCAAATGCAGGATGGGGAAGACTGGCCACTTATATCGAGTACAAAGCAAAATTCGTAGGTAAAAGAGTAGTGAAAGTTCCACCCCATTACACATCGCAGTTGTGCAGTGGTGGGTGTGGAACCATCGTGAAGAAAGATTTATCAGTCCGTATTCACAAATGTCCTAAATGTGGACTGGAGATTGACCGCGACACAAATGCAGCTATCAACATTCTGCGACGAGGATTAGAAATATTGCGGCAAGCTGGCTAATCATAAACCGTGTAGGCATGGGACGTGCCGAATTCACGCTTGCGGAGATTACGTAAGACCTGCTACAGCAGGCAGTGGTCGATGAAACAAGAAGCTCCCGCCTTTAAGCGTTAGCGAAGGCGGGAGTAGTTCACTCGAATACCGATCCCATGTGTTCAAATACTTCCTTTCGCTTTGCTGAGAGATAAAACATGTATAGAATACCGAGTACGATCCAACCAACAACTACATAAGGGATGTATGTCATTGGTGCGGTTCCACCTCCGGAAGGGAGCGTCGACATGATAACACCTGTAATCGGCATATATAGCAATGCGGTGGCGATCAATGGCATGACAAAGTGTTTAAACCAGTGAAACTGACCAATCCGGCGGTAATAGAAAAAGAGACTCACGTTAATTACCACGTAAATAATGGATGCATTGATGGGCACCTGTCTCCGTTCAGATACATTACCGAGAAATTTTGGGAATACTGCTCGCGTCCCATTGCATAGATAATTCGAACCACCGCATTAAAGCCAGATAACAAGTTGGCAAAGATGGAATTCAAAATCACTAACATGAGGATTACAGAAGCACCTGTGCCCCAGTATCTAGTAAAGAGAACATCCCAGGGGTTGTTTCCCTTTGCAATGCTTGCTACAACTGAGCTGATATGACTTGGTCCGTAGCCTACCACTGCGGTAAACGCACCAATCAGAAAGAAAATACCGATGCCAATCACTGCGTAAAACAATGCTTTTGGGATGTTTTTTGTTGGATCCTTCGTTTCCTCCCCAAGCGTAGCAGCGCTCTCAAATCCGACGAACATTAAAATGGCCCACAATATGGCTGTCCCGATGCCACTCCAATCACCCGGCCTGAGCGTATTCCTGGGGTTGAATGCAGCAAATGTAATTCCTTGTGCGCCCCCGTGAATCAAGACGGTGACAAAGAAAGCAAGCATGACCACTACCTCAATAACAAGCATCACCAGCGCAACCCGAACGGATTGGTTGACGCCCATACAAGTCAGGAGAAAAATGAGTATACCAACGACGATTGAAAAAAGCCCCCAGGCAATATTCAGACCAAAATAGAGCGTGAAAAAGAGATGCAAAAAATACCCGATCGCAGCGAGCAACATGGGAGATAACATTGCATAGCCACCCACGAGCAACCAGCCCGTTAGAAACCCGAGTCGAGAACCCAGACCGTTCACGGAAAACGTGTATGCAAATCCCGAACTTGGCAACCTTCTGGCGAACTGTGCAATGACGTAGGCGACGAAGAACATTGCCACCATTGCTACTAAAAATGCAAACCCAAACGCGTTTCCTGCGCTTTGCAAACCTAAGCCGGTATTGAAATAAATCGAGGTCGCGGGTCCCATTAAGGCGCAGGTTGCTGCAACTGCACCCTCATCCGGTATCAATTCCACGCTTCTCTCCGCTAAATTCTTACCAACACGAGCTTTTAAATCGTAGTGCCCACGAACACGATCGACATACAGTCCCCCTCCAAAAACGTGCCCTCGGCCATTGTGCATATGGGATATCTCCGAGAGGTACAACACGGCGGGGAGCTCTGCCGTCTCTTGCACGGTCGCCAATGGCGTTGTCCCGGTAAACCCATTTCCCGGCTCTACATGGGTTGCCCCATAACTCTTCATTGAAATTCATAAACCGATTTGGATGTGGGTATATTTAGAAATATTGATGATTTGTGGTTTATCATTCGGAGCACATTTTGCAAACCATTGACCGTACTCAGGAGGCCCCATGATTCTTAACAGTGACCAACTCCAAGCACGAGCGCGTGAGTTTGCGTTGACAAATGAATTAACAACATCCAATCTTCGAACCCGACGCTTCTGGTCAGTTTTTCAATCTGACATGCTTGGCCTTCACGCGTTTGCTGAACAACTAGCGAACAGCCGTGCGGAATGCATGCAACCAGCGGAAGACTGGTTGCTTGACCACATTGCTTTTTTGGAGACACAAGCCCAAGAGGTTTTGCGAAAGCTGCCGCGGAAGACGCTTCAGCAACTTCCAGCGTTGCGGAGCAACGAAATCACTTGGCGTACCGGATTTAGCAGCAATACCGGAATGCCGCGCATTTATGCAATCTGCGACGATTACCTCGAGCATACAGACGGACTTTACGACGTGGCATCATTTGAGAATTACGTACAAGCCTATCAGGAAGTTTCCGCGTTAAAGACGATGGAATGTTGGGCTCTGTCTCCGGTTATGCGGGTGGCCATCATTCATCGCCTCGCACAGGCCATGCGTGAAGTCCAGCACCGACATGAAGTTTGTGGTTCTGTTGCCGCCCTGCTGGAACGGCTTGGTGAAAAGCACGCGACGGGCGAACAAATCCGCACGTTGCTGGATCGTCCAGAACAGGAAAAATTGTTCACCCCTGTGGGGGTTGTGCATCTTCTGCGGCACTTAAACGAGTGGGAACCCGACATCCGAATCGTCCGAGATTGGCTTGCCGCACATATCGAAAACAGCCAATCGAGCCTAGAGAAGATGGTGTCGTTTGAGCATCAACTTCAGGCGGAGTTGCAGGTGATTTGCGGCAACCTGGTGACGAGCCTGCACACCCTTGAGCGGCATCCATGGCGATCCACTTTCAAAAAGATTTCCCACGTGGAGCAAATCCTTTTAGCTCATGCACCAAGTGAATATGAACGGATGGATTTCACAAGTCAGGACCTGCTACGCGGGCGTGTCACTGAAATTGCGAGACAATTGAATGTTCCTGAAACGTTGGTGGCTCACACCGCGGTACACTTGGCCACAGACAACAGTGTCCGCGGCGATGCGAATAGAGACAATTTGTTTCCGCGTGAGGGGTGCCTTGGCCACTATCTGCTCGATCCCAACGGAATTCTCGCGATGCGCCGAGCTTTGTCCGAAGTCACACGGCCACGGAGGTTGCCGCAACTAACCCTGCGTCGTCAACCTCTGTCGACGTACATGTCGGCTGCAGCCGTCCTATTTATTGGTATGATGGTCTTATCAGCAATGTGGTTGACGTACGGGCTAAACATTCGGGGTTTATCCTGGGTTTTCGTTTGTCTGGCGCTGGCTCTGCCAGTCAGCGAATGGACAACCACGATTTTACATGCTGGAATTCTGCGGTTTTTCCGCACCACGACGCTCCTGCGCTACGACTTTTCCGACGGTTTACCTGAGGATGCCAGCACGATGGTGGTGATTCCCGTCATTTGGTCGACTGTTGAAGACGTGGACGACGTCATGGATCGATTAGTCGTGCACTATCTGGCAAATCGTCAGCAACATATCTACTTCGCCGTACTGGCAGACTTTGAAGACGCAAATGCGGAGACCGTTGAGGGAGATGAGCGGCTGGTGGCGCATGCCATCCGCAGAATCGATGACCTACGGGCAAAGTACGGGCGTGATAAGTTCTTTATATTTCACCGTTCCCGTCGCTATAATCCAGTCGACGATATCTACATGGGATGGGAGCGTAAACGCGGCAAACTGGTCGAATTCGTGGAGAGACTGGCCGGCAGTCAAGACACCAGTTTTACAACCATTCACGGCGAAACGGCATGCCTCAGAGACATACGCTATGTATTTACTGTCGATCACGACACGCAACTCCCTATCGGCGTCGTCAGTCGTTTGGCTGGAACCATCCACTTCCCTTACAATCGACCGCGTCTCAATGAGGCCGGCACTCGTGTCGTCGAGGGTTTTGGCGTGCTGCAGCCCCGTGTTGCTGTAAGTTTTGAATCCACGCAAAAGTCTCGGTTTGCTGCGCTGTGGACCGGGGAACCGGGAATCGATCCGTATGCCTTCGCCGTTGCCAATCCCCATCAAGATTTGTTTGGCAAAGCGGCTTTCGTGGGAAAAGGAATTTTTGACGTAGAGGCATTTCACAAAACGGTCGCAAATCGAATTCCGGACAATCATGTCCTGAGTCACGACGTACTCGAGGGAGGATTTCTGCGTTGCGGTTTCGCTTCCGATATCGAGATCGTGGAAGACTATCCATCCACGTTTTACGCCTACCAGCGCCGGAGCCACCGTTGGATTCGCGGCGATTGGCAACTGATGAAGTGGTTGAGCCGCACGTGTCAAAACAGAGATGGCGTCCGCCAGCGTATTGATTTGTGCGGAATGACTCGTCTTTTCATCGCGGACAGTATGCGCCGGAGCCTCGTTGCCCCGGTCTTGTTCATCGTGGCGTGGCTTGGATTACACGTTCTCCCAGGTCGGGAACTGGTCTGGGAAACCGTCATCCTGTTGACCATCTTCTTGCCATTCATTCGGACGTTGCTGCAGGCACTTCTGGGCGATAGGCGATTAAAGCCCGTGGGTGTCACGTTTATGCAATGCGGCGTCCAACTGATCACGTTGCCATTTGCCGCCATCCTCGCGGGGGACGCAATTGTAAGAGCGCTCTACCGGATGTTTGTGAGCCGACGGAATTTACTGGAGTGGTTACCGGCAAAACGAACGGATCATGCCCCCACGAATCGACGGGTATTCGTGTATGAACCAATTGGATACGTTGTGATGGCTCTTTTTGCCGCCACCGCGTGGCTGACTGGCGATGTGAAAAATGGTGTATTCGGAACGGTTGGACTCGTTATTTGGCTTCTGGCTCGTCCTTTGGTCGCGCGTTTGAATCGCCCGCAAAACGTGCAACGGCTGGCGTGGCTTGACGCCGCCAGACCAATGTTGAACGAGCGGGCTCGTCAAATTTGGTCGTTCTATGAGCGATATGTCACTGCTGAAGAATCGTGGCTGCCACCCGACAACGTTCAGTATCATCCGACAGAGGTCATCGCCCATCGAACATCTCCCACCAACATCGGACTGTATCTAGCATGTGTGGTTGCAGCGCGGGACCTCAACTTTATTGATCACGAGACGATGCTCCGTCGTCTGGAGAACGCCATCGAGACGCTCGGTAAAATGGAAAAATGGAATGGCCATTTGTTCAACTGGTATGACACGCAAACGGCCATGCCGCTTGCCCCTCGATACGTGTCTACTGTGGATTCCGGGAACTTGATAGCGTATTTGCTGGTCGTTCTACAAGCGCTTCGAGAGGGGTGTCAGGAAGTGTCCCTCACAGCGAGAATAGACGGACTAGCGGAAGCCATCGAACAGCTTATCGAAAACACTGACTTCCAGAGCCTGTACAATGCTGACGAACAATTGTTTTGTCTGGGATTTCACGTGGATGCGAACCGGCGAGAAACGATACTTTACGACCTTTTGGCATCGGAAGCACGTCAAGCGAGCTTCGTGGCCATCGCACTTGGGCAAGTACCCGTTTCCCATTGGTTCGCCTTGAGCCGTACGATGACGCGATCGGGGAATTTCAAAACGCTGTTGTCCTGGTCAGGAACCATGTTTGAATATTTGATGCCGGGCCTCATTATGCGTACCTACCGGAACACTGTATGGGACTCCACCTACCATGGGGTAATCCATCGGCAGCGTCAATATGCAGACATGAACCGGGTTCCGTTCGGGATATCAGAAAGTGGGTATTACGCATTTGACTATCAGCTGAACTACCAGTATCAGGCATTTGGTGTGCCAGGACTGGGACTGGACAGGGGGCTGGAACGCAATCTTGTCGTTGCACCGTATGCCACGATTCTCGCTTTGCCATACGCCGGTGAAGCGGCTGTTTCGGCATTGAACCGATTCAAAGAAATCGGGGCGATTGGCGAGTTCGGTTTTTATGAAGCGGTCGACTTCACCGTAGAGCGGTTGCCCTCGGGAAGTCGATACAAAATCATTCAAAGTTTTATGGCCCATCACCAAGGCATGAGTATGCTCACGCTTGTCAATTTGCTCACTGACAACGCGATGATTGAGCGATTCCATGCAGATCCTCACGTCAGGGCAGCCGATTTGCTGCTTCAAGAGCGGATACCTGCCAAAGCGGCCATGATCGAAGTTCCTGGCACACATGCCAAGCTGCCCGACATGAACGGTCACGCGGACGAAACAGAACGGACGTTCAGCGAACAAACCGTGACACCAGAAGTGAACGTGATGTCGAACGGGCGTATGACAAGTATCGTGACCAATGATGGAAATGGTCTGTTGACCTGGAATGGACTGAATGTGACCAGGTGGCGGGAAGATCCGGTGATTGACACATCCGGTGCGATTGCCTATGTCCACGACGCTGGATCAGAGGCCACTTGGAGTGTTGCGAACTTTCCGTGTGGCGGACTCGAGGAAACAAAATCAGTTTTCCGCCTCGATAAAGCCGTTTACGAGGGTCGCTGGAACGGGATTTCGTCCCGCCTGGAAATTACCGTGGCGCCAGATAGTGACGCGGAGGTTCGAAGGCTTCGACTCGTTAATGAGAGCACCGAGGAGCGTACGTTACAAATCACAACATTTCTCGAACTGGCCTTGGCCACGCAATCTGCCGACAGCGCACATCCGGCCTTCAGCAAATTGTTTGTTCAAACCAGCCATGAGGCCGCTCTTGAGTGCCTGCTCGCAAAACGCCGACCACGCGAAGAAGATGAACACGAAACGTGGGCTGTTCATACCGCTTTTGTTGACGGCCGGGAGACGGGCGAGTACGAGTTCGAAACGGATCGGGCGGCATTTATTGGTCGAGGCTACTCGCTCCGATCACCAAAGGCTATAGTTGGGCGGCTTCGAGGTTCGGTCGGCTCTGTCGCTGACCCTGCGTTCATTATGCGAAGGTCCCTCCGAGTCGCCCCGGGGGAGAGTGCAACATTGTACATCGTGACGGGCGTTGCCGACAGCCGAGATGGGGCGTTGGATATTGTACGGCACCTGCGAGAGCCATCTCAGGCAGACAGAGCCTTTCACTTGGCGTGGGTACGGACGCAAATCGATTTGCGACATCTGCATTTGACCCCACAACAAGCGACCGAGGCTCAACACTTAGCTGGTCAACTTCTTTATACATCACCACTGTCGCGCGGGCGCCGCGAGGCGATACAGAAAAATGTACTTGGCAGGTCTTCACTGTGGTCCTTTGGCGTTAGCGGAGACGCCCCGATTGCTGTGGTGAGTGTACAGAATCTGGCGGACTTGCCGTTTGTCACACTGGTTGCCCGCCAGCACCAGTACTTGTATGACATGGGGGTGGCGGCAGATTTGGTCGTCATCGATGAAACAAGCGGTGGCTATCAGGACGAACTGATCCATAGGTTACGTGAAAATCTTGCTGCTGTCGGCATCGGTGAGCTGAAAAGGATTGTGGGTCTCAAAGCAACCCAACTTGCAGAGGAGCAGTTGAGGCTCTTGAGGGCTGTGGCTCGCGTTTGGTTGCGTGCAGGCGGCCCAAGCCTTCTTGCACAAATACAGACGGAAGACGGTGGAGGGAAGCCAGGTTTTCGTGTTCGTCCCGTGGCTGAGCCCAAACGCCAGCGTACGCCTCACATTCCGCCACAGGGTGAGTTCTTTAACGGCTGGGGCGGCTTCGTCGAGGGCGGAAAGGCGTACCAAATGTACGTGCAAAGCGGCTGGTATCTGCCGAGACCGTGGAGCAATATTCTCGCGAATCCACATTTCGGCTGCATCCTCACAGAATTAGGGACGGGGTACAGCTGGTGGCGCAACTCACGCGAATGTAAGTTGACGCCTTGGACCAACGATCCCGTTCTTGACCGCCCCGGCGAATGCCTTTATCTATCCGACCTGGACACGAACGATGTCTGGTCGGCTACACCCAAGCCAGCTGGCGGCGACCGCGCCTTTGAAGTCACACACGGGTGGGGCTACAGTCGGATCACACAGTCCGGCGGTGACGTTGTTCACGAGATGGAAACCACCGTTCCACTGGACGATCCGCTAAAGATCATCCGCCTCAAACTGAGCAACAAGAGTGACGTACGCAAGCGGATCGCCGTGACGTATTACGCAGAATGGGTACTCGGTGTCAGCCGAGAAGCAGAGGCTCCGTTCATCGCAACCGATTGGGATCAGGAAATCTCTACGCTGCTCGCAAGCAACACTTACCAGATGACGTTTCGGGACGCCATTGGCTTTGTGCACATCGCCCGCGAGACGCCATCCGACAGCACGGACAGCGCGCTGTATTCGTGGACTGGAGACCGAACAGAGTTTATCGGGCCCTCCGGAACACTAGAACACCCCGCTGCACTAGATAGAGCCAAACTGTCCGGGCGAACGGGTACATTTGCGAACACCTGTGGGGCTGTACAGACGGTCATCGAGATCCCGCCGCATGAGGACGCGACCGTCACGGTTCTGCTCGGATGCGCCGCATCCAAGAGCGAAGTGTCAACGCTCATTCGAAGGTACAGCCGAAGCTCCGCCTACGATGAAGCGCTTGCTGCCGTCACTGGATACTGGGACAGAATCGCGGGGCAAATTCAAGTCAGAACACCGGATCGGGCCATGAATGTGATGTTGAACGGTTGGCTCGTGTATCAAGCACTGTGCTGCCGACTATGGGCGCGAACGGCATTTTATCAGGCGGGTGGCGCGTTCGGGTTCCGCGATCAGTTGCAGGACTCGCTCGCATTGCTGCATGCAGACGCTGACATCACCAAGCAGCAGATTCTGCACAATGCCGCCCATCAGTACCAGGAAGGAGACGTGCAACACTGGTGGCACGACGAAACCGGAAAAGGCATCCGGACAAAGTTTTCGGATGACTTGCTGTGGTTGCCGTATGCGGTGTCTCGCTACATCGAACACACAGGAGATGTCGACATTCTCAAGGAGAAGATACCGTTTATCCATAGCGAAGTGCTGAAAGACAAAGAGTTAGAGCGATACGAAGACACAGTGGTGTCCCGTGAGCAGGGAACAATTCTGGAACATTGCCTGCGAGCCATCAGACACGCGTCGCGGTTCGGGGAACATGGTATTCCCCTCATGGGTACCGGCGACTGGAACGATGGAATGAATCACGTCGGTGCAAAGGGACGGGGAGAAAGCGTGTGGCTTGGCTGGTTCCTGCTCGACATTATGAAGCGCTTCATCCACATCGGGAAAGATGTCGATCTCCATTCGGATTTCACCGACGAGCTTGCAGAGTTTCGCCAGTTGGTTGCCAAGCTCGAAGATAGTCTGAATACGTATGCATGGGATGGCGCTTGGTTCCGTCGAGCATTCACCGATGCGGGCACTTGGCTTGGTTCCATCGAGGACAGGGAATGTCGGATTGATGCCATCGCTCAGTCTTGGTCGGTCATTTCGCAAGGAACGTCTGAAGATAGGCAAATGCGGGCGATGCGATCGTTTGATCGTGAACTTGTCGACCGCGAGCTTTCCCTTGCGCGCTTGCTGACAAAGCCGTTCGATGAGTCAAAGCCGAGCCCAGGGTACATTCAGGGTTATCCACCGGGGATTCGCGAGAACGGTGGGCAATACACGCACGGCGTCATATGGAGCATTGTCGCCTGGTCGATGCTCAGGAGGGGTGATAAGGCATTTGAACTTTTTTCCATGCTCAATCCCATTCGCCATACCCAAACATCACGGGAAGTCCTGAACTACGGCAATGAACCGTATGTGATGTCCGCGGACGTCTACACAGCGGAGCCGCACGAGGGCCGCGCTGGGTGGTCATGGTACACAGGGGCTGCAGGTTGGATGTACCAGGCTGGCATTGAATATGTATTGGGTGTGATGCGTCGCAGTGATCGCCTGTATATCCGGCCGTGTGTTCCGCCGGAATGGGACGCTTTCACAGTGCACTACAGATTCGGTCAAGCGGTGTATGCCATTGAGGTCCAGTGTGGATCTGACGGACATGTCGACCGCCACGACTACAGCGGCACGGAAGATCATCGGCGACGTGGAGATGAGCCAGTGACAGTTTGGATCATCGACGGCGAAGAACGAGAGGGCGAGTATCTGCAGCTTGTAGATGACGGAAAGACTCATCATGTCACTGTTCGCACGTTTCGGAAGCCACTTTCTACTGTCGGATAAACGGTCAGACGGGCCTATCCTTGAGCATTTTCATGCTGGTTGGGGACAGGCCCTTTCTTTCGCGTTCTTTAGGACTGGAAAGTCTGCCCCGTACCGTTCGACTGTCCGTGCAACATTGACTCGTTGACTTCCTCGAGCGATCTACCAGACGTGCGGGGGCCAAACGCACCGATGTCGATCATGATGATGACCATAGCGAGAGCCACAACGGTGAACATCATTGTCGCGCCGTGAAGCTTTAGCACTGGCAAGAGAATAAACGGCATTAAACCACTCATGAGACGGCTGAGACTGTAGGCCGAACCTGCAGCAGTTGCCCGAATAGACGTCGGATAGATCTCAGCCTGAAAGATGTGATAGGAGTTAGAGAATATATTGCTAACCAGCGTGTACAAAAATCCGAACACAATGATCAGCGCTGGGCTGTTGGCCATACCAAAGAGGATGCCAAACACGGCCATGAAGAAGGCTGCGCCAACAATCAACCATTTGCGCTGTACCCGTTCAATGATGGGTAAGGACAACAGTTCGGGCCAAAAAGCCTTCCACTGGTGTCGAGCAAAATTGGAGCGTGTATGCCCATGCCATCATTCGACCGCGGTTTTCGGATGGCAACAACTCACTCAGGTACGTATCAGTCAGCGGTGGTAGACCACCAATGCCCAATCCAGCTAGAAACCGAAAGACGATTAGAAAACCTACATTCGGGCTAAATGCTCCGATAAACGTGAAAATTGAATAAACGGACAATACAAACATGAGGGCTTTCCGACGACCGATCTTATCCGCCAGTCCGTTCAAAAAAATTGCACCGAGAAACATACCTAAAAATGCCGAACCGAGTAAGAGAGGAAGGATTGCACTGCTCACGTGAAATTGTTTTCCCAGCACTGAGCCCAGCACGCCAGCCAAATAGACGTCGAAAAGCTCAAAGAACAGACTGACGCCCACAATGGCAGTCACTTTGCGGTGCAAGCTGCCGATGGGCATTTGGTTCAGCCGTGCAGCAATGGCGATGTCCGACATAGAAATCTCCTCCTACAATCGTTCATGAATTAGGACTGAGAAACTTCCAGTTGATCCAGCAGCCAACTACGAATGGCGGCTAGGGCTGTGAGATCGACGCCAGTTTCAATTCCCATGCGTTGCATCCAACCGACAAACGTTTCCGTGTTGAGGTTGCCAGGGGCATCTGGAGCGAACGGACAACCGCCCAAACCGCCAAGTGCCGTCTCAAATGTCGTGACTCCTCGTTCCAAGGCGATCACGATGTTGCCGAGCGCGAGACCGTACCTGTCATGAAGGTGCAGTGCCAAGGAAGTGTTCGGTAACTCGCGGCGGACGTGATCGAGGACGGCGCTGACTACTTCAGGCGTCCCTACGCCGACTGTGTCAGCCAGGCTAATCTCACTGGCCCCGAGCGTCGCCAGTTGTTTCGCGATGGACGCCACTTGGTGGGGTGTGATGATTTCCTCCTCGTACGGTGAGCCGAAGCTGCAGGAAATGGCGCCGCGCACTTCAATTCCACTATTGCGGGCGGCCTCTCCTATACGTTGCAGTTCATCGAGAGAACGTTCCAGCGACATGCGCAAGTTATCCTGCTGGTGTCGCGGGCTCGCGGAGACGACAAACGTTACGGCGCTGACACCCGCCGCTTCAGCGCGCTGGTATCCTTTGAAGTTCGGCACCAGCCCGATGGTGTCAGACTTATCCGTCAGTTCCTTCATCAGAGCCTCTGCATCCGCGAGCTTGGGAATCCACTTGGGGGAAACGAACGATGTCGCCTCCACTTGGGCTACGCCAGCTGCAAACAACTCTTGGACCAGGCGCAGCTTCTGTTCTGTGCTAATTTCACCATGGGCATCCTGCAAGCCATCTCGCGGTGCTGATACTGGGGATCATTAGCGATGTCTGCCACACTCATGACGGGTCCGGCTGGGACATCGTGATCGCTCAAAATTTGGTTGACTTCAGAGAGAGAAAATTGCTGGGTCCAGGCGGAGATGATTTCATCCAGTTCATGTGCGTGTTTCACGCGAGCCTGATTCCCTTGAAATCGAGAGTCGCTTTGTAAATCGAGACGGTTCATGGCGCCGAGCAGACGAGGAAAGATTTTGTCTGTGTTCGCGCCGATTGCGATCCACCGATCGTCCTTCGTCGCATAAATGTTGGACGGCGCAGAGCGCGCCAGTTGGTTCCCGCTTCGCTGCTGGACGACTCCTTCGTGCAGGTACTCGGTCAAACTGGCTTCCGTCAGACTGAACACAGCCTCCGTCAAGCCGACATCGATAAAATCCCCTTGTCGATCCTGCGCCCGTTCCCTCCGCAAGAGACTCATGAGGGTTCCAATGACGGCGTATAAAGCCGTGATCTCGTCGCCGATGGAAAAACCAACCCGCACCGGTGGATGATCCGGGAACCCCGTCACATAGCGCATCCCGCTCATCGATTCGGCAATATTGCCAAACCCAGGACGGGTGCTGTACGGCCCTGTCTGCCCATAACCTGAAATACTGGTGTAAACGATGCCGGGGTTGATTCGTTTGGCGTCTTCATAGCCGAGTTTCCATTTGGCCATGGTTCCAGGTCGGAAGTTTTCGATGAGCGCATCCGATTTGCTTATCAGTTCGCGCACAATGTCTTGCCCTTCCTGTTTGTGCAAGTCCACGACCATCAATTTCTTATTTCGAGCTTGCGAGTACCACCACCACGACCATCCGTTAGGAGACATCCGTCCCCACGTGCGAAGTGGGTCACCCGACTTTGGCTCGATCTTGATCACCTCCGCTCCAAAGTCGGCCAGTAACCGACTCGCGAAAGGTCCTGCAACAACCGAACCTAGTTCAAGCACGCGAATGCCTTCTAATGGTCTGCTGAACTGACTCTCTGCTGACATGTACGGCACTCCTTTGTATATCCGTCTTCCAGGTGAACCTCGGCTTAATTCTGACTGCCCAATAGCCTTGAGATGTTTACTGTGGTGGTCACCAGCATTTCTCGCCAGTTATCGATGTGTGTCTCAGCACGAAACTGGTGGCGTATTCCGGACAGCGCTATAGCGGCAGCAACGTCACCAGTCGCACTGAATACTGGTGCGCTCAGGGACGCCATGTGCTCGTCGCGTTCGCCTAGGCTCAACGCCCACCCTTGCTGCCTGACACGCGAAAACATCGAGTCGTCCGCGTGTTGTTCGTAGTGAGGAAATTGCGCGCGCGACTGAGCCAGATATAGTTGCCTTTGTTCTGCAGGTAGCCACGCCAACAAGACAAGGCCCGGTGCACCCACATGCAGTGGCAATGCTTCTCCGATCCGAACGGTCGGTCGAAGGGTCGCTGCGCTTTCCACACGATCCAGACACACGCGATACTCATTCATTCGCAGATACAGAGATGCCGTCAGGCCACTCTCGAGCGCCAGCGATTGTAAGAACGGATGAGCCAATCCCACTACATCAGGCTGGTTCAAGAGTTCAACCGTCCACTCAAACACCTTCAAGCCGATATGGAACCCCTTCTGCTGGCGAATGAGCAACCGTTCCTCGACCAAGGCGTCGATCAGTCGGTAAAGTGTACCCCGCGGAATCTGCAAGTCCTGAGACATTTGTTGCATCGAAAATTTGCTTGAATCCATATGAACGACGTAGTCCATTATTTGGACAATCTTGCTGAGCACCTGGTTTTTTTCTGAGCTATCACCCGATCCATCCACGATAAACGTCCACCTATCGGACACAACGTCCACTGAGTGATCAGAAGTTAATTATAAAGCGCTTACATTGGATTTAGAAGCGGAATTATGGGAAAGGAAAAACATTTAGAGATGGCTGGCCGGGTGTCGGGGGCTGACGGTGTCAGGGGGGTGACGGTGTCAGGGGGGCTGAACGGACGGAACAACGGACTTCTATTCCTTAATCCGAACTAATATGCCTCTCCATGAACAAACAAGACCCTCGCAGTCCTTTGTCTCCATCAACAGGTGCTTCAGATCCTCAAAATTGACCCAACAGAGGTACCGAGTTCCTTTAGTCACTCTTACGTCATCGCGACCTGCCGATAACGGACTGACAGTCACCTATTGCGCGCGCCTCCTTGCCCTCGTGACCCCGTGCCCCATACACCTCTAAAGTGTTTCTTCTCGTGTATCAGCAGCTTGGGCATCCGCATTAGTGGTCGAGCCCGATCCCGACCAAAATGGGCTGCCCTGCACCCATCCTGCGATGGCATGCGAGACAGCCCCTTATTCATGGCGATCCGGTTCACGACCCGCGACTACTCAAACGTATTACGGTGGTTCATACCTTGGCGGCACCCTCAGTCGCTTCACTTGGTGATGGTAAACGCAATATGGAACGCTGGCTGCCATTCTCCCGGATGATCCTTTTGATAGGTCAACAAGGGAAGCAGATAAACGTTGGGCACCTTCTGGTTGCCTTGTTGGATGGTCGGGTAGATATCAAGGAAGTGCTCACCCGGTGCCCCGGTTGCGCGAACTTGGATTTGCACGTCCCCGTTCGTGTTGAACCCGCAGGCATAGCCAATGGTTCCGTTATCGTACAGGACGCTGTAACAGTTGTCGTAAGTTGTTGGTCCTGTACCTTGCAAATGCACCGTAAATAGTGACCCTGCCTTTACAGTTTTGGGGGCCGAAACGAAACTTGGGTAGATCTGATAGTTCGTCGTCCCAAGAACGTTGTTCGCGCCGTCCACGATCTGAATGGTATGCGGAGGACCACCCACATTGACAGGGACGGTCAGTTTCTTTGTAAAGTTGCCATCTTTGTCGGTGGTCACGGTTCCAAGAACTGTTTCTGCGTCATGGTAACCGCTTGACGTGACGTGATTGCCCACCGTATTCGACCACTGAATTGTCAGGGCTGTATTCGGCGGCAAGGATTTCCCGCTCAGTGTGAACGTGCTGCCCGTCACACCGTGGCCTGGTGATGCAACAAGGTTTGTTCCAGTGGAAGGGGACGGTGACGGGATTGGATCGAAAACATTTGTTGGCTTACCCTTTGTCACGTTGACGGGAAAGTCAAAACTAGGTTTCCAGCTATACGGGGACTGCTGTTCGTTGAGGTAGGGGAGTCCTATAGACGCCGGAACAATGTCAATGTGGTGCTGCCCGCCCCCTTCGGCGCGCACTTGAAAATTCGCTGTCCCGTTGGTTGTGACCGCTGAAATATTACCTGCAAGTTTGTTGTCGTACATCACTTGATAATCGCTGCTGTACGCCCCGTAACCCATGCCGTCGACCCGAATGTTAAGGAACTGGCCGTCGGCTGCAGTGGTCTTGCTGATGGTTGCTGTCGGTTTGATGGTGATGTCCCCTTGAGCTACCACCTGACCATCAGCATTGACCAAACCAATTTGGTGAATGTCGCCGTATCCAGCAGGGATTTTCAGTGATGTCTTCAGGTTCCCTGCGGCGTCCGAGGATACGGAAGCGACCGTCTGTACACCCGGCGTGTAAGATTCTCCGATGAACGAGTTTCCGTTCAGATCCCAGGTGCCCTTGAACGTTTCCCACACTAAATGAAACGTTTGATTGGCCGGTAGTCCACTTGCGGTGAGCGAAACCGATTGACCGATCACGGCATATTTCCCACTCAGCGTCAGCGTGCCTTGCTGGGTGGCCGGATCGCCAAGGACGTTGGTCGTTGTATCGGTGGAAGAACTGGCCGACGCCGCAGACGTCGATGTCGTTGAGTCTGCCAGGGTCATCTCTGGCACCGCAAACGTGCCAACTGAACCGACAGCCAATGCTACAATAGCCGCTAATTTTGCATGTTTTATCAGGTTACTCACCGCCCTATGTCCCTCTGATTCCTTATTGAACCGTTACTGTAAACGGTACGATGCTCTTGAATCCCTTCGAATCGGTTGCGACGATATGTGCGACGCCGGTTCCGATGGCGGTGACTGTTCCGTCTGCCGTCACAGTTGCCACTGCTGGGTTGTCGGATTGGAACGTGATGCTCGGCATCGGTGTGCATTGATCACTTACACCCGCAACCGTCAATGTCTTGCCCACGGCAATGGTCTTTGCAACCTCGCCTGGTGTGCCGTCGTTGACTGCAACGACGCGTTCATACCCTGTGACAGCCGGTTGGCCAAGGTACTGTACGCTGTAGTGTGGTATTGGCTGATGAGCTGTTGGTGGAATTTCCGGAATGGTCAAGGTGGCCGTCGTCATGTCAGTACTCATCGTCACTTTCGAAACCGCAACTGGGCTATCCGTCGTGCCAACTGTGCCCGTGACCACAAAGTCTGACGCTGCAGGTGTTGCCGTCAGTGGCTTGTTAAAGACAACAGTCAGGCTTCCATTCGTCGCGACTGCTGACGCAATCGAAGCATCATTAGGCGACTGTACGGTTAGCGTGAACGGCACGATGCTTGTGAAGCCCTTTGCGTCCGTTGCGATGATGTGTGCCACACCGGATGTGAGAGCCGTGACTGTTCCATCTGCCGTCACCGTTGCGACCGCTGGGTTGTCGGATTGGAATGTGATGCTCGGCATCGGTGTGCACTGGTCACTTACACCAGCAACAGTCACGGTTTGACCGACTTGGACGGTTTTTGCAACCTCACCTAGTGTGCCGTCGTTGACTGCAACGACGCGTTCATACGCTGCGACCGTCGCACCGCCGAGGTATTTGACGCTGTAATGTGGGACAGGTTGGTGTGCAGTAGGTGGAATTTCCGAAATGGTGAGGGTGACCGTCTTCTTGTCAGCGCTTACGTCCACCTTAGATACGGGCACGGATGTTGAGCTCGATCCGACCGATCCCGTCACTACAAAATCGCTAGCAGCCGGTGTGGAGGTGAGCGGCTGATCAAACACAACTGTGATACTTCCGTTTGTAGCGACTGCGGAGAAAATGGCAGCCTGATTGGCCGCTGGGTTCACAGACAGAGTATGTGTGTTGCCGTTCCAATTTCCGACCCATCCGTATGCCCCCAATAGAGATGTCACATAGTAGATCGGGGCAAATGTCGTGGATATATTTGGGGCGGCGGGATCGTGTTGGACAATGGTATTGAATTTCTTGACGAGTTTTCCGTTCACAGTGACGCTGGTGTTACCGGATCCCACGTTGACCTTGGAAAAGTCAATATTCGTCTTGGAAGTGGTGAGTGCCCATGTATGTGTGGAGCCGTTCCACGTAGCCTTGTAGCCAGCCTTGTTGAATAATTGATTGAGATAATATACCGGCAAATACGATGTGTCGTGGCTGCCGTCATTGGCAACGACGCCGTACATTGTGCTGACTGTCGTTCCACTGATGGAAATCGATGCTTTGAACGAATTGGTTGAAGAAGTTGACGCGAACGCCATCGGTAGACCTGTTCCAATCACAACGGTTGTGGCTGCAAGGCCTGTTAGAATACGTTTCATATCATATTTCCCCTCGTCCCATGGATATAATATTTTCTGAATATTAATATAGATCGAAGGTGAGTAAAACACAAAACGTTTTTACTCCATGTTGGCGATAAGGCTACGGTGGCACCGTTGTTGATCGATTAGCCACGTCATTCGGACGAACCTCCGGCTTTTCACCCATTGTGGCTTGTCATGATGTGTCGGGCGTGATCGGGAGATTCGGTATGTAAAGCGGAGTAGTCCGCCCGTCGCCGTACGCGGAGGAAGACACCATTTGGCAGGATGCGGGGCTTGTAAAGGTGGCGTCATGATCGAGACATCACATATGCGGTCCGTACTGTGTTCTGACCTTGATGCGCGGACCACCGTGGGAGGTGAATAAATTGCAAAATCGGGAGACGTAGCTTCTAAGTTGGGCATACACTTAGGCACCCACACGAGCGATGGTCTTAGAGGCCTTCCTCTTGTCGACCCCAACGCACCATCGACTCATCGGGAATCGAGGGGAGGGTCGTACAAGTTCAAATGCTCAATCGTCAACTCCCCCCTGCGTAAGCTTCCCTTGTAAACAAAAGGCGAATCATCACGATTACCCACTAGTTAGGTTTCTGTAATTTTAGAATATCTTCCTCCGGCAGGCCGGTTGCTTTAGCAATTTCTACTACGCTTAATCCCATGGTTAATAAGTTTCGGGCAACTTCCAAGCGGCCCTCTTCCCGCCCTTCTTCGCGAGCACCTTCGACCGCTGAAATTTCGTCCCGTAGTGCTCGTTGGCGTTCTTCGTACAGGCGACGTGCCTCCGCGTCTTGGCTAAGGAATTCCAACGTGGTGAGCGCCTTGCGGATGACTGGTTCCTCCATGGCCAATTCCTCCAATTTCTCATTGCTAAGTCCCGCAATAAATAGCATCCAGCGGACCAAGCGTCGTTGTGTACCATATGATTGTTCTTTTAATTTTCGCAGTTCGATGAAGTGAATCTCAATGTCATCTGTTAACATCAAGGACGTTGAATCCTCGCGCAAATGGAAGGTGGTATGATATTTCTCGGCATGAATGTAATCGAAGTCCAAAATGTTGATGGTGACCGTTTTGCTCAGCTTTCGATACGGATCACCTTCCTCCAGTTGACCACTGTACATCTTCGCCCAATAAAACAGTGTCCGTTTCTCTATGTCCTTACGATTCCACAATTGAATCTCGACGTTGATGTACTGTCCATCTGCACCACGAGCACGAATGTCTAGAATAGACTGTTTATCTCGAACAGCGCCCTTATCAATGTACGGGTTTAAGATGTCCACGGACAGGACTTGTGGTTCGCCTGCGGACTCAAAAACGGAGTTGACGAAATCAAGCAAAATATCTTGATTTTCCTCAGTTCCAAAAATGCGCTTGAACACGAAATCGATCTTGGGTTTTAGCAACTCCATCTGTAACACCGCCCAAATCGTTGTCCTTGACAAAATTATATCATGGTCACACTCACAATGACCAAAGCATATTGACCGTCACTCCGGTAAAATCGACATTCATCGTTGCCGAATGGATATGGCGTTTCTGCTGATTTTCATACTCCACCCTCCCTGGGAGGTTCACAAAGTCCCTGTGTCGAACTGGGCGTAAAACACATCGCGTATTGGTGCCGTCAGTTGGAAGAAGTCGCACAGGAAGCAGAGGCATCTGTTGTCCCTGCAGTGATCGGACTAAGCATAACCCTGGTTTCGGTTTCCAATTGGACAAACAGATTTCCAGAGGAGGCAGGGGTCCAATTGAAGGACGCCCCCACCACCTGTGAAGCATCCTTGAGGAGAATCGTTCAGAAAATGCGAAATTCACTTGTGGTGGAGCCGGATAGATGTCGATCCGTTATTCAATTTACCAATTGGATAGCAGGAAAGTGTGCTCATATGCTCGATCTCGATGAATGGACTCCGGTTTTGTCCGTTTGTATCTTGGACGGTGAACATCTCAGGCAGTTTAAGGAACGGATGTTGCGGGAGAATCCGAAATTCCTACAAAGTCCAGAACTATACCAACCCGCGGAATATGGTAAACTGTCGCTGCGCCTATACAACGAACACGGTAAGTACCTTGTCGATTGGTGGTGTACCCTGTGCCCTGCTCACGGAGAAGTTGCAGAAGCTGAGGCTTCAGTGGAGCCACCAATACCAAACCGTCTGCCATCCGTCCGCAGCCGTACGCTGCGCAACTTGGCCAACTATTTTGTTGCCCGCCAGCAATACGGAAAAGCGGTGAAATATGGGGAGTTGGCTATCCGGCTCAGCTACCATCCGCGTGGGGAGGACTACGAATGGCTGGCTGAAATATATCAGTCAAACGGAATGGCTCTTGAAGCGATAAAGGCGCGTGAGAGTGCGTTTTACGCCGGACCGTCATGGCAACGCTTTGAGGTCTGCTTGAAGGACGCGAGTGCGGAACCCATACGTCGTGAAAAAGTGCGACAGTGGACATTCACTATGCGCGAAGAGAGGCGGACGGGTCTGTTGTGGACTGATGTGATACATAAGCCATTCAGGGATTGCCTTTCACGTACCGTGGAATTCCATGTTCGTGAGCGGGAAAGTACGGTTGTCTTAACTATGGTAGTGGAGACGCCAGATCAAACCAAGCAGTGACGCAACGAGGGGAGCAGCATATGCCATCTGTACAAGGTCGAGCGACGACGACAAGCAAAAAGACGCCGAAAGTACCAATTAACCCGCGGCTATTCGAAGCTCTCGATGGAAATATGCCGACGGACAAGCCATTTCCATCTGTACGATTGTCTGATCTGCCGAGCGAATATGCAACGTTGGTTCATCGGAAAAGAGACCAAGTCCCCAAGGATTACCGAGACAACCAACATTGGTTGACGTGCCAGGAATGTGGTAAGAGAGGCAAGTATGATCTTGGGCTGATCGCCGTACATCCAGAGCAGTATCAAAAACGAAACGGACCATCATTTAATGCCGCAAATGAAGAGGCTTTAGACAATTGGGAGAGCAACGTCGTAGAACACATCCAGTGTACCGGGTATTTTCGGTGCAAGCACTGTAACGCTGCAGGAAATTGGGCCTTCCCCAAGGACTTCATGATGTTTTTGCTCGCTTCGATGCTTAGGACGAATTATGAGGAATCGTTTGAAGAATCGATTGTTCAACTTGGCCATTTCCAAACGTTTGACGGCTCAGAGCCGAAATGGGCAACAGACGCCGAGGAGCATTTGCTCGATCTGATTCACGAGACCCCCAATGACGCATTCCTCTGGAATCGCCTTGGCAATGTGTATAATCGGGGCGGTGTACCGGAATTGGCGGTCGTTGCATTTGAAGAGTCCCTTCGCTGTGACGCTGGGCAGGTAGAATCCCATGTATTATTGGCAAACATCCTGTATCATCTGGACGAGTTCGATGCTTGTATTCACCACTCCCATCTGGCCCTTGTTCATGCTCGATATTACAAGAAATTGAATGCCCAAGCCCTACACGATATGTTGTGCGTCTTGCTTCGCAACTTACTCGACGTAACCATGGTCACGGGCAATACAGATTTATTTTTACCGCCGATGGAGTTGGCCCAATCGGTCGCGGAAGAGCATGGTAAACACGCTTCTTCGTCAGAGCGAGTGCTGGACATTCGGTCGTTTGATTTTTATCTCGACGACATTCAAAGTTTTTCTGGGCTGGCGAACATTTATCTCGGCAAACAGGTGCGTTCACCAGGTGCTGGAACTTTCCGTCGACATCGCACCAAAAAGAAAAAGAGACGGTAAGAGCGTCTCGCCGTACCCTAATCAAGACTATCATGGAGGTGGAAAAGATGGCAGGACGAAGCACTCCAAAGGAGTGGTGGGAGGCAATTCCCGAACGAGATCGCGAACTGCTTCTTCACAATGCATGGTGTTCCCATTGTCGAGACGCGGTAGAAATTGTTAACTATAGAGTGTACTCGGCCGGACGAGACATTGTATTGCGGGGTCATTGCGCCGTTTGTGGCGGAAACGTCGCTCGAGTCGTGGAGGAGAGCTAACGTCCTCTACGACTCGTGCCGGTTCAGGCGTGATCGTGATGTACACCCCGAAAGGGTCTTTACGCCCGTGCCATAACGGTAAAAAATCTGAATCAAGTTAAAGAGAAACCCGCACAAGCGGGTTCTAAGATCCGTAAATGGAATATTGACTTTTCCCATTGCGTTTGGCATCGTATAACGCTCTGTCTGCGTGTCGGAACAAAGTCATGGCCGAATTCCCAGTAGTTGAGTCTGTAATACCAACTGAACAAGTTAGATGAACAGTCTGTCCTTCCGCTTCCCATGGTTCAGATAACACGCCCATTAATCGCTCCAGAAACGGAATGCATTCCGCTACAAAGAGACCTTCGAACAATAAAGAAAACTCATCGCCACCCATACGAGCAAAGGTGTCATTACTGCGAATTACTGAACTGATTCTGCTGGACAGCTCCGTCAATATCGCATCACCAGCGATGTGTCCAAGTGTATCATTCACTGCCTTAAAGCCATCACAGTCGAGAATCGCGAGGGAAAACCCCTCATGACTTCGTTCATGCCGAATAATTGCATTGTTCAAACGCTGTCTAAAGAAAGAACGGTTATATGCACCAGTTAGTGGGTCATGAAACGCTATAAACTCTAGTTCTTCCTCGTGGTGTTTTCGATCAGTAAAATCCCTAGCCACCAGTAATATGTGAGTACAACACCCCTTGTCTACTACAGGCGTCAAAACGACGTCGATGACAAATTTGCCAGTCGCATTGTCAAATTGTCGCTCAAACCTGTACTGCTTCCGTGTTTTGATAACATGGTGTGCAACCGATTGTAACCATTCATATCGCTCGGGGGCTACGACCTCTTTCATCAATTTTCCTACATCACTACTCGTGACCCCGGCCTTGGACGCGGCACCGTTTGCTGAAACGAGGCGGACCGTTTCATTACTCTCAACACTGTAAACAAGTACAATGTCAGATAATGCGTCAATGAAGGACTGAATATCAGTAAGATGAATTTGGTTTGGATTCATGAAGACCCTCTCTCGTTAATCTCGTATGGATGCTTTGTCGACACTTACAGGGAGCATTGTTAAAGTTCGCACCGTAAAATGGTGGCTACGTTTGAGAGGAATTCAGCGAATTTGTCTATAATCTATCGTGACCGGTAACCAGTACAACCTACATTTCGTGCATTTTGTGTTGCTTAATTTGCTGGTCAAAGACATACTGAACCACTTTTTCTTGGTCCATTTCGGATATACCCACAAATTCAACCACATAATTGGTTTTATGAGCTTTTTCACGAGACCCACTGATTCGTAAGATGACTCCTGGGGTCTGGATGACATGTTTATGACCGTGTAACTCTATTTCGGTTTCGATCTCTACTTTGTCATCTTTTTGGAATAAGTCGCTCTCATCCGTCTCGAGAACCATTCCGTTTCCTGAAACTTCCACACATTTCATTGCGCGGGAACTTTCCGGTGACCCTAATAAGTATGCAGATATATTCAAGTTCACAGGAATTCGGTAAAATTCACGAAGATTTTTTGATTCAATTTTCGTAGGGTATTTAATTGCTAAGTGGTCTGAATGAATCTGAGTCACCTCGCTAACGAAATAATATGGTAAGGATTCACCCTGAACGGAAAATGTTACAATAAGTCGCGTTCCAACAGGAATTGCTCGTCTGAAGGAAGATTTGTTCACGTCCGATGGAATATCGATTAGAATCGTTCCGTTTTCAATCGATTGTACCCTAGAGTCGTATCTTCCTTTGTCTTCCCCTTTTGAAACAAATAGAAAAATATATTGTCCCTCGTCCAACGGAGTCATGTTTTTCACCCTCTGTAATGGTTAAACCAAATATCGACATCAATCGACAGGATTATACACCACGCGAATGTGTTACGGGAACAATACTTTTACGTCGGTGATGATTCGTCTTTTCGTGATCTCACATCATGCATTACTAAACTCTTGAGAACACGGGTCAGGCGTCTGAGTCAGACGTCGGCCGTATAGTTTGAAAATGGTGTTCGTTCTGTATCCGTGTACGAGAAATTCTTGAGTCGAATTGTTGAAAATTGATGCAAAATGTAGACTTAAAGGGTAAGTTGTAAGATGGATGGACGAATTAAGCGATATTTCAAAGTAAGGTAATTGTTTTTGATGTATGCAATGATCCCCATCTATTGTCGCGAGCCACTCTCTCATCATGAATCGCAGTTAATTTTACGGAGGTTGCTCATGAAGTTTAGAAGTTTTCTACTTGCTAGTTCGTTTCCCGTTCTGTTTTCCGTCGCAGCACCCGTCGTGGTCCACGCGCAAACCTCGGAACCCACTTTGAAATCCGGTTCAACCGGTTCAGCCGTCATGACATTGCAAAGGGACTTGAATTCACTTGGTTTCTCTGCCGGATCGGTTGACGGTGGCTTTGGCCCAAAGACCCTGAGTGCCGTCAAGTCGTTTCAACGATCTCGTCATCTTCAGGTCGACGGTGTCGTAGGGCCTGCCACATGGAATGCGATTCTATCATCCCTGCACGGTAAGTCGTTTACGAATGTCGATCTCCGCGACGCAGCCCCCAACAATGTCAGTGCCAGTAGCATCGATGCATTTTTGAGCAAGAATGGCGCTCCCATGAAAGGGTTGGGGCGATCATTCGTCAATGCACAGAATACATACGGTGTAGACGCAAACTATCTCGTCTCGCATGCAATTTTAGAGAGTGCATGGGGAAAGAGTGCTATTGCACTGGCGAAAAACAATTTGTTTGGCTACGGGGCATATGATGCAAACCCGGGTAACGATGCTGGGATGTTCCCGAGCGACGACTATGCCATTCAGTTTCAAGCCTGGGAAGTCCGGAATAATTACTTGAATCCAGGAGCCAGTGAATACGTGTCTCCAACCTTGAATGGGATGAACGTTCACTACGCCACCGATCCGTACTGGGCAAACAGCATCGCATCCCTAATGAATCAGTTAGCAAGCTCGGTTGGGGGAAGTGTCAACGACTATCCTCAGTACCCAGCAGCCATCGTTCAGCAGCCGCAAAGTGCGACGGAACCGGTGTTCAACGTGAACGGTGCCGTGGGCACGACACAGGCAAACTCGTACTACGGCGGTGCACCATACTATCCGAGCATGGGGGATGGTATGGCTGATATGTTCTTCGGACCACTCCGCAACGGTAGTTCAGGTGAACCCGTAGCTGAAATTCAAAAGTACTTGAACAGTCACATTGGTGCTGGACTCAAAGTGGACGGACAGTTTGGTCCGGGCACAGCGGCTGCCGTGAAGAAGTTCGAAGCGAAGCAAGGGTTTGCACAAGACGGTGTGTGGAGTTACTCGATGTGGACGACGTACATTTACACGGGTCCGGCGCCAACATTGCCTGCGGGGCAGTCGGTGAATATCGATGAAATCGAACAAGGGATGGCCGGAGCATACGTCGTGCCTTGGTACCATATCGCAAATGTGGGTTGGGTCGACTCACAGTACGTGAAGTTCACAAATGTTTATCGCGTTACGGTTCCCAGTCAAACAAGCACGAACACATCCGTTCCTGTATACAGTTCGAGCGATGGCTCACAGCAAATTGCCACGTTGCACAACGGCGATTTCGTTGTGGCCCAAACCACGAGCCCAAACAACGGGATGTACGAGATTCAACTGTACGAACAGTCTTTCGACACGAATGATGCACAATCGCCTGGTACGAGTTTCACAGGATACGTGTCTGCACAGAATGCAAAGTTAACACCACAACATTGAGCTCAGGCGGACCAAATCGCGATCGCTGTGATGATTTCATTGTTAGCTGGAAATATAGGAGGCAGGGATTTGAACGCTAATGGTAAGTGGTTAGGGGTCGGGATCGCGCTAACTATGCTGATTACGACAGGATGCGCGTCTCAAGCTGCGAGTTCGTCACCCACGAGTGAGACAAACACGGCATCTGGAGCCCAGCAGAATGACACTGCGAATACCGATTCGTCGAATACAACGGGTAGTAACGACACACAAAACAATACGACTTCCATCGGCAATGAGTTGGGTGGGACAGGGAATGCACAACCATCTACGACAAACTATGTAAGCTATACAAATAGTAGGTATGGATTTTCACTCAGTGTTCCGTCGACGTTCGTTAAGGCGCCCGCATCCCAAAATGGAGACGGGCAGGATTGGTACAGTCCGGATAATGAGGTGAAGATTCAAGCATTTGGACAGTTCAATGTAAACAAGGACACAGTTGCCAGCGAGTTGGCCTCCCTCTCCTCCTCGATGCAACCGACGTACCATCAAAGTGGTGCAAATTGGGCTGTGGTGTCGGGATACAGCGGATCGAATATTGTTTATGACAAGGTATTTGTCGGGTCCACTAACCTTTATGAGCTACAGATTCAATATCCGAAGTCAGCACAGAGCACGTACGGAAGTATCGTCAGTACAATCGCGCAGTCGTTTCAGCCAGGATCGCTATCATAATCGGAGGAAACATGAAGAAGAAATATTTTGTACCACTAACGGCTACACTTGCTTTGGGTTGCATGGGGCTTCTTGGCGGGCTGCCTGTGGTTCATGCGGATGCGATCCCGCCCACCACGACACAGGACCTGACGAGCTTGGGGACTATCTCCACCTCTGTCACAGGCCTGTCCGATTTGACGTTTGCCAAAGCCGAACGCAAGTATCAGTTGCATCCAATAACGGACTTACTGGCTTGGACTGGATTTTGCCATCAGGGCGGCAGAGACATCACGGTTCAGTTCGCCGATCCAGTGGATGTACAACACATCCAGATCACGATGGAACAAGATCCAAGTCAGGGAATTTATTATCCAAACCATGTGCAATTTGAAGTCTATGAAAATGGACAGTGGATTTCACTAGAAACGCAAGACACCAGTATATCAACTAGTAACTCTTCGAAGACTACAGAAGTTTTTCAATTCGACAGCAGTACTGGCGTGGAAACATCGCAAATTCGCTTGAACTTCCCGGTGAATGTGTTTGTCTTTGCGCGGGGGTTGGACGTCACGGGAAGTACGACGGAAACGGGTACTGTCCCTACTTCACCTGTCGTTTCACCGGCCTCAAGTGGCAGCACATCCTTCGGTGCATTGGCGCCCAACTCTCCGAACGCCCATGGTATCAAGAATATGCTGATGGTTCCGACCGGGAGTTACGGACCACTTGGAACGTGGTTCACGGGCGACTTTGAACCGATGCTCGAATACATCAATTCCACGGGACAGGCCGTTGGTCCGTTGTTTGACACGATGCTGTTTGCTCCATTTGCCAATGTCCAGAACACAGTGGACAGTTGGAATGCGTACTTAGACGATCTGTTTGCAAATGGCCAGGAACTCAGCGCATTGAACGACGCTGTCGGAATGACCAACCAGTCACTGAATCGGCCAGGGTATCAAGAGAAAGTGATCCTGTCCATTCCCTACTTTCCATATGGGATGTGGAATTTCGGAATGGTGAACGGACAACCCTTGAACTTTATCGGTACACCAGCCGATCCAAATGCTGTGGAAGCGAGAAACACCGCCATGACTTGGTATGTGGACACTGTACTCAGCCGCTGGCAATCGGCTAATTACCAAAACCTGCAGTTGGTCGGTCTCTATTGGAACCACGAGCAGTATAGTTTCAACAAGCCGGGTGAACAACAAATGTTTCAAGACGCTGAGACATTGGCTCACAACCACGGATTACCGCTCCTTTGGATTCCCTATTACAGTGCACCCGGGGGCACACAATGGCAGTCACTCGGCTTAGATGCGGCGTGGATACAGCCAAATTACATTGAGCAAGGCGAGAACGCGGACGTCAATCGGATCCGCAACGCGGAGACACTTGCGAAGAGTCATGGAATGGGTGTCGAGATCGAGTTGACGGGATTGGATGCTCCCACGCGATCCCTATATCAAACGTTTCTCAATCAGTTGAGCACCGACGGATTCGATTCGGGCAACGTGTCCTACGCATTTTACGACGGTTCAAAGCTGTTGTTGGACGCCGAGCAGTCAGGCGATCCGTCCCAGCGGTCTATTTATGATGAGACGGCTGCGTTTATCATGCATTGATGTGTGAACCGGAACAGCGTCGGCGGCGCTTTAGGGTTACGTGAATAAATCAATAATCTCTATAAAGGCAGGTCTATAGTAAAGAATTTGTCCCCTACAGCATATGGTAGCTGTAGGGGTGATCTGTATGCGCCGTCAAATTACTCAGGTTCAAGTTTTCTACGATGATGCACGAAGCAAGGCAGAAGATAAAGCGAATGAGTTCCTTCGTACCATCGATAAAAGGAACCTTGTTCACGTACACCACGCCGTTCAGTTTGACGACATTCACAGGCCGCCCCTGATTTCCATCCTAGTTGTCTACAGAGAGACAATGAGGATATATGGGGTATGAAGTTGGTATTTTCACATTGCGGTGAGAGTACCCAAGTTAACCTGAGTAGGGGCCAACTCGTCAATGCGGCCAAAAGCAAGTTATTTCCATATAAAGAAATCGCTTTCATTCATGTGCTTCATCTTAAATCCCGTCGACGATTAACTCCTAACTTCTTAAATAACCTCGATAGATGGCTTTTCACTGTATTCTCGCTGATGAACAATTCTCGTGCGATCTCTCCATTGGTCCTTCCAGCGCGAACGAGATCAAGAATTTGACGTTCCCTTGTGGACAACACGCTGTGATCGACATCGTAATCACGGGGCGGGTTTGAAGATATCAATCGTTCTACTAGTTTTTTTGTGTGTGTAATATCGTTCAACAATTTATGTTGATCTTCCAAACACAACTTTGGCGTTTTTTCGCACAGATCCCGGTCGTTGACAAATTCGATTGATGAGTCATCAATGTAATACCCCAGATTAAGTAGAACTGATTATCGCATAAGGGACAAATAATCATATTAGGGAAAAAGGTCACTTTACTCGATATAATTTGTGGATTTTGCACTGTACCGAAACACTCAATTAATGCTAAGAACCGTTCTCGGTATCTATCTCCCAATCTTTCATAATTATTGTCACTTAGTACGTTGCCCTTTACTCTTACAAGTACCTCTCCGTTTTTGTCAACAACATATCCCGATTGGTTCCATCGGCAACAAAGCATGTCGAGGGCGTATCTGATGATCTCCATGATTTCGTCCATTACCGACACCACCCTTTCATCATCAACAAAGGAGTATAAGGCATTTGTACAACGATCAGTATGGCTAAAATGTGCAATTCAGATGCAATTTTGGTGTAATAGTTGGTCAAATGGTAGCCAAATGAATGAAAAAAGTATTACTCCTTGTCGAATGATGTCGTACACTGCCGAAAAAGCACCTATTTTGTAGGATATCATCGAATTAAAAATAATGTTAAACTCGTCTCGATTTGGTAACACCAATGTAAAAACACAAATCAACGAATGATTGATTGTCGCTACCCTGAGTGATTCAACTGGTTGGGTCAAAAAGACCACTTTCGACCGTTGATTCCCCTTACTGACCTTGAGCGAATTAAGTATGGTGTGGGCGCTGGAGTAGATAAGGAACAACACAACAAGTGTAGCGCATCCGAACGTAGGCCGTACGGATAAAACGCTTGAGGCACACAGGGGATGTTTTTGTGCTTAAGAAAATTGTGGCGAATACGAGAATACAGTACGTTATTAAAAACAAATTGGTTCAGCATTTCTATCAACCGCTTTTTGAGATGAAAAATCGCGGCATATTCGGGTATGAGGCGCTTACCCGTTGTAAATTCCTTCAGGATCCGGAGAAGCTGTTCAAGTTGGCATCACGGGCAAACAGCTTGTATCAGTTAGACACGGCATCGATTCAAACGGCTTTGTTGGCATTCGGTTCATCAGAACATGCAGAACACAGCTCGCGGCTGTTTTTAAATATCTTTCCCTCAACTCTATTAAATCCGTCATTTTTTTCCTTGGTAGACACCATGATGACCGTCAACAGCACACTACGAAACAGGATTGTCTTTGAAATTGTTGAGTCTGAACACATTCCTGATATGTCAGCTCTTAAAGAAGTAATTCATGTTCTACATGACTACGACCTTCGTATCGCAATTGACGACGTGGGCAAAGGTGCGTTTTCCTTGCAGAGGGTCTTGGAATTGGAACCTGATTTTATAAAGTTGGATCGCTATTTCTCAATAAATCTTTCCCGCTCAATGAATAAGCAGAAAATGGTCTCGCTATTCGTAGGATATTGCGACGGCGGCGATGCTCAGTTGGTCCTGGAAGGGATTGAAAGTGCCGAAGATTTCGAAACGGCTAAGAGCATCGGCGTACACCTAGGTCAAGGGTATTTCTTAGGTGGGGTTAATCCTCTGGAAAAGACCCCTGTGGCCTAGGCTAAAAGCATACGTCAACGTCGTACACGACTATGGATACAGAGACAGTAGATAATTAACTCGGGGGGGTTCGTCATGAGTCTATCAGTAGAGGTTGAAAACAACTCGGCAGAATCAATTGTCGTTAAAGTGGTGGGTGAAGTGGACTTTTCCACTGTCGATAAGGTTTTAGAGGTCATCGACGAGTATCGGCATACAGCAATATCGCTAGACTTTAGCGGGATTGGCTTTATTGATTCTACCGGGGTTGGTTTGATACTTCGTTCAGTTATGGAGCTGGCAGATACAGGGGCAAAGTAACGATCACTTCCGTTCCGCAGTATATACAAGAAGTTCTAGACGAAATGGGTGTCTCCGACATTTTGTACGAACTGAACGGGAGGTAGTTCATGAGAACCAATGAACTTCAACATCTCTTTGAAAAGTACTTGGAATCAACAGAAAGCACTGCGGATGAAGTTCAGGCGGCCGAAACCATTCAAAAAATACTACTAGATGATGATGTGCCGGTTTGTGATGAGTTGTCCTGCATCGGCATGTCGCTGCCAGCTTATCGACTGAGTGGGGATTACTACGACTTTATCTACGACGAAAAGAACGGTCGTTATTGGATATTCATCGGTGATGTCATGGGTAAGGGGATCCCTGCTTCTCTTTTAATGGTTATGGTGCGTTCTACGGTTCGTGTCCTGACAAGGTATAGCGAAACTCCAAGTTCACTTGTAGAGAACTTGAACAACATTTTGTTGAAAGATATGAGTCGACTACGAGCGTTTTCAACATTGTTTTGTGGACTGTTTGATGTTGACTCCGGCCAGTTTATGTATACCTCGGCAGGGCATCCCAGTCCGATTTTCATTAAAAAAAATGAGAATGTCGCTGTTAGACTTGAAACGAAAGGGACGGTTATTGGTCTACTACGGGATAGGAAGTATCGTGATTTTTCAGTCACATTTTGCCCCGGTGACTTACTTGTTTTATGTACCGATGGGATTCTTGAAGCAATGGATGTGGATAAAAACCAATATGGATATGAGAGGCTACAACATTCTATTGAGGAACATAGATCCTTCGATTTAGACGAATTAATACACCGCATCACGGACGATGTCCGACGTTTTTCGCAGGCAGTCCGACGCGATGATGTGACGATTGTGGCTGTTCGCCGCATGGAGGGAAGCGTGCCGGTATGTTAGGGGCCATCATCACTCGTGGGAAAACGATTCAAGAAGCTGTTCACCAAGCGGCTATACAACTGAATGTCCCCGATGATGCCATAGATTATGAGGTTATCTACAAGGGGAGCCGCACAAGACTTTGGCCACGTCCAGCTGTCATTCAGGCAAGTGTGAAGAAAAGTCTATCGGAAGAGGCCGGCCTGCCACAAACTGCTTCCGAGTCACAGTCAATTGCCTTCAAGCAGTCGGAAGAGGTCGCGAGCACGGAAACAGAGCTTCGCCAATCTACAACTGAGGCAGCGGTCTGGGTACGAGACGGACAGGTTCACTGTAAAAAC
Source organism: Alicyclobacillus dauci (assembly GCF_026651605.1). Lineage (GTDB taxonomy): Bacteria > Bacillota > Bacilli > Alicyclobacillales > Alicyclobacillaceae > Alicyclobacillus > Alicyclobacillus dauci. The sequence goes on along the minus strand of NZ_CP104064.1, from coordinate 4,373,413 downwards.
GGTTCCTACAATTATGCCCTATTGACGCCGTCTGAGGATATGGTTTTACGCGTTAATGGGCATGTCGTAACGGGGACCTCAATCGTAACGGAAGCGGATCAGATAGAGGTTGAACTCCAAGATGAACATGTACCGTCGCAGGTTAACATCTCCATTTCCGAAGACAAAATGCAAGTGGTATTGGAGATCATTCCAGGGTATCGTCTCACAAGACGTCTCAGGGAGCAGCCGCCGAGCAGCCAAATATCCCTGGAAGTTACGGAATCAAAACACGTACAAAATGATGTAACCCAACTTCTCCTCTATGAAAAGCTGACAAAGTCAGGAGTAAAGTACGGTTTTGATCACGAGCAAATTAAGCTCGCTTGTGAAGCGCAGGAACCCTCGACCTATATCGTTGCAAGGGGTCTTGAACCGACTCCCGGTCAGGATGGTCTGTTTGAACTAGTTTCTAAAGAGAAGAACGATCAACGCGACCAATTCACTCTGTCAGACAAAATTGATTGGAAAGAGCGATTTAGCTTACCGAATGTTAAAGCGGGAGAAGTGGTTGGTCGCCCTATACCGGCCAAACCTGGTGTGAGTGGAAAAAACGTTTTGAATCAGGAAATTCCGGCTCCACCAGTCAGTGAACTAACTATCGTCACAGGAGAAGGTACCGTCTTATACGGTGACGACCAAAGTGTGGTTGCAACGATAGCAGGTCGGATCAAAATGCAGGAACGTTCTCGAAATACGCTCTGTTTCAGTATATTACCCCAATATGTACATAACGGAAGCGTCAATCCCGAAACGGGGAACATCCGTTTTCGTGGCGACGTTTATATTTTGGGGAACATTGACGAAGGCATGACAGTTGAATCTGGTGGGAATTTGCATGTGACAGGCATTGTTACGAATGCAACCATAATCACCAATGGAGATGCTGTAATAACCGGGCCTGTAATCGGATCGGAAATCATTTGTGGGCACACAGGTCTACTATGGCAACAGATACTCCCAAGTTTCAAATTGATTAACCAGAATTTAACCGAATTAATTGTCGCCGCGAGACAACTTGAAAGAAATCCAGCTTTTTCTAGAGGGGATCTGGCGGGTAAGGGATTGCAACCATTACTTAAATTACTGACGGAAATGAAGTTCAAAGGCTTGCCGGATCGTATCAAAGAAGTTCGTGACAAGGTGAAAGGGCAAAAAAATAGTTTTGGTCCGGACGTGCATAAAGTTGTGGACTTCTTAGAAGGAGCGTTTCTTTATTTTCACCCGTTGGCATCCAACATACAACAGCTTCAATCGTTTGCCGATTTTATGGATTCGGTCATCAGTTCCATTGAATACGACTCTACTAAGAAGATGAATATTCAAGTACAGAGCCTGACGAGCAGTTCAATCGAGTCTGCTTGGGACGTGATCGTAGAACGGTTCGCTTATGGTTCAAGAATTCACTGCAAAGGGGGACTGCACGTTGACGGAACTTTACGGGGCGGCAGTGTTCAGGCTGGACAATTTATTGAAGCGATTGAAATTGGATCACAGCGCGGAAGCAGAACGGACGTTCAAGTAGCTAGTAATAAAGGCTATGTTACAGCAGAGTTTGTCGGGACGGATACCACTATTAGCATATCAGGTACCGCGATGAAGCTTGTCAGTGAGGAAAAGGCCGTGAACGCTCGCCTCAGTGATCGTGGGGACTTGGTTCTAAGATAGAAAGAAGGATGACACCATGTTTCGGGTACAAACAAGCCGTGACAATGAAACCATACAATTTGCCCTGACGGGATCCCTGGATATGAATGGGGTCGATACCTTGGAAGATGAGTTCTCAAAAACCGAGTTTACAGAAGGGGATACGGTAGAGATTGACTTTGAAGATGTCGAGTTCATAGATTCAACTGGTATTGGCTCGATAGTAAATCTAATCCAATCATTAGAAGGGAGTGATATTCGTTACAGACTGACCAACGTCAGTGAGGAGATACAAGAAGTCTTCACCATTATTGGACTCGAGGATCTGGTCAAGTAATAACAAAATTCATACCTTCTGTAAATCGTAAACCCGCCGAAAGACGGGGGCACAAAGCCACGGGCCATCGCTATGGCGGCCGGGTTGCCGAAAGAGGAACGACATCAAGTCCACCTTTCGGGTGGATGCTTTTTGTTTAAGGAGAGATTTGCATTGTTAGGATCGATGAGCAAACAGGAAACGCTAACCGAGCATATTCGTGCCATTCTTGAATTGATCGGTGAAGACCCAAATCGTGAAGGTCTATTGGACACACCACAAAGAGTTGCAAGGATGTACGGTGAAGTCTTCTCAGGGGTCGGAATAGATCCCGAGTCAGCACTGACCACCACGTTTGAGGAGAAGTATGAGGGTATGGTTGTCGTGAAAGACATCAAGTACTACACGTTTTGCGAACACCACCTGATTCCATTCTTTGGTGCGGCCCACATTGGTTACATCCCGAATGGTCGCGTTATTGGATTAAGCAAGTTCGCTCGATTGGTTGAACTCGTGTCGAAGCGTCCGCAAGTTCAAGAACGCATGTCACAGCAGATTGCCGATGCAGTGATGAATGTCTTAAAGCCTCAAGGGGTTATCGTCACAGTGGATGGTACCCACCTTTGCATGTGTGCACGCGGGGTTAAAAAACCGGGCAGTGCTACCGTCACCACTGTGAAGAAGGGTGTTTTTACCGAAAACATTTCGTTGGTCCAAGAGTTCGAACAAGCTCTTTTAAGGAAGTAAGTGAGGTGGCGACAGAAATGATCTACATATCCCGGAGAGTTGATTTTTCCGCTACTCATGTATACAGAATTGCCACTTGGAGTGAGGAAGAAAATCGCCGAGTATTCGGCCTGTGCAGCAACCCAAATGGACATGGCCACGATTACACGTTAGAAGTCATGGTTGGCGGGGAGCTCGATGAGACGTCGGGAATCGTGGTGAACATTGTGGACATTGACAGAATCACTAAAAAGTTTGTTCACAGCGAACTCGACGGGAAATTTTTAAATCGTGAAAACCAGTATTTTCGTGACAAAATTCCGACGACGGAGAGTTTATTAAATTACATTTGGGATGCATTAGACGGTGCTTTTCCAAACTGTGAACTGTATAAAATCCGCTTGCACGAAAATTCCTTCCTATACTCGGAAAAGGAGAGAGGCTCCATGATTCAACTGACGAAGAAGTATCACTTCAGTGCGGCTCACCGTTTGCATAGTGATCATTTGACAGATGAGGAAAATCAAAAGATTTTCGGGAAGTGTAACAATCCACACGGTCACGGTCATAATTACCGTCTCGAGGTAACGGTAAGTGGCGAGTTAGATCCAGTTACCGGTATGGTTGTTAACTTAGCAGACTTGGATGAAGTGGTTGAATGAATCGTCATGGAGAAGTTCGATCATAAACACCTCAACTTAGATACTGACGAGTTTGCGGATCTAAATCCAACTTCTGAGGTGGTTGCAATGGTCATATGGAACATGCTTCGTGATCACATTCCAAATCTATATAAAATCGGGCTTTGGGAAACTGAGAAGAATTACTTTGAGTACTACGGCCAGCTAAAGGAGTAAAAGCCTCATGATTCAATTTGGCTCATTGAAGGGGAAAACCATCGCCATCACGGGTGCTAGCAGAGGCATTGGAAGAGAAACGGCTGATTTACTAGGGACATTAGGAGCAAACCTCATCCTTGGCAGTCGCAATGAAATCGGCCTAGCCAAGCTGGCAACAAGAGTTGAAGCAGTAGGCGGCCGCGCCTTGCCAGTATACTTGGACGTCACGGACGAAGGATCAGTCCGCAATTTCGCTGATGTAGCTATAAATGAATTTGGTACAGTTGATGTACTCATCAATAGTGCTGGAATTGGAACATTCGCCAGTCTCTTAGATTTACCTACCGCAGATTTCGATGAAATGATTTCCGTTAATCTCAAGGGAACGTTTCTCGCTTGTAAGTATTTCGGTCCCCAGATGGTTCAACAGGGGCATGGACAGATCTTAAATATTGTTTCAATTGCTGGGACGGTCGCGTTACCAGGCGGAGGCGGGTACTCGGCTTCGAAGTTCGGTGTCTTGGGACTTACTCGAGTCTTACAGCAGGAACTTCGCTCTGAGGGTGTTCAGGTGACAGCTGTTCTGCCGGGCGCTGTAAATAGTTCATTCTGGGATGGAATCGATCCGAAACCAGATGTATCATCCATGATGCCCACAAGCACCTTGGCACGTCACATCGTCTATCTACTGTCAGCGCATGACGGAACTTTTATAGATGAAATTACGATCATGCCTCCTTTGGGAATCTTGTAGAAGGGGGATGAGTCCTGTGAAGCATTTTCTGGATAAAATGTTTCGCCCTGCGGTTAATGACAACCAAAGACGGGTTGTGTTCCCACCACTTCCTAATCATTTCACAAAAAACGATGCTCAGCAGAGAGCATTAATTGGTTGGATTGCTAGGCGCGTTGGTCAACTCCTCACTTTAGAAGCAGAGGAAACGGATTTACTGTTTTACACGGCATTTTCATATCAGCCTAATAAAAGCCGTGAAAATGACGTTGATCACATCCTATATTTTGCTGATCACTTGGTTCGATGGGACGTCAGGGATAATAGCGCTTCATAGACGGTTCAGACAACACGGTTACACCGAGGCTGCAGAAATGCTTAGAAGAGGTAGCAGCGGAATACCGTGCTGTGCATCTACCCCCGACCGAGGCACAACAACATATCCTTCAGGACGACAACATTAGTAGCCTCAGTACAGACTCCGCTTCAGATACCAGAGCGAAAGACGATGATTGGGACCGACGGATTTGGCAAGTGTATCGTGATGTCATTTATGCCGCGACTCAAAGAAAATTCCTACTGATTACCGAGCAGGAAGTGGACTCGTACATGCAAGGGAATATACGTCTGGAGGTGGAGGTAAAAGAGCGGACGGACATCACGAAATGTCGGGAAAGAGCCAACCAAGTGTTTCTCGACTTAGGATACGAACCCACCAACATCATGGGGCGTCTACTTGTGATCAGCGAAGCTGTTACGAATATCTTGAAGCACGCTGAGTACGGAAAAATGATATTGGTTGAGGATGGACAGAGCGTGAGGGCGGTCATTCAGGATACAGGACCGGGCTTTTCTATTCCTGACCTGCCAAATACTACTTTGCTCGCTGGATATTCTACTAAGAAATCACTGGGGCAAGGCTTCAACTTGATGATGAAAATGAGTGATCAAGTTGTGCTGTCAACAAGTCCACAGGGGTCGACTATCATCCTTGTGTTTAACGAGAAACAGGATAAGGAATGAGTTGCGGTATGGGTGACAGGATTGCAACGACAATAGCAAGGACGATTCGAACAGCATCATTAATAGATGGATTTTGGGAACGATGGCTAGAGCATGGCGTTGATGAAAATGAACTTGCCGCATTGCGCCCTCGCTTGGCACGTCTCGAAGATTAACAACTGGAGTGAATTAGCACAGGCAAAGATAGAGGTGGCCGAAACGCACCAACGCAAAGGGTTGGTGGGCGATGCAGAATTGACCTTGCGAACTGCAGGACTTTATTACAACCTTGCTCAATGGATATTTCCAGAACGATGTAGTCAAAAGCAACACCTTTTTCATTTGAGCAGGGACGCGTTCCGACGAGCAGACATGCTCTCAGACATTGAGACACGCTACGTAAAATTGGATATTGACGACAATCAATGTATAGGGCGTATCCGAATACCATCAGAGCCTAGGGGATGCGTCATTATCATCAACCCGATTGATTCTTCGAAGGAAGAATTGTTTACGTATGAAAAAGATTTTCTTGATGCCCACTATGTCACAATTAGTTTTGATGGACCTGGTCAAGGTGAAACTTATGTAACCAACGGATTAAAGGCAACATACAAGAACTGGTCAGAATTTGTAAACAAACTAATCGAGTACACTGTAGAACATTTTCCAACGATTCCAGCATTCATATTTGGAACGAGTTTTGGTGCATCCTGGGTGATTTATGGGAGTTGTCACCCTAATATCTCCAAAGCTGTTGCAGTCAGTCCCGCCTTTGATAGACAACGTATGTCCATGCCTGACTATTTCAATGAACGCATGAACTGTATACACGGTGATGATAAGGACCCATTTCCTGATTTTGAAAAATTACACTATCGGAATCCTGTATTCCTCTTTCATGGGGGGCGAGATCGTATGGTGAAGCGTTCTGATATCTACCATCTATACGAAATGCTCCCAGAGGGTAGTCGACTAATTGAATATGAAGAGGAAATGCACTGTTGCAATTACAAGCTCCGAGAGATCAGGGAGTTGGCTATCGAGTGGTATAACGAGGACCGCATTTTCAAACCGGGGGTGTACAGTGATGTTCAAATCTAATGTCTCGTTACGCACATACTTCTTACGTACCATGTTGTCCGTATTGCTGGTCATCGGAGTGTTATCAGGGGCCATTCAAATATACTCTATGAACCAACACGTTACTGGTCAAATAAACGATCAGGCTAATTTGGTATCTCAAGGAATTCGGATGAGTATAGGGTCATCAAAGTTGGCATCCGATAGTTTGGAACATCAATTTGATCTTAGAATGGCTTTGTACGCGAAACAAATCGCCTTGCTATTAAAAGGACAACAAGTAAATGGAATATCCAAGGGTGAACTTCAAAACATCAGTGATGATTTGGGACTAGCAGGCGTCACCATATTTGCACAACAAGGTAACGATATTATCGGTGTCCAGTCGACTGATCCCGCAGAGGTTGGATTCAGTTTTAAGAAAGTGGGCTTTCTACCACTCGGCGAAGCGTTGCTTCGTGGCGACAAAGTGGCCATGCCCGGAGCGACCTATTCGGAGCCCAATCTTGTCGTACTTCCAATCGCGCAGTCAGCTTCTCACCAGGATAAGCCTTCTTTCTTTAAATATGCATATTACCATGTGCCGGGCAGCTCTTATATCATCGATCCATATATTCAAGCGAATGAGATATATCAATTCACCAAATCCGTGGGTCCGGATGAATGGATCGCAAAGATGAAACAGTCAAACCCAGACATCGAAGAGATGGCGGTCTTAGATCCACAAGTTTTTGCCGATCCTAGCCTGGAGACGAAAATCTATCCTCCTCGAAAACAAGTTGTTTATGGCAGTTATGCATATAAGGATTCGCAGGACGTAAATCTCCTCAAGGCCATGGTAACGGATCCTCACGAAGTAACGTATGCCAAACGGGAAGATGGTCGTAAAGTGTACAAGATGTTCATTCCGATCGACAATGGACAAGTCTTGTATGTGGCATTGAACTATGACAAATTGAGTCAACCGATTTATCGTCTATCGATCATACTGATTCTCTTCGGTCTTGTTGGTTTGATTGCCCTCTTTATGACGACAGCTCGGTTTTTTAATCGAATCTATGAAAACATCCAAAAGATCAAGTCTCAAATTAAGCTCCTGGAAACCAAGGATTTTACAGTACGAAGCGACGTGAAAAATGGCGGGGAACTAAGCGAGCTCTCAGAAAGCACGAACCGAATGGTGGAAACATTACAGGCGGTATTAACGGATACTGGGGAGCAAGCTAAAAAAACGCAACGATTGTCTGTTCTACTGGAATCCGACGCTAGTAAAACGATGGGGAAAGTGTACACAATGTCTATGAAGGAGACAACGGATGGGCGAGCCGCGGCGGATGAGTTTATTTATTTCCTAGATCAAATGGAATCAGCACTGCCGGAGGAATTCAAAGAAAAAAATGGTCCATTGTTGGCGAATATGGAACAAATCAGGACCTTGGTGAGGGAACGTACTGAGGCTACAACGGATATGACACTCACATTGTCTGATCTACTTAAATCTCTTCATGACGAGTCCAGTCAGCTATCAGAAATTGCAAACAGCCTACGTCAGAATTTGTCCGACTTTAAGCTCTAAAAGGAACGTTAATTGGAAAGGGGTGAGGGTACGGTACATACCTTCACCCATTTCCTTCTTCAATATATAATGCTCAGTCTTCATCCTTCTCAGGTACGTTCGACCAGACGATGAACGCAAGTCCGAATACGAGACTGAGAAGCCCCCACCATAGGTCAATATTCCACTGGACTGTCTGCGTGCTTGGATGACTCGCAAGCCCATAAATTGCGAGAATCACTCCATATACGGAAAACAGGATTCCAATGAGAAAGCGTAAATCAGTCAGTCGATTCATTTTATCGTACCCCCATCCATGCTTACCAGAATATGATGTTTAGAACAACGAGAATGATAAATGCGATAGCGGCCAGGTACCCAGGGCGTTTATACCAAGGAAAACCTGTATAGTTTGGCCGGTTGCTGAGACCAAACACAATTCCTTTCAGTTCTTCCTCTGACTTGCGTTTTGTGATCAAACTTACGAGGACCGTAATGACGACGGTGATAACCCATGCCCACCATGCTCGCCAGAAGTTGCCCGCATCTGGGCTCGAGAACACATGCGCCGGTACGAGGTAATACAAGAGAAATGCACCGACAATACCGGAGATAAGACCCCAGAATCCGCCCCAAGCTGTCGTTCTCTTCCAGAACATTCCCAAGAGGAACGTACCGAACAGCGGCGCGTTAAAGAAGGAGAAGAGGGTTTGCATGTAGTCCATGACGCTCGGGAACCCTGCAGCAAAGTACGCGGTTCCGATACTGATGACCACACCACCAAGAACAGCCCAACGACCCATTGAGATATAATGCTTGTCGCTTGCGTCTTTATGCATATACGCTTGGTAGATGTCGTATGTCCAAACTGTCGTAAAGGCAGTGATGTTACCGGCCATACCACTCATAAAACTAGCAAGCATTGCGGTGAGCCCGAGTCCCATCATACCGGGTGGGTAATACTTCGAAATCAAAAGCGGTAACGCCAAGTTATAGCTCATTCCAGATGTATGTCCGATTTTCGGGAAAACAGCAAGTGCGATAAGACCCGGAATGATCACGAGAATGGGCACGATCATCTTGAAAAACGCTGCGTAAATCGGCGTGTTCTGTGCCGCACGAAGATTGCGTGCAGCGAGTGTGCGTTGAACGACAAGAAAGTCAGTCGTCCAGTAACCAAACGACAAAACGAATCCTAACCCAAGAACAACACCAAGCCAGCCAATGCCCATAGGGTTGTTCGAAGGGCTACCCAGATTGGACCAGAGATGTCCAAAACCTGCTGGGAGGCGATTCATCATTCCGTTCCACCCACCGAGTTGATGCATGCCGATGAGCGGAATCGGCAACAGGCCAGCCCAAATTAAGAAGAACTGCACAACCTCATTATAAATGGAAGAGGTTAGCCCACCCAGCGTCACGTACACCAGTACGACAACCGCTGATACCAGGATACTTATGGTGAGTGACCAACCAATGAGGACTTGAAAGATCAACGCCATAGAATACAGGCTGATACCGGATGTGAGAACTGTCATCACGGCAAACGAAACGGCATTGACACCGCGAGTTGCTTCATTAAAGCGAAGTTTTAGGTATTCCGGAACGGATCGAACTTTTGAAACATAGTAGAAAGGCATCATATAGAGGCCGAGAAACAACATAGCCGGAATTGCGCCAATCCAGTAAAAGTGCGTGGTCATCCACCCGTACTCAGCACCGCTCGCGGTCATACCCATGATTTCAAGGGCACCCAGATTCGCGGACAGGAAGGCTAAACCGGTAATCCACCCGGGAATCGAACGACCGGATAGAAAGAAATCCTCCCCTGTTCGGACGCGGTTCTTCAGAATGAACCCTACGCCAATTACGAACACAAAATAGATAGCGATAATACTGTAGTCAACGCCGTTTGCGTGAAATAAGGCATGCAATGAGTGCACCTCCGTCGATCATGTTGTGCCTCAGACTTTCCGAATCCATCACTTAACCGTTTTCCTGAACCGTTTTCACGGGTGGATTCAGTATACAAAGTCATCGTCGGTTTCAAATTATAGAACACTCTCATTATGTGTCAACTTTTGATCGGTGCATGAGAAAAAATGATAATAGCATGATGCTGGTCGGAAACCATCATACAGGGAAGCGCCACCAATTGTTGGGGCGCGTTTATTTGTCTTCCGACCGCTTCATTTGACTGAGCTTTATGACCTACATGTGGTTGTGTAAACTTCCTGTGGTTTTCACTTGAATAGGGGATTGGTCAAACGTTTCAATGAGATCGTTGTACAACAGAGATCCCGCCAGTTGGTATCCTACCTGGTTTGGATGCCACGAGTCACCGAAATATGGTTGCCATGTCTGGTTGTGAGCCTTCAAATAAGAGCGCATCTGGTTTAATACGTCCAGGGTGTAGACGTTTGGATTATGCAAGGACTTTGCTGCCGAAAATTCCTCAGAGACATACCTGTTCGTCAATGTCTGGTAGCCTGTTTCTGATGCCTTTGTCACCGGGGGCGATACGACGAGTACGACCGCGTGAACAGCCAGCGCTTCGGAAATTTCGTTTAATATCGCCTGGTGAACGGCTATCGGAGACACATTCTTGGAGGCATCATTTAAAAATCCCCAAGATAGGACAACAAGTTGCGGCTTGACCGTACTCAGCCAACTTTCATATTCAGATTTGGGCACGTTCATCGCCGATCCGCCGACAATCGTCTTATTCACATATTGATAAGTCATATTGGTGCTGTCTGATAGCAATTGAAAGGCACGTTTTAAATAACTGTCGTCGTTCGGATCCTTCCACCCATGGGCGATTGATACGCCTACGACCATGACCTTTTCCTGTGTTTTCGTCGTCGGAAACGACGTAGCCGCATGTGCCGTCGCAATTGGGCTAGGTAAGACGAAGCCTCCGCCTATGGTATATTCTCCGGCGAGGAAACCTGCGACGGCTGCAGTGGCAATGCTTCCACCAATTGCAACGTTACGAATCCACTTCTTGATTGAAATCACCCCGTTTCACCTATCCGATGATAGACCACAGACTTCCAAATTGCCTTGAATACGACGTTCCCTGCAGTTGAATCGGGTCTCGACCAATTTTCACAAGCATCCCTTTTGTCTTCAGTGATTGTTTATGTAGGTATCTATTTTGATTCAATGAAAAATCAATAATCAGGCTGTACGCTTTATCAAGTAAAAGACATCCGTCTTTCAGTGTTGGTCATGTTGGACACTTGGTCAGGTGCCAGACGCGATATATAAGTGCGTTTCCCCGTTATCACGTGTGCTTTCGTAAGGCAAGCCACAAAGACCACTATAAGGTGCTGGAGTGACACATCGATGAATCGACTTCGTTTTCGCCCGAGACATATATGGCTCGTCCTCGTTGGGCTCGTATCCATCTTCCTGGACTTCTGGAATTTGTCCCAGAATGGTTACGCAAACACGTATTACGCCGCAGCGGTGAAGAGCATGCTGCAAAGCTTCCACAACTTCTTCTTTCTTTCGTTCGATCCCGGTGGATTCATCACAATCGACAAACCTCCGGTTGGCTTCTGGATTCAAACACTCAGTGCTTGGATTTTCGGATTTCACGGCTGGAGTATTTTAGCTCCTGAAGCATTAGCAGGGGTGATCTCGGTTGTTATCCTATACCACCTCGTTTCTAAAAAACACGGTTATGTCTCAGGCCTCATCGCCGCGTTTTTGTTAGCCATCACGCCGTTGTCTGTGGCCACCAACCGAAACAACACCATTGACAGCATTCTCACTACAGCGTTGTTGGTCGCTGCATGGGCACTGTTGAAGGCAATGGAAGGAGGCAAATACAGGCTTGCCTGGCTGCTCACCGCGGCAGGGGTCCTCGGCATCGGGTTTAACATTAAATTTGCTGAAGCGCTCTTGGTTTTACCAGCCCTGATTGTAGGCTACGTGTTTGTCAGGGATCTGGACGTCCGAACGAAAGTGCTGCATCTGCTCTTTGCCGCCTGCGTACTCACTGTTGTGTCCTTCTCTTGGTCTGTCATTGTGGACGCCGTACCAGCACAGGACAGACCATGGGTAGGCAGTACGCAAACTAACAGCGAAGTCAATTTGGCGTTCGGGTACGATGGCATCCAACGGGTTACCGGTAACCTGTCCGGAATGCATGGCGGAAACGGTGGAACGCATAATTTTGGCCGCAATTCCTTAGGCATGGGAACCTACGGTAACGGTATGGGTTCATCTCAAAACGCATTCCAATCGCGTGGACAGTCTATTCACCAGACCGGTCAAGGTGGATTGGGTCAGGGCGGACAATCGGGATCGTTCCCGAATTTCAATCATGGCTCGCTGAATGGCTCGTTCAACGGCGGCAGGAACAACCAGTCGAATATCCTACTCCGATTGTTTACTGGCAGTGACGCTACCCAGATTGGCTGGTGGTTGCCACTTGGGCTTGCTGGGTTTGTCCTAGCGATTTTGAACTACCGTCGCCGCAAGTTGGAGGAATTCCGCACGGTCTGGCCGTCTGTGACCATGTGGAGTGCCTGGTTTGCTACCACGGTGCTATACTTCACGTTCGTCTCGGCACTCCATACGTACTATATGGTGACCATGGCACCTGCAATTGCAGCGATGGTCGGCATTGGCTTTGGGGAAGTACGTCACTATTTGCATCACAAAATGCGAGTCATCCTGGGTGGCGTCATTGTAGTACTTGGTATGGCCGCATATCAAATCCATCTGCTGTGGTCATATTCCACGCTGCGAGGGACACTCGCAGTTTTCGTTGGAATTGGCGCAGCCGTCGCCTTGATTGCACTGGTCCTCACTTTTGTAACGGATGGGAAACGTCTCGTGCGGCGGATAGCGCTCGGTGCGTCTCTCTTCAGCATCGCAGTGATTCCGGCCTATTGGTCGTATAGCACACTGACATATGCGGGAAACGGATCCAATCCGACTGCCGGACCGAATCTGCCTCACAGCAATGGAAATCGCAATTATTCCGGTGGCTTTGCTGGCTTTGGGCAGAATGGCGGCAACGTCAATGAGAAACTGGTCACCTTTCTCAAAAGCCACTACCAGGGTGGATATCTGCTTGCAACTCAAAATGCCACAACAGCCGCTCCATACATCCTCAGTACCGGACTTCCTGTCATGGCGATGGGGGGATTCCGGGGGACTGACCCAGCCATAACGTCAGCCCAACTGCAAACTCTCGCCCAAGAGGGTAAGGTGAAGTATTTCCTCGTCTCAGGAGGCAGAGCGCAATCGTCAGCTGCGAATCAAGGTGGTCGAACTCGAACTGTGTTTGGCGCTGACAATGGAAGCGAGAGGGGAAACGCGTTCAGCGACTTCAGCAATAGGACGGGTTCCCATTCTGGCGGCGTTGGGGGTGGCAACAGGTTTGGCGGTTTCGGTGGCTTTGGAAGTTCGAGTGTACAGTCACAGAATCTCAGCTGGATCGAGAAGAACTGTAAGCTCGTGCCGGATTCGGAGTGGGGAAATACGACAACAGCAGCATCAGGCAGCAGTGTAGGTGGCTTTGGTATGTTTGGCGGCGGTGCACAAGAGCTTTATGAGTATGTGGGAACGACAACTGCGAAATGAGATAGGAGGCATGGCTGATGGCTAGGAAGATTGTGTCGAATGACGTGATCCAGACACCAATGACCGAGTTAACAGAGAACAAGATGCCTTCCCGTGCAGCCGATGAACACGTGCAAATCTCAGTCGTTGTACCCGTCTATAACGAACAAGAAATTATCGGAGAGACGTATCTGCGCCTTAGCAACGTGATGGAATCCGCTCATTACACGTATGAGCTGTTGTTTGTCAACGACGGCAGCCGAGACAGAACGGGCAGCCATCTCCACGAAATCTGCGTGAATGATCAGCATGTCAAGGTGATCAACTTTTCGCGCAACTTTGGGCACCAGATAGCCATCACAGCGGGCATGGAACACGCGGTGGGGGATGCAGTGGTGGTGATAGACGGGGATCTACAAGATCCTCCGGAGCTCATTCCGGTCATGGTGGAGAAGTGGCAACAAGGCTACCAGGTAGTCTATGCCAAACGGTTGCAACGACAGGGAGAGACACTGTTCAAGAAGTGGACCGCGGCGATCTTTTACCGGGTGCTCCGCCGACTCACCGACGTAGAAATCCCGGTTGACACTGGCGACTTTCGTTTGATCGATAGAAAAGTCTGTGACGCACTCACCATCATGGAGGAAAAGCACCGGTTCATCCGAGGCATGGTGAGCTGGTCTGGTTTTCGACAAACAGCGGTTGAATACGTTCGCGACAGTCGCCAAGCGGGTGAGACGAAGTATTCGATGAAGAAAATGTTGACGCTCTCGCTGGATGCCATCACGTCATTCTCGCACGTGCCCATCAAGTTGGCAGGATACTTGGGTGTGGTCAGCTTTTTCGCAGGGTTGGTGTATTTGGTGATGGTGATCGTTCTCGATCACACCTTATCCAGCGTCGATTTCCTCACATTTATAGCATTCATCTTAGGTGGATGGATCCTCGCGTGCATGGGTGTCCTCGGAGAATATGTCGGCCGCATCTATGATGAAGTCAAAGATAGACCGCTCTACCTGGTCGCTAGTCGCGAGGGATTTGTCACCACGGAGGTAAATCATGACTGAGGACGCAGAGGGCACACGCCCACCCCTGGCAGTTCTACAATTGGTAAAATTCGGCGCCGTGGGTGCATCGAATACACTGGTCGATGTGCTCCTCTTTGTGCTGTTTTACAATGAGCTTCACTTGAACTACGTCCTAGCCCACATCATTTCGTACAGCTGTGGCACTGTTAACAGCTTTGTCTGGAACAAGTACTTCACCTTTGAGCGCAGGTCCAAGTTTCATGGCCGGGAAATCTATCGATTTATCGTTTTGAATGTGTGTTCCTTTTCATTATCACTGGCCTTCATTTACGGATTCAATCATCTACTAGATATTCGCATCATCGATAGTAAGCTATTATCCATCGTGCTGACAGTGATTGTGAACTATTTTGGGAGCAAGTACTGGTGTTTTTCTGGACAATAATAGGATTATACGTAGGTGTCCCCCGTCTGTCAGTTCGGGTGCAATGAGCCTGCCCATTGCACCTATTTCAAAGAAGTTTGCCTCGCTCACACGACGTAAAAGCCCTTCATTCGTGTACATTCATTAAAACTTCTAAAAAACATGTTGAACTAGTCCTATCCATGAAATAAATTACCTTGGAAAAACCGACACAAAATTCATGATTACAACCGAATGTTATATAGAACAACAAGATATGTGTGGTCCGAATCGAAAGAACGGGGGACGCTTTACCGGGGTGAATCGCAACATGCGTAGGGAATCCTTCTCCCAAACCCGACAACTAACCTCGTAGGACTATGAAGGAGCAGCTAGATTGAACAAAAAAGTGTTTATTTCTCTGTGCACTAGTACCATTTGTGCTAGTGTTGCCGTCGTAACCAGTCCCTTGACCGCGTTTGCGAGTGTTCATTCTCCCACCATGAATCAAAAGGCTATCGTCGTAAACCAAGACCTCATCTCTAAGCCAAGCGGTTTTGTTTATGACAACACCACGTACATGCCGATATGGTATCTCATGCAAGCACTCGACAAGCTGAAGATTCACAGCGTTTGGGCGAATCACACCTGGACCCTCACGGCAGCCGACAGACCGGATCTAAGTCATGTTCATGTTGGCACTGGATCGAGTTCTATTTACGTAAACGGTCACCTTGTACAGAAGGTCAACGAAGTAGCAGCTGAAGACCCCGCTTCCGGAAAACAGACTACATACATGCCCGCCTGGTACATTATGCAAATTATGAATCGACTAAACATCCACTCCACGTGGAATGGGGAAACTTGGGAGATTCATACCGCTTCTCAGTCACCGTCCGTAACCGCTAGGACCCTCGCAAAACCATCCGACATCTCCAGCACCGGTCAACAAATCGTCGACTATGCAGAAAAGTTCATCGGAACGCCTTATCGAATGGGTGGAGAATCAGCGAGCGGTTTTGATTGTTCCGGATTTTCTCAAACCGTCTTCGCACATTTCAACATATCGCTTCCGCGGACAGCCGCTGGGCAGGCCCAAGTTGGACAGACCATCTCGAAATCCGATTTGCAACCAGGCGATCTTGTATTTTTCAATACGGACGGGACGGGGATTTCACACGTGGGGATTTATGTCGGCGATGGCAAGTTCATCTCGGCAACATCGTCGAAAGGTGTTCAAGTGAACGACATAAGTGATCCGTACTATTGGGGACCCCGCTTTGTAGAAGCTACGAACCCAGGCATATAAAAGGGACTGGATGCACGATCATAGCGATGCATACCCGAATGCATCATAGTGTGAGGGGACGGAGCGTAGCCGCCCCCTTCTCCTATATCTATAAGCATTGATAGGCAACTCGCGTATTACGTCGGCCTACTAGGAATATCTCACTTTTTCACTTGATACTGTGGCTCGTTCTCCAAGATCCACTGCCACAACTGCTCAAATATCCCGTCCAAGTAGGATGCGTACTCTGGCCAGTCCGAAATCGACACACTGTTGATCTGCTTAAACGCCGACGGAGAGTAATTGAGACTTCCATCCTCCACATACCTGTCGTCAATCCAAGTCGATTTTAGGTGCACAATTTGTCCGGACTCTGGACTTGTACCAATGACGAAATCGGTGCCGTCCACCCACCCTTCGCTTAAAAGCTGCTTGATATGAGGGTTTTCATATGCGCCAGCGGCTTGACTGTGATCGAAAATGATCTTGACGTCAATACCACGCTGTTTTGCCGAGGCCACGTCGTCATAATAAAGGGATAGCGTATCGGCGTAGATGATTGTCCGCAGTTTGCTCGTGGCGGAACCCAGGAACGCAGAAATTGCCTTCATTCCATCAGCATACGGGGTAATCAGTCGAGTTTGATCAGGGTGTCCTTTAATAACACCGAGTGCACCTAAGACTTGATCCACGATGATCGCCTCCAGTAGGGGTTATAAAATCCTGTGTGTTCGTAAGCACGGTGAGCCTCAACTGCAGTTCACGGCGGAGTAGTTACCACGTGGTGAAACGGGGACAAGTGGTCTATGCCCTTTGTCCCCGTTTTCGAACTAGTGTATTTCGCTAGCACTCCCAACCTGACTGAGTGCATCTATCAGCTTGCTTCCATTCGGGCTGCCAAGTCCTGTGCACGCATCCCATCCTGGTCCAGCTTGATAGAGTTGGTTGGAACCGTTGATATCGTTATTTCCACTCGTGATGTCTCGAAACGCGCCGTCTTGGCTAGGAATGCTGTACAGGAGCGGATTGACGTAGCCGACTGGATGGCCAAGCGTATGATTCGCGATGGCCAGAAGTCCTGCCCACAGCGGCGCGACCGCACTGGTTCCACCAATGGCGAACTGTTGCCCGTCGACGAGCACTTGATAGCCTGATGCGGGATCAGCATCTCCTGCTACGTCGGGGACACCTCGGCCTGTCTGTCCGCTCGAGTTGGCAGACGAGGGAACGTTCGCATTGGATTGCCAACTTGGCAAAGCGAACACGGAACTCACCCCGCCACCTGTTGCTCCACCGTTCGATCCGTCATTCCACACAACCTCACTCGCAATTGTCCCGCCTGATTCTGTCAGTCGCGTACCGCCGCAGGCCAGAGCGTACGGGGAGGACGCTGGAAAGTCCACGTGGACGTTACCGTCACTGACCCCGTCTGTCGATCCGTTATCTCCCGAGGCGCAACATACTGTCACACCTAGGGCCGCTGCATCCTGGAATGCGCTGTTCATTGCTTGCATGCCTTGTGTTGTCCAGGAACTCTCCGGACCACCCCAACTGATGGAGATCACGGACGGTTTGTTGGTCGTATCATGGATGGCCGTCGTGATGGCGTTCAGAAAACCTGCATCGGTGTTGGGCGCAAAGTAGACGACGATGCGTGCACCGGGCGCAACGGCGGCGGCTACTTCAATGTCGAGATCGACCTCGCCATCCGGTCCGTTTGCGTTGCCAGTGGGTTGGTTTGTCGATCCGTCGACGGACACGGCCGCAACGGTTGGCGACGGGAGTCCGAGATTGGTAAAGTATTGGTCGATGTTGCTGGACGTGTATCCGCCGCCAAGTTCAATGATGCCGATACACTGGTCACTGCAGTTTACGTTTGTTGGAAAGTTATACAGTTGCGCCACCTGTGGAGGGGTATACGATATTTGTGAGGCTAGGGCTCTTGTTTGACCAGCCTCTTCGTTGTAGATACGAAAGTGTGGGCTGGCTTGTGGCCGATTATCCAGGCCTAAAACGGCCACCACGACGTCCGTCAAGTGCTCGGGGACGTGAATGGCACCCTCGCGTCCGCGGTACGTAAAGTCGGGGTGCTCGTAGTGGGCGAGATCGACCGCGAAGGCCTGGTTGAATGATGACGTTGTACCGGACAGGATGACAGTTCTCGCGGCGAGGTTCACTTGTTCAACGGTGAGGTCATGTTGGTTCGCGAACTCCCTGATTTTTTGTATGTCACTTGGGTCGGCTCCGTGGTTTGTTGAAAACTCTTCATGGGTCATGTGGGTTCGCGTCGCAAAGGGGAGGGTGCTCAATTCTTCAATCCGGTGAACCAGTTCCGTCGATGCGCGGTGCCGTAATAATACCGTCGCCGTGATCCGTTCGTTGGGATCGACCGGGGCAATTCTTTTTGCACCGGCAACGACGCGGCGCTCGCTGCCAGGGATGGGTCTGTGGTTCGCTTCTATACCAACTTGCACTGGGGTACTCTCGTCCATACACATCATTCTCCTTTGCTTATCAGGTAAAGAGAAGTGACGACGGGATCGGGAATCATCATAACATAAATAATTTTTGGATAACTAGACAGAGACAATGTTGGCCATGGTTCGCCCTGATTCGTCAAAGGTTCCTAAATTACACCCGTTGAAATAGCCTGATTAATATATAAAAATTATTTCAAGGGAAATGGGGCGGTAGTCTATCAAGCTAGCAGAATAGAAGAATAGCGAATGGGGATGGTTCACGGTGGTGATCGTTTACGTATCCATTGGCCTACTGGCACTGGGGATAGGGCTCGTGTTTGCGAATCTTCGTCAATCTATGAAACGTTTAGGTCAACAACACAACGCGCTGCGCGGAGAAAATATGAGACTGCACTTGCAACATATGGAACTCCAGCAATATTGTTATGCGCTTGAAATGCGAATTCAGTATCTCGAACGCAGTCGCAGCATTCTCTCTCATATCGTCAAGCATGCCAACATTCGCGACAAAGTCAGGACGGACAGATCACTTGAGGTGCAAAACCAGTACATCTCATGAAATATGCCAGGTTCCTTAAAATCACCTCCCATTCTCGACCCTCGGGCCCTAAATCTGATGTCGAGATAAAATTTCACGGATGACACCTGGGTCCTCAGACGCTGGCAGGTGAATCTCGACGTTGTACGCGTCCTTTGTAAACTCGCGAATTTTCATGCTTGCTCGTCCGCTGGTAAGTTCACGAAGGTCATTGCTGATCTCTTTTTCTGAAACAGAATAAGGGATGGGTACCGTGAACACTTGACTTGCGGATTCTTCTTTAGCGTTAATCGTCACAGCTGAGACGATCACAGATGAATTCGGGAGAACTCTCTTCTGGTCCCCATCAAGCAGTATCGTGTAATACCAATTCACGTCGAAAACTGTGCCTCCGTATTCGATCCCGCTGAACAATGATGTCCTCAAGGTGATATATTGACCCACCGAAAACGGTCGTAGAGTCAACAGGATCACCCCTGCAAACAAATTGGATAGGGTGGACTGTGCACCGATACCGACGATCACGCCCGTCACCGCCCCGCCAACCAGCAGACTGCTGATGCGAATTTGCAGCAGGTTAAGCGCCACAAGGACGATGAACAGAAAGCCAATGACCGTGAGAAGACGGCTGAGCAACCTGGAAGTCCGCCTGTCGATGTGCTTCCCCAATGTTTTACTCATGAGGAAGCGATTCAAGTACCGAACCAACCAGATGCCAATGACGCACCACAGAATGACAATGCCCCACTCCACAGCCCGGTGATAATGAACAGGTACGAAATTCATGAGCGCCATGGAATGAGCCAAGTTAAAAATGACCGACAGTAAAATCAAGACGATGGCGACGACCATAATCCGCCGCCATGGGTGTAGCTGATGCAATCGTCCTACCACAAAAAATATCTCCTTTAAGCTCCTAGAGAACCGCCGTACTAGGCGATAGCCACAGTATGAACCATCCAACCTGAACCATATCACCCGCACTGCTGCATAATGCTGTTAAAGTACGTTTCTACCCCGTTCGCCCAGTTTGGGTCCGTTGCATAGATTCCCCATGGGTTCGCGGGATCGTTGATCCAATGGATCGGATCCTCCCCAGACGGCGGCGAGACTGAGAGTTTATGCCGCAATGTATTGGCTGCAATGTTCGCTGCGTCGGCCAAATTCGTGTTGTAGACCTGCCAACTGTAGAACACGTTAAACGGATTGTTGCGAATCTCTCCCGCATCCGCACTTGGCGGGACAAACGCTTGCTCTTGCCCGGTGATGGCGATGAGCAGGGCAGGATTGACGTCGTACGATCTCGCCGCATTACAAATGGTCTCAATGTCCCCGAGTGAAAAAGTTGAATCATGCGCCTGGACGTAGTTGTACAGCGACATTGGCGAGATACTCCTATATCGCAAATCTTGCTCAACAACTAGACCCACAGTGGTAGAAAGCACATTTCCCGCATTTTGAATTTGCGCTTCCATTTGATTAATCTGCGCCTGTGTCCACTGTTTCTGGGAACGTAACCGTTGCTGCTTGTTCACATCCGATTGTATTTGCTGTTTTGTTCTTGCAAGAGCGACTTGTTTCTGTTGCTTTAAGCTCGCATCGATCCGCTGCAAGGCCGCCAGCTTTGCCTTTTTCTTGTTGAGCGACTGCAAATTCGCCGCTTGTTGTTTCTCTTCCGCACTGACTTTATTGTGTAGAGCGAGAATCTTCTTGGCCAATCCTTGCTCGGCTTTTGTGAGGAAAACGATATCTTGGAAACGACTTAATAGATCACTAAAACTCGTCGCCTTGAACAGCACCTCCAAGTAAGGTACGTTTCCCTGTTCGTACAGTGCTACGGTTAACGCTTGAAAATCGTTATTGGTGATGTTCAGTTGCTTTTTCAACCGATTGAGCGTCGATTGGATGTCGTCCAGTTTAGCTTGAGTGGTATCTAGTTCTTGTCTAGTTTGCGCCATACTTTGACTCAATGAATCGATCAGCTTTTGATAGCTTTGGATACTATCCTGTAAATTCTGCGCCGCCTGTTTCTCCTGTGTGAGGGACTGGGCGTTTTCAGCCGATGCCGCATTCAGTTGCTGCATTCGGTCTTTTGCGTTTGACAAGTTATCTGCTTGAACAGTTGGAGCGAGTAGCCCCAGACTTGCACAGAGCGTACCGACGGACAGCACAGCCTGTGTTACATACCTCAAATCATCACCTCTTAAATATCCTCTCACATTCATTCGATTGGAAATTGGGGTTTTCGATGGTCGAACGTTCTTTTGTGCGCTTTCCATGGGCTGTCGGAGTCTGGTGGTAGAGTCGTTGCGGTGAATTCTCTAGCATTCATTCTAGCAACCGTCACGCTTCGACTGACTTCGCATTCATCACGTCATATACTCGATGCAAACAGGAAGGACAGCACCAGAACGGGGGTTACGGTTTGGAAGAACGCTACTATAGACCAGCCGAAATTAGTGCGATGCTAAGTATCGGACACTCTACGTTGCGGAAATGGTGTGTGAAACTAGAGGATTCCGGCTACTCGTTTCTCAAGGATGATCGGGGACGGCGCGTGTTTGCTCCATCTGATGTCACGCTTTTCCAAGATATGAAAGGCTTTTTGAACCATCAGATGAATATGGAGGACGCTGCGCAAGCGTCACTCCTGAAGTGTCGAAGGGAAGGGGAAGTCCGTCCAAGGACATTAACCCTAATAGAACGGGAACAATCCTCTGTCGAACGCTCGCTAGATGAAATTGTTGCGGAGGCTGCCGACAAATTTTGGTCTCACATACATGGGGAAATGGAGCAGCACATTCGATCACAGGTTCGACAAGAAATGCAAGAACAACTCGCTGAGTTTGAGGAGCGGCTTGAAAAACAGTACGAACATCAAGTCCTTGATGCCGCGAAAGAGATTGCAGTGACCATTGTTCGTGAACGTGAACAAGAATCAAAAAGCAAGAGGCGGTTTTTTGGGCTGTTTTAAATTCATCGGGTCTATTCTTAACATAAAACATAGTAGGGTCACATTTGTTGTCAAACCAGCACGATCCTTGTTGATATGTGTACATTTTTATGATTATACAAAAAATAGTATTTTGTGATAACATGACTGAACAGTGTGCTTTACAAAGGAAGAGCAGTGGATGATGAGACAGGTTGATTCACCGCAAAATGAATCGGCGTTATCGATTCTAACCACGAAAACATACCAGCCACAGGTTAGACCGGACACCTTACCCAGGTACGATTTAGTGGACAAATTATCTTCTTCAGTACACAGGAAGCTGACGGTAGTCTGTGCTCCCGCTGGTTATGGCAAGACAACGGCAGTTGCGTCATGGCTTCAGCAAACGGGACTCACGCCTGCGTGGGTTTCTCTTGATAGTCGTGATAACGATCCCATGACGTTGTGGAGCACGATCCTAATTGCACTGGAGTCCGTACATCCTAACCTACCGCGGAACGCTTGGGACTATTTACAGCTTGGTCTCCCAGCGTCTTCAGACACATTGACTTCCGTTCTTATACATGATGCTTATCAGGTGCAGGGTCGGGTTTTTATTGTGCTTGATGACTATCACCTCATTCACGAACCTGTAATTCATGCGACAATCGAGAACCTGATTCGAAGGGGTCCATCAACGTTACATTTCATTATCACTTCCAGAAGTATGGTGCCATTCTCACTAGGCAAACTTCGATCTCAAGGACAAATACTTGAACTCACAGCACGTGACCTCCGTTTCGACAAGCAAGCCATTTTAGAATTCTATCGAAAGGTAATGGGGATAGAACTTTCAAGAGAGGAATTAGATCTCGTCGAATATCACACGGAGGGTTGGGCCGCAGGAATGAACCTTGTCGCCCTAGCACTGCAGGGCACTTCCAACTCAACTGCATTTCTCCGCAGCTTGACTGGAGACCACCGGTTTATCGCGGACTACCTGGCCGAGGAGGTCATTCACTTCCAGCCACATAACATTCAGAGCTTTTGGTTGAGAACTTCGGTCTTGTCGCGACTTTGTGGCCCACTGTGTGAAGCCGTCACGGGTGACCCAAATGCCGGACAGATTCTTCGCGAGCTTCAACAATCGAGTTCATTTCTCATTCCTCTCGATGATAATGGGCAGTGGTTTCGCTACCATCACTTGTTTGCCGGTGCATTACAGGAACAGTTGTTGCGTCGCTTCCCGAATGAAGTGGTGGGCCTACACAAAATGGCTTGTTCATGGTTTGAGTCGATGAATCTCATTCCGGAAGCTGTCGACCACGCTTTTCGCGGTAGGGATTTTAAAAAAGCGGCTACGCTCATGAATGACCACGCTCCCAAAATGATCAAAGCCCGGGAGATCTCAACTTTACGAGGGTGGTTGAAAGAATTTCCTGAGGGATATCTGAAACAGGATCCACAGACCTGTATCACGTATGGCTGGGTACTCGCCTTGTCTGGACATCTTGAGCCAGCCGAGCAATTTGTTGGACTGGTGGACGAATATGTCTTACAAAATGCCATTCCCCAAGGCGAGTGGGATAAATTATGGGTTGAATCTCAGGTACTACGTGGATACATCGCCTGTCTCCGCAACGACGTCAAGCGTGCAATCGACTGTTTTGCACGGTCTACCGAGCGCTCACCGAAATATAGCCGCTTTTTTCGGTACGGCGCAGAGCTGAATGCGGGCGAGCCATATGTCCTTCGAAGTCGACTGGGTCTTCGTGGATATTTGACAGGCGTGGCAGAGTTGTACCCGACATTACGTGGGATTTGGAAAAACAGCGGATTGGGTATCCTAGGATACGGTTCTGTAGCACTAGCGGAACTGCACTACGAGTGGAACGAATTTGATCAATTAGCTTATTTCATCCCGCGCGGCATTGAACTTGGCAAAATGTTTAACATTGTAGGCATTCTCGTGCCCATGTACTTTGTTTATGCGAGACACCTTCGGGCCACGAATAAGCAATCGGATATGTGGCTTGTCTTGGCAGACCTAAAAAAAATTCTTCATGATATGAAT
This sequence comes from Alicyclobacillus dauci, assembly GCF_026651605.1. Lineage (GTDB taxonomy): Bacteria > Bacillota > Bacilli > Alicyclobacillales > Alicyclobacillaceae > Alicyclobacillus > Alicyclobacillus dauci. The sequence goes on along the minus strand of NZ_CP104064.1, from coordinate 4,349,144 downwards.
GCTTCTTCACATTGGATAAATGTGGTTGGTGCGTTCAAAACACGGCTTTGGATAGACGAACAAAATCGAGAGAAAGTTGACGAATGGGTCGCCTCCAGCCCTGTCACAATGGAGGACGAGTGTTACGCCATTAAGGAGTTTGAGCTGATCACCCTCGCGAGAGCGTTGTTGTATCAAGGCCGCCTCATCGACGCGGTGACGTTGTTAGTACGATTAGAACGATGGGCGGAAACAGAGGATCGACTTGGCAGTTTAATCGAAATTTTAATACTTCAATCTATCTTGTACAGACAAAGAGGCGATCTAACCGAAGCATTGGCCATCATGGAGCGAGCGGTGTCTATCGCCCTACCCCATAAATATCAGAGAACGTTTTTAGATGAAGGGGCCCCTGTTGTAGAGCTGCTTCACAGTCTACTGGAACAAGAACGCGATTCTCAATCGACTACAGAGTTATTGACTTATGTACAAATGCTCCTATCGGTGGTGAACATGGAACCCAGTTCATCATCCTTACCCACTTCACCCACTCATCAAAGTGGAGCGTTAATTGAGCCTCTAACGAAACGCGAGAACACAACTCTACAGATGTTGAGTAAAGGACACACCAATGCTGAAATTGCCGCCATACTAGGTATCTCCGTCGGTACAGTAAAGGGATATACCCACCACATTTTCGGAAAACTGGGGGTACGGAATCGCACAGAAGCGGTGGCTAAGGCGAAGTCAATGAACCTACTTAAACCAACTTCGTCAACATTTCACTAGTGTTTCCAGCCTCTGATGTTATGGTCCCCACAAATTCCCAAGCTGTATCTAACGTGATCTATGTATTTATAACCTGTCTTAAAGACCCACTTGGAGGTTCCTCTCTCGCGTAAACAATTGCATTTCGTGCAATAAATCGAGTGGTAAGTCGGATAGTCGATCGAAGGTTCAGACAGGAATTTAATGCAGTGATTTCCATGTTCTTGTGGGTATGCGCTGTCACACATGGAACAACGATCCATGTCCATTCACCTTACTCCCCAATTTCTCTACAGGTTGAGAGGTTGCACTTTGAGCGAGAAACTTCCGGATTTCCTCTGGACTGATGCCCACTTCCCGAGCAAGTTGCAACAATTCCGCCCATTCTACATATGACGCTGAATCCATTGTATTCCAATCCTTCATGACCCATTCTCCTTCATAGCAGTAACTAACCTACAAGGGTGCTATTGCCCCCTGAAGTGTGGGTATGTCTAAGATTGCCGAACGAGATGTGGGTAAATGGCAACCGACCATCTAGGAGTTGGTACGTTGATGCTTCTAGTTAATCTGTATGTCTTAGTCCATTGGTCATCCGGTCATATTCCATTCAAACATAAAATGTCCGAACAGGAACCTAACTTTAGTTATGGTTTCTATATAAATGAATCTCAGCGGTGATATGTGCCCCAACAATGAACACACCACATCTTTTGTTATAAAGAACATTGTGTTCTTTATAAAGAACAACTGTAACCAAGTTTATCAAAGTAAGACTCCGTGTCAATAACTTTTATCTGTTTGTCATACATTTTGCCGAATCGGTAGCTCCAGAACACATTAAGGTATCATCGTTACAGTGCGTTTTCCTGTGGAGTTGGACTGACGCTAGTTTTCTGGGTTTAACCAGGATATTGTCCGGTGACAATCAATGGGTGATGAACATTGAATAGATGTGAGGGGAATTCTCGATATTGTCCCTTGTTCCTCCATACTCGTCTGTGAGAAGGGATGGGTGTGGAGGACAAGGGGATGAAGCTCGGCGGTAGGACACACTTTTAGCAAGATGCTAAAGAGTGTGGTCCCACCGCTTTAGGATTGCTCGCCTTGGTCATTTTTATCGTCACGCTGCAAACGCCAGCGTTGGAATTCCAGCCACTCTCGAAACTGCTCTTTTGTAATTCCGGACTCTGCAACTTCTCGGGTGAGATCCATCCACTCGCGATCCAAAGGTAGTTCTTCAGATGCGTCTGCTCCCGACACCAACTGCTGCACAGGCACATCCAGGACACTTGCAATCTTTTCGATCACCTGAATAGATGGATTCCCTTGAATCCCACGTTCGATTGCGCTGAGGTAGGACTTTGCGACATCGGCCTTATCCGCGAGCTCAGATAGTGAGAGGCCTTTGTTTTGTCGCAAGGCTTGTATACGTGCTCCAATCATCATGGTTCTCCTTACGTTTGAAGTAGAATGAATCTAAATATCAAGTTCTGAATACACCTGTGTAAATAATACCTCAAAAACAATGAAAAAGGGGGGCGTTTCCGGCCCCGTTTTCCGCTCCAGTTATGCTTGTAAAAGATTTGTATTGGAGGTCGTCGAAACGGAGTTGTGTAAAGACTCCTGAAGGTAGCGACGTACTTCCGCGACTGTTAAACCCATTTGTTTCGCTAACGACATCAAATGAACCCACTCTTTATCTAAGTGTATATATTCCTCGGATTTCTGTGGCACCCCGTACCCCTCCGCATGGAAGTCGTGACCAATGGCAGTCCAGCCGTCGTAGTTTACACGTTAGACCTGTGACTTTGCGCCCCTACTTTTCAGTCAGGTTTGCCCGTTCATTTAGGCTTCCAGATATTATGCTTTCATTTTGATTCTTATCACTGCGGTTAACAAGAAATAACTTTTTACATTTTGGTATATGATTCAGCACGAACCACAACCAATCGACAATAGTCCTCACTTTCCGAAGTATTGCGATGGTATAGAACTCGAAAACCTTGAGTACTTGACACGTGACTTCGTGGCTCGGGCTCACCGATCCCCATAGAGAGCATTGGGGTGCTTCTTAGCTATCTCATGTCATCTCGATCACAACAGTGGTCGCATGTCACCTTCCTCTATATGTGACCGGATAGATGCTAAGATTCATGAGTTTACAGCGACCTGGGCAAAAAACCGTTCGTTCTTTAATAAGAACAATACACGGCTAAAATTTAAAAATGATGTTCTCGATTGAGAAAAAAGTGATTGACTTCTGCTCAATCGCAAAATATACTAACGCTGGGTTCTTTATAAAGAACAAAATAAATGTATGATGTTCTTAATTAGGGCATGATGCTTGCACGAAGGAAATCGTTCCCAGACATCATATTCGGTATCATACCGAACCGTGTGACAGTGATAGGGTACAGAACCTAGTAACTGGTTCGTAATGAAACCGATAATCTCCGAGTCCTTACATTAGGGGTGAGCACGTGAAAAATGTAGAGGAGTTGTGTGTAACTCAGCATGTGGGGTATGTACCACGGAGAATTAATCGTAAACAAAAGCAGCAGCAACTGAGAAGAAAAATTGTAGTCCGGTCATTTGTAGCGGCGGTGTGTCTTGGAGCTATATCTTTAGGGGCCATGGTCAAAGCGAACACCTTCCCAACCACTACGGCGCTAACTACATCCGCTACAGCTACGGGGGTCGTGAAGTTTGAAACAGCTCCATTTGAGGATAAGAAAGTCAAAACACTAGAAGAGAAGCTCAAGAGCGCCGCAGCCGCAAGTGCTGTGAACTCTACAGGCGGTAGCAACACAACAGGTAGCAATACGACAGGCGGAAATACGACAGGCGGAAACACGACAGACGGAAACACGACAGACGGAAACACGACAGACGGAAACACGACGGACGGAAACACGACAGACGGAAACACGACAGGCGGAAACACGACAGACGGAAACACGACAGACGGAAACACGACAGACGGAAACACGACAGACGGAAACACGACAGACGGAAACACGACAGACGGAAACACGACAGACGGAAACACGACAGGCGGAAACACGACAGGCGGAAACACGACAGGCGGAAACACGACAGACGGGCATATGTCCGTTGACTCTAATACAACGAATGACACGAGTGCCATGGGAGTGGAGAAACGATGATTAAAAAGGTGCTGGGTATTCTGAACATCGTGATAACTGGACTACTAGGTGTATTGATGGTAGGTACGATGTTCCTGGCCATTTCCTCGCGGCTAAATCACGGGCAACCGCAGATATTTGGGCAACGGATGTACGAGGTTTTGTCCGGCTCGATGACCCCCACATTTCATACAGGATCAGTTATTTTCGAAAACCCAAAGGTAAATACCAAGAATTTGAAAGTCGGGGACGTGATTACCTTTAGGATTCCAATCTCGGCAGAATATGGACCGATCGCGGGAACCATCGTTACGCACAGGATTAAAAGTATCACTACAACAAATGGTCAGGAATGGATCAAGACGAAGGGTGATGCGAATAAATCCGCAGACCCTTGGACCATTCCGGAACAAAATGTCATTGCTACATACGACAATTTTACCATCCCTTATGTTGGATACTACATTACCTATCTGAAAACAAAATGGGGTATCGCGGCTTTCACGATACTTCCTGGAGCAATTCTGTTGTTCAGCAGTGTATGGGGGCTGATTCGCCAAGTGAGACAGTTGCAGAAATCACCCGAGGCGAAGCCCGAAGTGACTGTAGAAGCAAATCCCAGCGGTATCAGTTCGTAACTTTCACCTACATTGGTTGAACGTTCTTCGGATGGTGGGGCAAGGGTGTACATACCTATCCGATCAGAACTTCAATATATAAAACTTTCCTTTGGAGGGAATTTCTCGAATGAAGCACAAGGGCAAACTCAGTCTTACAGCAGCCACAGCGTTGGCTGGCATCGCTCTTATGAGCACAGGATCATTCGCTATTTTTACCGCCAACGCAGCAACTTCAACCAACACATTCGCAGCTGGCGTAGTCGACCTCACAGCAAATGATTCAGGTGCCGCAGCGAAGTCAAACGGCCAGGATATTTTGTTGCAAAACCTAGTACCTGGTGACACGACGGCGGATACGCAGTACGTGTACAACAAGGGAACCGTTACGGAATTTGTGTCTGTTGCGACGAACGCGAACGGTGACATCTTCTTTGACGACGGGCTCAACAACCCTTCTGCACGTGATGCGAGTGATGCAATCTTACCAGAATTCACACCAGCGCGTGGACTGCACACGTATGACAGCAACAGTACCGTGGACGGTACAGCGAACGGGATTTCGAACAACAATCCTGTATTGTCGAGTCCAAGTATATCTGGCGACGATTACCTGTCTGTTGACTACTCGAAAACGAACAACAACTCTGCTTTCCAACATGACAACAACCCATTCCAGTACACAGTTAATGTGCAAGTTCAGTCCTCTTCTGATGGTGGAAAAACATGGAGCGCTGCTGGGCAGTTTACAACTGAGGATGGAACAGTTATTCCAAACTTAAACGATACATCGAGTTGGAATGTTTGGTACCAACAGGCTGGAACTAGTCCGTCAGGCTCACCGTATTCTGCATCAACTGCTTCGTACAGTCCTACGACTCAGTATAGCGGATCGACAAAAGTATTTGGAATTGTATTACCCCCCCAGCAGATTAAAGAAAGTGACAGCACGCACACGAACACTTTAGAGTATCGCTTGGCTGTCACCTACAATGGTACATTACCGACAGACGCTCACAACGACTACCAGCAAACGGTCGGTGGTATGCAATCCGAGTTTGACGCATGGCAATGGGAGAATAGTTCGGCAAGCCCGGTTGGTCAACCGGATATCAATGATGTTTCATCCGATCCGTTAAACCCATCGAGCAACCCTGGCGGTCCAGGGCAAACTGAAGGGACGCCAGCCAAGGGAGAACTAACTGCCGTTACGGGGCAACAGTGTGCGAATCCTGAACTTACCAGTGAAAACGGCCACTACCATTTGAGCGGTGTTCAGGCTAACCAGTCCTATACATTTACGGGCAAGCTAGAGGATTCCAGTGGTAACCCGGTATCAGGTTCAGGCGTAACGATGACTGCGACCGAAATCGGGACGGCTAACGGCCATATCACTAACATCCAGGTAAACTCTGACGGGACGTTCACATTTACGTATCGGAGTGACGGAGTAGGGTTCATCAACTCAAAGACGAATGATGATTTCACCCTCAACGTTGGATCAAATCAGATGTTCGAGTTTGATACGAATAATTACCTAAACAAAATGCTCAACAACAATGCTGTGAACAACTCCGTTAACTGACGTTACTCATCAGCAAAATGACCAATCCGGCAGGATTGGTCATTTTGCTTTTTCGCTCTTCGTATCTTGAGATTATTGAGCGAACTGTGCCTGTATTGGATTCGTCAGTATTCATCTAGATTGAATTCTGAGAATCGTTATTGACACAGCATCTTGTTTTGATATGATGTTCTTAATAAAGAACAAAATCATTAGTTATCAAGAACGGAATGTGGTAACAAAGTGGCAGGAACGTTTTAGTGGGGGGATAAAGCATGATGAACAAACAAAGAGTGTTATTAGCCTCCGCTGCAATTATTGCTGGATTTCTTATCACGACCACTGAATCATTGTTTTGCATCACGGCACACGCTGAAGCAACAAAATTTAGCCCGGATCAAGTCGTTGGCATATCCCTATCCCAGGGTAAAGTGGTCGCGAATGCAACGTATATTTCGAACATCATTCCAGGGAATACGGAATCAGATACATTGGAAATTACGAATACAGGGTCACGAAGTGAATATATCACCATTCAACACACCCTGATCGGAAACATCTTTAAGGATAACGGGAAGTATGGAACTTTGTTAGGAACTGATACGGATAACGACGGTGTGCAGCATGGGATTTCCATAGACTACGAAGCGACAAATAAGAATCCAAACTTCGAGTTCGACGATCATCCACTTCAAATTACCTATGATATCCACCTAACTCGCTTAGTAGGGGAGCAGATAGTGGCAGAAGGACCTTTTTCAACCGACAACACTTCGCCGGCATTCGAATTGGCTTCCGGACAAAGTGCTTATGTGACATACACGTACAAAATGCCCATCGAAGCGCACAATGATTACCAAGGTACCTGTGGTAAAATGGATATTCTTGTGAATGCGATGGCGGACGAGACACCTCCAGGACCACCTTCTGGGCCGCCGGGGTCGCCACCAAATACACCGCCCGTTACTCCACCCGTGCCACCGACACCACCTCCAGGGCCGCCAACTCCACCGCCTGGACCGCCGCCGGGGCCACCCGTCACACCACCTGGAGGACACACCACACCGCCGTCCAAGTCAACCATTCCCTCAGTGGTGCCTGGGGGCACGGCTCCAGTCACAGGGATACAAGCTGGCGTGATTTTAGTGACAGGTGTGTCGCTCATGGCAATTGGAACTGGGCTCATCTTTTTCCGTCGTAAACCAAAACAATTTCGCGACGGCTAAAGCTAGGCGAGGAGTGTGGAATGAAGTCATCAAAGATAGTCCTATTTCTCGGTCTTGGATGTTTGTTGGTTGGTGCGGGCGTGATCGCGAATTTAGGGTGGTTCTACTTAAATAGCTACACTGTGGGGAAGCAGTTGCTGACCAATGTGACCGGAACTGTCTCAACAGAGAACACCACGGGCCCCGTGGAAAATATTCCAACGCCGAAATTGGACGGATTGGTGGGGAAGCTTCATATTCCGGCGCTCGCTTTGGATGCACCGGTGGTAGAGGGGACGGATGACAAAGAGATCAACGTCGCCGTGGGTCATTTGGCCACAAGTGTTATGCCGGGTGAGAAAGGGACGTCTGTTTTGGCGGCGCACAATGCGACGTGGTTTCGGCATATCAATCAATTGTCGAAGGGCGACGTTATCACCATGGAGACAAAGTCGGGGACGTTTTTGTTCAAGGTGAGTCAAGCGAAGATTATGCACACCGGCGATCCGATTTATAACACGTCGAACCCGAGCATCGTGCTGGAAAGTTGCTACCCGTTGGATGCCTTGTACCTCACACCGTATCGGTATTTGGTCTACGCGAACATGATTCAGCAGGTCGGCTCATCAAACCCGAGAGCATCGGTTGTTTCAGATGCGATCCCGTCCATCACGTACACCGCAGAGATTCCCGATGAAATCCGCAAGCAGGGCGTGACGCTTCAGACAAACTCGTTGCCGATGGGATCGTTACACTACGAAGGCAGTCCCTCAAACGATTTCGTACAGAGCAACAGTCCGCTGAATGCTGCGTCCGAATTTGTTCAACTGTACCTCGCTTGGCTGCATGCCTCGTCGTCAAAGGATTCGGCCGCTTTGGCTTCGCTTCTGAAAAAGGGTGTACAAAACAATCCATTGTATGGCTATCCAATCAACAGACTCTCATATCAAAACGGATTTAACGTAACGCTGGATGTGGATGGCACGGCTCTTGTACATCTTACGGCGACGACCATGATTAAGGCTAATGCCACATACCATGTTGAGGTGAATGCTGCGGTTGAGGGGAATCAGATACATTTGGAGAGTGTTGATGTGCATAAATAGGTAGGTATGTATGTCGGACAGTGGGGTGAGCATCCAGTCAAAAACCCGCTTGCTATTCGACCACGGAGTAGTAAACTCTTTTTGGGAGGAGAAGCAAACCTGCCTACCTACGCTTACAGGCATCGGGTACAGGTTTGTCTTCCCTGTGTACAGTATACGAATAGCTACACTCTGTTTATGATGGTAGGTTCATGACTCATATTGCTCCATCATTGCCTCGAGGTTCTTAAACTGTTCATTTCTGGATATTTACCTAACTCTTACATAACATCTATCCTATAACCCCAGTTCGCGACCAAATTGGTTAACCTTTCTGTGTGATTCCCTTGGAATTCGTGTTCGAGGGGTCTCCAGTCTTAAACAGTGATTTCCAAGTAGCACTTTTGGCAGTTCCGTTATTTGTCTGCATTAACCCTCGAACGACGCATGTTTCAGGCGACTGGGCGATAACAATGGGCACCTCCGTACGCCGGGTCAAACTGGGTAGGATATCGGCCATTTTCGCGTTTCCGCCTACTAAAACTATGCCTCTATCCATGATGTCACCGACCAATTCTGGGGGGCATGTCTCAAGTGTTTCAACGACCAAGTTCACAATCGTTTCATAATATGTTTTTAATTGTTGTTCGATGAGCGTGCGAGGTACGAGGATGCTGTCGGGAAGGCCGGTTCGAAGATTTCTGCCGCGTGCTTCAAATGATTCAACATCGAGTTGTTCGGCGTAACGCAGCTTTAAGTCTTCTGCGGATCGTAAACCGATTAAAAAGCCGTAGTTCTTTCGCAGCATCTCAACAATCGACGTATCAACGGTACGGCCACCCGTTTTTGAAAAGCGTTTGTCCACGACACCATTCATAGACATGACAGCGGCTTGAGTAACTCCTGCTCCTAGATTCACAACAAGGCAACCTATCGGTTGTCCGATAGGAAGGTCGGCACCAATTGCAGCAGCGACAGTTGAATCAAACAACTTTACTTGACGGGCCCCTGCTTGTTCACCAATCTCCTTAAACACTCTTCTTTCGACGTCTGTTAAGCCCGAAGGAACGGATAAAGTTAGGTTGAACCGTCTTGGAAATCTACCAGGAAGGAATTTGGTGACCGCATACTTGATTACATTGACCGCCGCATCGAAGTGTTTAATGCTGCCGTCTTCAATGGGGTGGAGAACTTCAACCCCATACGGATTTCGACCCAGGATTTGTTCGGCTTCGGTACCGACTATTACACGTCCGAGTTCATCCCAAGCAACGACACATGGTTCATTGATAATTTCTTCACTACCAGACACCCCAATACGAAAATATGAGGTTCCGAGGTCAATGAAAAAATCCACGGGGATTCATCCTTTCTCACGCCTACGGGGTTAGTTGACGGATTCGGCTGAAAGGTTGCCTAGGGCTGCTGCCCATTCACCCCAGAGAATAAATCCCCCGTTCTTGCGATTCGGCGTATGGAAGTTTCGTCTAGGTGTTTTTAGAGTCATTCGAACGTGATCGAGAATTTATGTCGCATGGAGTAGAAACACACGATTCACTACCTGGTCGAAATTGTAAATTGGTATACCGACATATCCGAGCGATTTAAATCGAAATATTTTACATTGCGCCAAACTATGTGAGTCCGAATCGCAAGAACGGGGGACATCTTTTTAGGGGTGAATCACAGTCATAGCTGTGTAGGGAATCCTTCTCCCAAACCCGACAACTAACCTCGTAGGACTAGAAGGAGTTAAGGTACGAAAGATGAAGCGTTTTTTAGGTATCCTTGCAGGCATGTCCATGTTGGCCACGATTCCAACCACGGCTTTGGCCGGCACACAGTCAGCAAAGCCAACGAGTTCCAAGACGATTGCCCTCAATAGTCAACCATTTTCTAAACCTCAAGCGATAGTGAGTACAGGAACAACGTACATGCCGATCTGGTACCTAATGCAGGCATTGAATGAACTGGGCATCAGTACAAAATGGGATGGACACAGTCTGAATATATCGACTCCTTCTGGGGTCAATGTGAACACAGACAACGTGAACCCGGGTACAGGCTCAATGAGCATGTTGGTAAACGGTACTTTGGTTCAGCGCGTTGATGATATTGTGGCTGTGGACCCGAGTTCGGGCGGGGATACGACGTATGTTCCTATCTGGTACCTGATGCGGATATTAGATAGAGTAACGGTCAATTCGAGCTGGAATGGAAATGTATTCAACCTCCAGTCTAACTTGAATAACGTTCAAAAGCGACAAGATGTCGTCCGCTACGCAAAAACGTTAATTGGGACGAAATACCAGTGGGGCGGAAAGTCGGCGAACGGATGTGATTGTTCTGGTTTAGTTCAGATGGCCTTTGACAAGGTTCAGATGAAACTACCGAGGCAAGCAGCGACGCAGGCGAAAGTGGGACAAGTCGTTTCGACATCAAATCTCCAGACGGGGGACCTTGTGTTCTTTAAGACGACCGGATCGGGGATTTCGCATGTTGGGATTTATGTCGGTAACGGCAAATTCATCTCGGCGACGTCATCCCACGGTGTTCGGATTACAGAGCTGCATGATCCGTACTACTGGGGACCGCGATTGATACGTGCAACCAATCCTTATGTTTAACCGTATTCGCCGCTGAACGATGCGAAAGCAAAACCCACATGACGGAACCAGAGTTCTTACCGCATGTGGGTTAGCGCCGAGATTACAAACTTAAACTTGTCGAATAATCAAGAGACCGGTTGCGACAAGTCTCATATATATGTTGCCAGGGACGCAGTTGTTCAAATGTGGAACTTGCGGCAAGGACATCGCAGTCAGCGTAACGCTGGCCGATGATCTGCATGCCCACTGGCAAGCCATCCACCATTCCGGCCGGGATCGAGGCCGATGGATGACCGGTGAAGTTGGTGAAGTACGTGAGGCACCAGCCAATGAGCGATCTCGTCTCACAACCCATAAAATGTGCTTATGCACATGGAAGACCGAAGAACGGCAGAAGTGAGCAATATGACTTCTACCTTAAACATCACCAAGCGATGGTATACCGACCGGAACATTTCGGATATTCATTTAAGTATTGTGATTTTTCATAATTAGTGAGACACTATGGGTTCACCGGTGGTTCGTGGGTGGTGTTTTCGCAGAATTAATGAGATTTTTGTCATTGAGTAACCGGGGCACTTAGTCCGGACTTTATCCATCCCTTTACACATTTAAAATTCCTCACAGTGCATTTATGTATACCTTTATGTATTTATATATACATGTTAGTTATATCCCTTGTTGAACATTCGCACCCGTTCGTATTATGAGCTCAGCCAGTTTTTACTGGTTGAGCTCTTTCAGTATAAGGGTTTTATACTCGGTAGTCGGGTCGAACGTCCGCACCCGTGGGTCTGCGAACCCGAGGACTAAACTGTTCACCCCCTACTTGTGGAAGCATGTTTGAAGCTGGTTGGGGCAACGACCTCGTATAACAAGCGAAGCTATGAACTGCAAGAAGGATAGGGGCTGCCGACAAAATCAGTGAGAGGAGCTGTTCAGGTGAATCCAGTCGTTGGTCTGGATATTGCGAAAGGAGAAAGCAAGGGACAAGTGTTTCTGAACAGGGGTATGCCTCATGGAAAGAGCTTTAACATCGTTCATACAAGTGCAGGGCTCGATCAGTTCCACGATGTACTCCGTTCCGTGGAGGAACTGACCGGAGCGCCCCCTACCATCATCCTTGAATCGACCGGGCACTATCACAAACCGATCACCCACTTTCTTGATGAACAGAACTATGTATATATCCTGGTCAATCCCTTGATTGCCTACCAAGCGAAGAAGACCAGTCTCCGCAAGGTAAAAACAGATGCCCGAGATGCCTACAGTCTCTGCGAACTCTACTACAAAGAAGAGTTTGAGCCGTATAAGAGGCGAGGCATACAGCTACTAGACCTCCGTAACCTTACACGGCAACATGAATCGATCACCGGTTTGTGCATTCAAACGAAGCTACAGTTTCAGGCGATTCTGGACCAGGTGTTTCCTGAATTCAGGGGTGTGTTCGGAGACTTGTACTCAAAGGTCTCATTGCATGTGTTGTCGAGGTTTTCGACAGCCCAAACCGTTCTGGATGTTTCAGAGGCTGAGCTGGCAGAACAGGTTGCAAAGTTCTGTCCCAGTCGTTCCGACCGTTGGGCGGCTGAGAAGGCAAAGAAAATTATAGCCGCTGCAATGAGGAATCCGTTTCGGGAAGCGAACCTGCAAAGTCACCTATTCAGTCTGGGGATATGTACATTAAAATGCTCCTTCAATATCAAGAGCATCTATCCGCCCTTGAAAACCAGATAGATGCCCTCGCCATGATATTGAAGAATATCAGATTATCCAATCCATTCCCGGTATAGGTGGAAAAATCGCTGCAACGATTCTTTCCGAAATCGGAGAAATAGACCGGTTTAATCACCCAAAGAAACTCGTGGCTTTTGCGGGCGTTGACCCCCGTGTGTTCGAGTCTGGTAAGTTCACAGCAACCATAAATCGCATCAGTAAACGGGGCTCCAGCCGACTTCGTCACACGTTGTTCGTCGCTGTTTTGTGCAGTTTGCGTAAAAGCGGCAGTAAGCGACTAAAAGCCTTTTACGACCGAAAACGAGAAGAAGGAAAGGCTCATAAAGTCGCTGTGATCGCCTGTGCTAACAAACTGCTTCATTGGATTTATGTCGTGTTAAAACGTAAAGAAGCTTTCCTAGACATGCCTTAATTTCTAGGTCAAGACCGACAAATGAAATACCTTCCAGTGTTCGAGGAAGGTTTATTTGTTATGTCCAAATTCACTCTAACACAATTATCAAGCCAGTTTCACTGGCAATCTTGACAAGCTATTAGCTGGGATCGTTCAAGATGAACCGTCGAGCGACGGGAGTTCAACCATGGATTTCGAATCAATTTTTGTGTGATAAATTGTCCCATTCTCACGCCAGGAAATGTCCATCACTGGTGGGATAGTAGATGACGTGATGTAAAACCCCGTACCGCTTATTCCACCACCGCCACCCTCGGCTGGTTCATGGACTGTTTTATCCCCAAATTGGATTGTCAGGTCTTGAAGGGTCTCATTTGATTGAAGCTCAAGTTCGCTATAAATAACGTCATGTTGCTTGCACAACCAAAGCCACCCCGTCGTAACTAATCCATGGGCAACGAACACCGTCCATTCGGATGAAATGGGATGGTCTCCAGTATATGAAGTGACCTCGTCAGTAAACGAACTTAATCCTGTTCCGTATGGGTCTCTGTTTCCACAAGCAGTAACCATAAAAAGTAAAATTATTGAGACAATTGGCATCGTTACTCGGGTAATTTGAGACTTGAACACGGGCTACACCCCCTCTCCGAAATGATCTTCACTTTAGGGCTGCCCGAGAGCTGAAACCGGTGCCAATAGCGAATCTTTATGCATATGCTGCTTATAGGCACTAAGGCTAGCTATATTTAGAACACCTCTGATTCAAGCCGGTCTAGCCAATCATTAACCAGTACGTTAAACACACTTGCCTGCTCGATTTGAAGGTTATGACCCGCCATATCAAGTACGGCGAAAGTTGCTCTGGGATATTGTTCGATCAATTGCCAAGCATCCTGATACCCTACTACATGATCCTGTCGCCCCGTAACAATTAGGCTCGGGTACTCAAATGAATTCGAAGAGATATCAAAGGTAAAACCATATCCATTTTCGCGAATCCGGTTTAAGAATTCATAATTTGACTGTTTGGAAGGCATCAAAATTTCATCACGAAACCTGTCCCACTCTGACTCACCTTGTAATACCGCCATAGAACGAAATTCGTCCAAATCATCTGAGGATAACTGAGACATCAACTCGTTATCTATTTTCAAGACAGTCTGTTGAGGTAATGTTCTGCTATCGAATTCTGGGACAACCATTGGAGCCATGAGTAATAAGCCACGCACCATTTCGTGACGAAGATGAATGATACCTCGAGCGATGTATCCTCCGTACGAATTTCCGCAAAGAATGAAGGGTTGATTAGGGATAAGATCATCGAGCCACTCTAATACCGTCTTCAACATGTCGTCAGAATTCCGAATAGATGGATGTGAATCTGAACGTCCCATACCGGGTAGATCTACATAAACCCGTTTCCAACCAGTTCTCTTCTCAAATAGAGGTTCCATGGAGTGTAACAATACCTGGTGATCTAATGACCAACCATGCAACATCACCACGGGGTAGCCTTCTCCTATGACCTTGTGGTTAATGAACATGAATAAAACTCCTTTCGAAATCATTTAACAATATATCGAAAATCCCATTTTATGAAAGAGCTCTACTATTGCAACATAACTGCTGTCCGTTTGTTCAATATCCACTTTACAGATTTGGTGCACTATTATACACCTAAGGCTACACAAATCGCCTGGATCGTATGATAGAGGCGGTGTTTCTTAGTATGGAACTTATTTTCCCGGTATACGACTTTATTTTTAGCACACATCTTTAGTTTCTGTGATTCGTTACGATGACGCTTGCAAAATAAAGAAGCCGCCACACTGGTGTGACGACTTTGATCATGCTAGGCCTCAGGGACTACTTCTGCGCTGTCAACGATCCGTCCGATGCACGCAGATACCCGCTCATCATCTGTCCGGTCCATTCGTTTGCGAACTGGATGGCAATGGAGCCGCCGCTGCCTGCAGCGTTCGACGAAACGACAAAGTCACCCGAGTGCAACGTCGCGATTTGTTGACCGGATCCGTCGTAAACCGGCACGGACGTTTGAGCTGAATGCGGATTTTGGACGGTCACTCGATAGACATTGCTAAAGTTGATGTACCGTGCGTTCACCCAGCCGTACCCGACAACGTGGTACCACTCCACGACGTACGGGCCGAACATCCCCTGTTCCATTTGGTCTATGTGAACGTTTGTTCCAGTTGGAATGACAGAATAGGATGGCTCAATATACGTTTTCCACAGCCCATAATTCCAAGTACCCGATTGCGCGAGACCATATTTCGATTGGAAATTGAGAACGGCCTGTTTTGTCGCCGGGCCAAATTGACCGTCCACTTGGAGCCCGCTGTTCATCGTTTTGTTTAAGTATAGTTGGAGCGTGACGACGTTCGTGCCTGCACTGCCAACTTGAATGGTCTGTCCGTAGAACATGTGCGCTTCGCCCGTTCCCGGATCAGAGTAGTACGGCAACCCTGAATATGTGCTGTTTGCGAGAACTGTACCGCTTGCCCCGTTCAAATAAAACACCGGTTCGTCCGTGCTTTTCGGTGCGGGGGCGGATGTACTGCTGGTAAATTGGTGATAACTCTGAACCGAATCATTAACAGATGAAGCCACTTCGTTCATCAGTGCGGCAATGTTGCTGGCCCACTGGGGATCTGTTGCGTAATTGTGGTTCATCCCAGTTAGCGTGGGTGCGACGTAATGTGAAGCTCCAGGGGTTAAGTAGTTGTTGCGAACTTCCCATGCCTGGAAGCGGATGGCGTAGTCTGCGCTCGGGAACATGCCCGCTGCATTTGGCGTTGAGTCGTACGCGCCGTAACCATACAGGTTGTTTTGTTCAGTGGAGAAGTAGCTGCCTGTCCAACCGCATTCCTCGATGGAGTGAGAGACTAGATAATTTGCATCTACGCCGTACGTGTTTTGTGCGTAGACGTACGATCCGCCCAGGCCCGTAAATGGGCTGTTGTGGCTCTTGAGGAAGCTGTCTATGGACGAAGCGGTAATGTTGCCCGGTGCTGCATAGCGCAAGTCAACATTGGTGAACGATCCTTTCGCCGGGATCGCGGCAGGGGGTGTAATCTGCCAATCCGTTCCGTTCCAAGTCGAATGAATGCCGACGCGGTTGAGCACTTGCATGACGTACCAGATGGGCATGAATGTTGTGGGACTGCCTGAGAGCGGATCGACATGGACAATGCGATTCACTCTCTGAACGATCCGGCCGTTCAAAGCAATACTCGAGTTTCCGAATCCTGGTGACACGTTTGACAAGTTGACAGAGTACGACGACGGTAATAATAGATTCCATTCCCCATTATTCCATGTGCTCTGAATACCCAAGCTCTTGAGTACCTGCATGACATACCAGATGGGCATGTACGTCGTGTTGTTCGCGACGAGTCCGTAGTTGCTGGATTTGAGTTGACCGGACAAGTAGATGTGCTTGACTCCAAGTGATTGGGATTGATATGTGCTGGCTTGTACTGCTGGTGTATAAGCTGCGATGGAAAAGAGAGACGGCAGGGGCAGGGTTGCGAGTGCGACAAGATGTGATTTTTTCATGATGGCGCCTCCATGATTTCTAAACCTAGTACTCGTTAGCAACAGACATTTGCTGTTTTACTGTCTCCAATGGGACGGTCAGAACAACACGAGCGGTATGAGATTGGTTGAAGAGTGGCGGGGATCATCTATAACAAGCAGACGCAGATTTACCTGCGCCCGCATCTACTATATTCGGAGTAATTTGGCTGTGTTTGACGGTCGAGGATACAATTTCTATGGCTTTTCAGGTGGATGATGGATTGGCTTTATACAAAGTGGTTCACGGGTTCGTTGTCAGGGGAACCGCTCTTCGTAATCTCCACGGCGGGCAAAGATAAAGTTACGGTTGTTCCTACGTTCTTTTTACTTGTGATATGAATCGTACCGCCATGTTCTTTGATGATGTTGTACACCACCATCAACCCGAGTCCTGTACCTTTCTCCTTCGTCGTATAAAAAGGTTGGCCCAGAGATGGAATGAGTTCCTCCGGAATTCCAGTCCCTTCGTCTGTTATTTCGATCACGGCCCGCTCCCCGATCGACTTCAGCCCAACGTGAATGGTGCCGCCATGCTCCATCGATTCAATGCTGTTTTTAAATATGTTTAGAAAAACTTGCCTCATTTGATTGCTATTACAATAGACATAGAGTGGATCAAATGACGGCGCTTCGAAATAGACGTTCTTCTCGTGAGCCTGCCCTTCCAATAGTGTCACGGTGTGGTGGATGAGCACTCCAATATCATCCGTGCAATACTCGGCTCGCTCTGGCTTGGCAAGCATCAATAACCCGCTCGTGATTTCATCTATTCGACACAGCTCAGTCCACAGGACATTGAAAGACTCTGGGGACATGTCATCAAAGTCGCCTTTTAAAAGCTGGACAAAACCTTTGACCGCTGTGAGCGGATTGCGAATTTCGTGAGCGATTCCAGCTGCGAGTTGTCCTGTTACTGCTAGTTTTTCGGTTTGAATGATATATTCCTGCTGGCGGATTCGGTCAGTGATGTCTCGGGAGACGACGATGATATCTTGGATTTTGCCTTGTTTGTTTAACACGGGTGAGAGCTCCGTTTCCACAATCACCGAATGATGATTGACGGTAAAAGTGAACTGTACCCGTTGTGCCACAGGGTTGTCCGAAATTTCCCCTAAAAGGGACTGAAGGAGTGTTTGTTCGTCGACATATGTGTACAGACTCGTCCCCTCAAGGTCCGCCGATGTGCACCCAAAGGTATTCTCGTGTGATGGGGAGGCGTAGGTGATATTCGCGTGCTCGTCGATCACGATGATGAGATCGGTGGTATTGCGTGCAATCAGTCGATACTTGTTTTCAGCCTCGGTTGATGACGCAACTGCCCGAAAATACTGTCTCGACAGCAGAATGAAACAGAGCAGGAGAATGCAGGCGTAGCATGCCGACGGAATGACATACTTTGCTTCCACGATCAACGTAAGAATGGTTGCGCTAGCGATCAGTGGTATGAAGTGAAACGTCTTAAACGAGCGGGAAATGGACTGTACCTGACCGGACGACCACTGGACACCTAAGAAGAACAATAGATTGAGTGCTTCAAAGGCTGTGATCATCGCCAGCATATGAAAATAGACCGGAAGGTTTCTTACAACGCGTTCCAGTGCGAGGCTGCCGACAAGCGAGTATGTGTACATGCCGAGCGTGACAAACAAGCGGAACCATTTCACACGCCTAAAATCCCAGTTATAGTGCTTGGAAAACACTGTGATCGTCCCGAGGACGAGTGGAGCAAAAGAACTGAACAGACCACTCTGGGACAATACAAATAAGTAGGATATGACGCCTGTCCCCCAGACGAGTCCACCTGGGAGATAGATTGGGAGCAAGCTCAGGACAACGGCCAGGCCCGACACAACCACGAGTTGGGTAGCGTGATGTGTCGTGATGGTAGCAGCAGCTATTATCAGGGTGACTATTCCCGAGGCGAACAAGAACGACAGGTAGCCACGCTTGACGATGAGCAACGTATCACTCCCTTTGTCTCTTCCCGTTTAATAATACAAGCTGAATCACCCCAATCCCTACAAAAATGTCTCCCGGACTCATGATAAATAAAGGCAAGGGAAGCCAATCAGACAGCCACCAATCCCAAGCATTTGAATCGATAAAGTGATGCGTAGCGAGATAATCAGATCCTTGTGACAGATGAAGTAGATGAGCGGTTCCTAGATAGACGGGCATGGTGCCGTCATTGGCGAGAATGACAAGCAGGTTGAGCATGGAGCCCACAAGAATAAGCTTGAATCCAGGTTTGTTCCAATTCATCATGAGCCCGATCACGATACAGCCGAACGACAGAACATATAGTACGGTCATCAATCCACTATGACCAATTGGCATGGTGTTGAACAATATTTGGAACACGAGTGCCGATAAAATGAGATATGGGTATTTAAATCGCATGCTAAGAAGCGAACGCAAGTCTCGCTTGGTCAGATATGCCCATACGATCCCTATCGCAACGAAATACGGCATGATGATCCTCCCCTGAAACAAAATAAAAAGAACCGGGGTAAACCGGCTCCTTTTATCAGCGAAGCGTTATCGAATTATAACCACGGCGTCTCAGCAACAGTCGCGACAGCAAGTGCAACAAGAACTCCGACGGTAACAAGGGTTTCCTTTTTCAGTAATTTCATAGCTACTCATCCTCCTTCGAGACCGTAATGTAGTCATAGAAGAGTCTAACGATGATGTTGCTTACATATTTCTTTCTTTTTAATCATTTTCCTTCTTAAATCGACAGTTTATTTCGACATTTTTTTCGACATCTTAGACGGGAAGTAAACGTGCTTTGATGATTACTGACCTACGCAGTGATTATCTACTGGAATATTCCTTCTATTTCATCAATAATAGTGGTGTGTTCTTTCTAAAGGACGCACTGAACAGTGGCGAGATCGATCATTTCATGGGGGGAATTGTCCAGTGAGGATCGTGTACATTGATGTAGACTCTCTCCGGCCTGATCACATGGGTTGCTATGGATACACACGAAACACGACGCCAAATATCGATAAAATTGCGAAGCAGGGCGTACGGTTTACACGTAGTTACTGCGAAGCCTCTCCCTGTGTTCCTTCCAGAGCTAGTTTCATTTCCGGTAAGTATGCTATCAACCACGGCGCTCTCACACATTTCGGCCCGGGCGGGCAGTTTTATCACCCTGGAGCGGAGCGGTACAGTACAAGGTATCCATTTTTCACGCGTTACCTGCGCGAAGCTGGATACAAGACCATCACCATTTCAAGCTTTGGTGACAGGCACCAAGCGTGGTGGTTTTTCGCGGGATGGAACGAAATCCATTCGCACACATTGAAGCGCGGCAACGAAGACGCGAACGAGGTGAACGAACACGTTCTTCCCTGGATCCAGGAACACGGAGCGGACGACAACTACTTCCTTCATATTCAGTACTGGGACCCACACGGTTTTTACACAGCCCCGGACTATTACGCTGAGCAGTTCGTTGACCAGCCTGCGCCCGCTTTCCCAAGTGACGAAATGATCCAACAACACCGTCACATGTACCACCCCCGATCAGCCCGCATGTTTCACTGGGCCATCACGCCGAACATCCCACGCAAGATGCCGCACGAGATTCGCAATCGCACCGACTACGAACAACTGATAAACCTCTACGATGCCGGAATCTCCTACATGGACGAACACGTCGGTCAAATCATAGCCGCCTACAGAGAATTGGGCATTGAAGACGAGGTCACGTTTATTGTCAGTGCCGATCACGGCGAATCATTCGGCGAACAGGGCATTTACATGGAACACGGCATGGCGACGGAATCCGTACATCACATCCCACTCATTATGCGCGTACCCGGTCTCACGACGTCAGGTACCGCGATCGATCAGTTCGTCTACAACGTGGACGTTGTAGCGACCATCGCCGACTTGGTCGGACTCGATGTACCCACAGGCTGGGATGGACGATCACTTGCTCCTTTATTGCGACAGGACGGCGACAATTGGAACCGAGATTACCTCGTACTGGAACACGGCCTATACGCATGCCAGAGAGCTGTTCGCGACGAGCGTTGGCACTTCATCCGCACATACGACCCTGGATTCTATCAATTCGATCCCGTCGTTTTGTACGACATGCACGACAACGAGTCCGTCAACGTGGCGGCACTTCATCCGGACATCGTGGCACAAATGGATCATCGAATTGTCGAGTGGGTTCAGGAGAATCGGGCCATTCACGGAGAGATAGGCGATCCGATGGAAGATATCATTCAAACAGGTCCTTACCGATACATCGGCAAAGAGGAGTGGATTACGCGCCTGCGCGAGGTTGGGATGACAGCCGAAGCGGACGAATTAGCTAAACGCAAGCACAGTGCGTATGAATAATGCCCCTCGCCATAAACAAGATGACTCCGTCTGTAAATTTCTAGTCAAAGGAGAGAGACTTCGTGGCACTGGTGACATGTCGCTTTTTTTCCGAGGTGTTGGGTCTGAGCACGACGATGACCGTCTTACTTCCCGAACGTCGTGGTGCCAACCAGAATCCGAACTTTGATCCTCCGTCTCAAACACTCTATCTGCTCCACGGAAGGACGGATGATGACTCCGCGTGGACACGGTACACGTCGATCGAACGATATGTTTGGTCGCTGCCACTCGTCGTCATCATGCCCCAGGTCCACTTGAGCTACTATCACGATATGGCTTACGGAAATCGTTATTGGACATTTGTGAGCGAAGAATTGCCTGAAGTTGCCCAATCGTTTTTCCATCTATCACAAGAGCGAGATGATACGTTTGTCGCCGGTTTGTCCATGGGAGGTTACGGGGCGATGAGACTGGCGCTGCGGCAACCGGATCGGTTTGCTGCGGCTGCGAGTCTCTCGGGCGCGCTGGATGTCGCCAGTGCGGGTGCCCGCCGGCGTCTTCGAGAGTATTCGTTGATGTTCGGGAGTCAGGACATTTCCGGTACAGAGGCGGACCTGATTCACCTTCTGGCAACTTTTCAGCACTCCACCTCCACGAGACCCAGACTCTACCAATGGTGTGGAACGGAGGATTTTCTCTACGAGGAGAATCAGGTGTTTCGGCGCGCATGTGAGCAGAGTGCCTTTGATTTGACGTATCGCGAGAGTCCTGGCGGACACGAGTGGGCGCATTGGGACGCACAGATTCAAGAGGTACTCAATTGGCTGCCGATTCGCGGACGAACATCGATTGAGTGAACCCGTGCGCAAGATTTCTGGTTTGCCTCGTTGATTGTGCAGTTACTTTGGTTCCCCTGTTGTTGCGCAGGGGAACCTATCCAATATCAACTTATCCTACGACAACTGAAATGTCTTAATCGCACCAGCCAGTCGCTCGATTCCCCGCACCATATCTTCGGCGGACACATAACTAAATGATAACCGCAGATAGTCTCGAGGAGCCTCCGTATCCAGATAAAAGTAGTTTCCAGGTATAAACGAGACACCGGCTTCCATCGCGATGTCTAAAAGGGCATGTGTGTCAACTCCGGGCACATGTACCCAAATAAAGTAGCCTCCGTCAGGCACACTCCAGGTGACCCCGTCAGGCATATGTTCTTTGAGCGCGGACAGCATGATATCCCGTCTCTGAGCGTATCCTTGCCGCATCGTCTGCAGGCGCGCATTCCAATCGATCCGCCCCATAAAGCACCCAACGGCCGCCTCGATAAATGTGTGGTCCAAGTCCTTCTTGAACCAATTCATGGCGTGAATGATTGGCTCTGGGCCCACAGCCCAGCCGATTCGCAATCCAGGACCCAGTACCTTGGACAGCGAGCCGACGTAAATGACGCGGCCCGTCTGATCGAGCGATTTAAGGGTAATAGGTGCTTTGTCGAAGAATAGATCGCCGTAAGCGTCATCTTCGAGGACGAGGAAGTCATACATTTCAGCTAGCGAGAGTAATTTTTGTCGACGGCTGAGCGGCATGGTCGATCCCGTCGGGTTTTGAAACGACGGAATGGTGTACAAGAGGCTGGGCATCTGTAAATGATTCGCCCGGCGCTCTGCAAGCATCTGTTCGAGTGTGTCGACACATAGTCCGTCGCGATCGACGGGGACAGATAGAATATCGGTCGTGTAGTTTTGAAAAACTTCCAGCGCTTCCATATAAGTTGGCGCTTCGACCACGACGGCTTTGGAGGAGTCCAAAAGGATCCGGGCCACCAGATCAATCGCTTGGAATGCACCTGCTGCGACGAGGAGTTCAGTTGGCCGAACGACCATGTTTCTGCTACTTAGATGGTCGACTATCCACTGCCTTAACTCAGCGGTGTAGCGGCTTCCAATGTAGTGAAAGGGAAGGTCATGTTCTTCTTGAATCAATTTCTCAATTGTATCGGTGAACTGATGAGTTGGAATAAAAGCCGGATCGGGATATCCAGCACTCAGTCGAACGGCACCGCACGGGACATTCGGCATCCAAGCCCCAGGGGCAGGATTGTTTAGGGAATTTTGAATGGTCTTGGGGAAAAAGGAACGATAGTCCACGAAATCAGCCACCTAAATCGTTATCGTAAAACAAATTTTTCGTGAATATGCTTTCATTTTAAATTAGCACTGGACATCATAGTGTTTTGCATATATATACGTTATATATAGATTTTATACAGACACCATTGCTTCAGTCAAAAAAGGGGGAAGTAAACATGAAACATCTTGCTAAACTTGGTGCTGCAGCGACCGCGGCAGCTTTGATCGTGTCCGTGACCGGTTGTGGGGCGTCCACAACGAGCAACAGTGGCACGGCGAATAGCGCGACAGCTAACGGCTCGACGACGGGCGGATCGAGTTCGGAACCGACCTTGGTGTTAGCGACGTCCGCCGATTATAAACCATACGAGTTCCATGATACTTCGAGCGGGCAAGACAAAATTGTCGGCTTCGACATAGATGTCGCAAATGCCATTGCGCAGCAACTGCACTTTAAGGTGAAGATCGTTGATATGAACTTTGACGGACTCATTGCGGCATTGCAAGCGAAGCGCGCGGATTTCGTTATCGCGGGCATGACGCCGACGGCGGACCGCAAGAAAAGCGTCGACTTCTCTGATGTATATTACCAGGCGGAGAACGTCGTGATCACGAAGAAGGGCAAAAATATCACGTCGATGAATGACTTGAAGGGCGATAAGGTTGCGGTTCAGTTGGGATCGATTCAGGAAAATGCCGCCAAGGCCATCCCGAACGTGAAACTGGACTCGCTTGACACGATCCCAACGGTCGTCCAGGAGGTTCTATCCAATCGTGCAGATGCGGCCGTGATCGAAAACACGGTTGCCACAGGTTACATTAAGAACAACCCACAATTACAGCTGAACAAAATCGCAGGCATGACGGAAAACGGATCTGCTATCGCATTCCCGAAGGGATCGCAGTGGACACAGAAGTTTGACACGGCTATCGAAAAGATGAAGCAAGATGGGGAACTGCAGCAGATGGCCAACAAGTGGTTTGGTGGCGGTCAGTGATCGGACAGCGGAGATATGAGGCGGTGACGTAATGGGCTTGGATTTCAGTCAGATTGATTTCGGTTTTATCCTGAAGGGCGTCCTCGTCACACTCGAGTTCACGGTGATGTCCACTGTATTCGGGTTCATTTTGGGGACGCTTCTATCCATCATCAAAGTTTCGAAGTTTGCACCGCTTCGCTGGTTCGGGCTCGCTTATACATCCGTATTTCGGGGAACCCCGCTGTTGGTACAAGTGAGTATCGCGTACTTCGCTGTTCCGCAGTTGACGGGATATAACATTCCGGCACTGCAGGCGGGAGTAATCACGTTCTCACTCAACTCGGCTGCATATGTGTCGGAAGTGATTCGGGCCGGTATTCTCGCAGTACCAGCAGGACAGCGCGATGCAGCGCTGTCACTTGGTGTGCCTTACGGGAAAATGATGCGCGATATCATTCTGCCGCAAGCTGTGAAAAACATTTTGCCGGCCCTGGTCAATGAAAGTATTGCACTGCTCAAGGACTCATCTCTTGTTTCCGTCATCACAGCGAGTGACTTGATGCGGCGCGCTCAAATCACGATGGCAAATACGTACAAGTACTTTGAGCCGCTCATTTTAATCGCTGCAATTTATTATGTGATCGTTATGTTCTTAACTTGGATCGGGCTGCGTCTGGAGAGGAGGCTGCGGAAGAGTGATTAAAGTTGAGCACCTCTTCAAGTCGTTTGGCAAACTCGATGTGTTGCAAGACGTCTCCTTGGAAATTGGCAAAGGCGAAGTGGTGGCCATCATCGGACCGTCCGGCTCAGGTAAATCCACGTTGCTTCGCTGCTTGAATTTACTTGAGGTTCCCACCAAGGGACACGTTTATGTGAACGGAACCGACATTACGGCCAAAGGCGCGGACGTGACGAAAATCCGCGAAAATACGGGCATGGTGTTCCAACACTTCAATCTCTTCCCCCACATGACGGTCATGGAGAATATGATTTATGCGCCGACGCGAGTGAAGCGTGTAGATAAAGGAACGGCTAAGCAAATGGCCATGGACTTACTGAAACAAGTGGGGCTCGCTGAAAAGGCGGACGCCTATCCGGCAACGCTGTCCGGTGGCCAAAAACAGCGGGTTGCCATCGCACGCGCATTGGCGATGAAGCCGGAAATTATGCTGTTTGATGAGCCGACTTCAGCCCTCGATCCAGAGATGGTCAAGGAAGTCCTCCAGGTAATTCAGCAGTTGGCTCATACGGGTATCACGATGGTCATCGTCACGCACGAAATGGGATTTGCGCGCAACGTGGCGGATCGAATTTGTTTCTTGGACGGTGGCGCACTCGTGGAAGATGCCCCGCCGAGTGAATTTTTCACGGCGCCGAAGACGGATCGGGCGAAGGAATTTTTGTCGAAGGTGCTGTGAGGACCTGGTGGGATCGGGTCCGATGGAGTCAGGTGCTTGCCACGGGCGGGCCAGGGGGCTTGCGGGAGTTGGTCGGGCGAGGGGACCAGGGGGCTTGCTTGCCTGCGAGCCGCTATCCCGACGGGGTAAGGAGCGACGCGGTGAGGACCTATGTTCCCCTATTGCCTCAAGGCCACTCAGCGCATCGGAACAAAGGAACGAAATTCCCTTACACCGCCAATCCTACAGTTTTCATTCGGTTTGTTTGGTGGATAACGGAATCTAGGTCGCTTGTTCATGTGGTACTACGTCGGCCCGAACGATCAAGGGAATTTTAGTCACTTATTCCCGACTGCCCGGCTGGCCGACCCGTCTTCTCCCCGAGCCATGGCCGGCCAACCCACCCGGCCCGTCTTGGCCCTGAGCCACGGCCGGCCAACCTACCCGGCCTACCTTAGCCCCTATACCACCGCCGACCGATCCACCCGATCCGCCGTCGCCCCCTTTGCACCTACTCGCCTCTTGCCACAAAATTGATGCTCCCAAGGTACGCTTTAAGCACGGCCAAAAACGCCTCCATATCTTTGAAAGTAATGTCGCCAATATTGGCAATTCGGAAAGTCGGTAATTCCTCGAGTTTTCCCGGGTAGATGGTAAATCCTCTTTCGTACAAATAGTCGTGCATTGCGTGAAAATCGTATCCGCTGCAATCCGGTTCAAGGACGGAAGTAACCAGCTTGGAATGATGCTCCATCGGGACGATGTGTTTCAATCCCAACTGCTGAATGCCGTGAATCAACGTTTGCCACGACGCTGTATATCTGGCGTATCTTTCTTCCAGTCCCTCTAGTTTCAATTCCGCTATCGCTTGCTCGAGGGCGTAAAAAGTTTGCACAGGTGGCGTAAACCGTATTTGGCTCGTATCTGAAAAATACTTATATTGAGCATACAGGTTGAGATAGTAGTTCGCCGATGGTTGGTTGCGTAAGCTTTCTAGTTTACGTTTGTCTGCAATCACAAAGGAAATGCCCGGCAACCCTTGAAGATTCTTATTTGAACTCGCCGCCAGGTAGCTGATATTCATTTCTTTCATCCGAATAGGAATAGCCGCGAATGAACTGATGGCGTCCACAATCAGATCTATTTGATGTCTTTTGCAGATCTCTCCGATCGATGCAATGTCGTTCAACAAGCCCGTCGTTGTCTCGTGATGAACGACAGCGAGATGAGTTGTTTTGCTGTCAAATGTCGTAATAAAACGTTCCAACTCGTCAGCATCTATGGGGGCCTGCGGCGAGCTCTTAAACTCGTAAAAGTTGAGCGAATAAGCGTTAGCGATTTCACACATCCGTTTCCCGTAAGCCCCATTATTGATGATAATCACGGCATTGCTACCCACTACAGAGCTTAAGATGGACTCCACCGCTGCTGTACCTGAACCTCCGAACAGAACGGTGGCATAATGTTCTGGTTCGGCAACCAACCGGGTTAGATCTTCAGCAATGGATTCCATCAAGCGCCCAAATTCCTTTTCGCGTGGGCATACGTCCGGGACCACTTGGGCGTATTTAACGGAATCGGTTGTTGTCGCGGGACCAGGCGTGAGCAAGATGTTTCTTTTTACGGTTTGCATGGGTGTTCTTCTCCTTCGGTTGTATCGGAGTTGCTCCTGATAAACAGCTGTAACCGTTCCTTCACTTCGTGCGGTTTCATTTTCGGACGACCGAGTTGTGCACGAGAACCTGGCTGAATGTTCATATGAAAAAAGCTTAAACCGCGGGTTTCCTTCCAATCACGGATGTGTTTTTCTAAATCGTTTATAGAATGAATATAGATCGATTTCTCGTACCCGCATGATGCCGCAATTTCCACAAAATCTACGTTATGAGAAACGGTACTTTGCCCGCCCGTCGAATCGTGCACCTGATTATCGAGAAGAATATGAAGCATGTTAGGCGGGTTATAATACCCGTTTGTCGCCAAACTTCCCATGCGCATTAAGAGAGAGCCGTCCCCGTCGATCACGACGACATCCAGATCCCTATTGCTAAGCGCCAGGCCCAACCCGAGGGAACTGACACATCCGAGGGAACCGACCATGTATAAATTATGGGGCGCATCTTCAATCTCGTATAATTCCCGCCCCGTTTTTCCAGTTGTGGCGAGCTGTACCGTGTTATCATCTTTCAACCGATTGATGGCAGCCAGTACTTCATTCCGGGTGGGTAGCTGGTCGGCTCTATCCTTCGGGACTTTAACCTGGTTTCGTCGAGAGGCAAGTTCCTGCCTGTTCAGGACCTCTGTTTCAAATGTCCCGTGCTTAACGATGAAGAAGAAAGGCTCATTGTAATCAATATGACGGCTTGCCTGGAGCATTTGGCGCTTCGCTTCCTCCAGATCAGCAGATAAATACATCCATCTGACCCGCATCAATTCCAGCAGTTGCGTTGTAATTCGCCCCATCAGTTCGTGCTGTGGTTCATCGGGCAGGCCCGGTTCCCCTCGAAGGCTGACGAATCCGAGTACGGGAAGTCGGAAAGGATAGTTGAGGGACACCAAAGGCGAGACAGCGTTTGCCAAGCCGGAGTTCTGCATTAAGACAACCGGCTTTTTCCCTCCTAGATACGCACCTGCGGCGATGGCGACAGCATCTCCTTCGTTTGCTGCCGCAACGTAGTCGCACTCATTGATGGCATAGTTTATTAAGTCTTTCAAATAGGAGCACGGGACACCGCTATAAAATGTGAACCCCAACTTTTGCAATTCTCGTCCGAATGATCTCGTATTTAACATTGGTTATCACCTAGATTTTGCTGCTTCGAAGGAAGATACTTTTTTTCCGCCTCCTGAAGTTCATCCGCTCTTTGCAAGCGGAAAATTTCTTCCAAGGGGGCTACCCGGCCTTCAATGTTGCTGATACTATGTTCATTGAAAATTTGCTTAGATGTCTTTTGAATCGAGTCAATAGCCGCCCGCAAGTTATGGTTTGCCCAGATTGCTACACTGACCCCTAATTCGCTCAAGCGATCCGTCGGCGTGGTGTGATATTTTGTCGGCACAACGACTACCGGCAGTCTGCCGTTCCATTCTTTCATGAATGCTTCAATTTCCGTTACGTCGGATCGTTTGCTGTGTATGAGAACTGCATCCGCACCTGCTTGACGGTAAGCTTCTGCACGTCGCAAGGTCTCTTTCAAGCCCCAGCCCGCGATAAAAGATTCCACTCTGGCAACGACCACGAAATCCTCGTCCGTTTGCGTATCCTTCATTGCCTTGATCTTGCCGCAAAACTCCTCTACATCAGCGAGCGGCT
The DNA here is from genome assembly GCF_026651605.1 of Alicyclobacillus dauci. Lineage (GTDB taxonomy): Bacteria > Bacillota > Bacilli > Alicyclobacillales > Alicyclobacillaceae > Alicyclobacillus > Alicyclobacillus dauci. The sequence continues at coordinate 4,320,265 of NZ_CP104064.1, read as the reverse complement.
GGGCTGTGCCGTTGATAAACGAGTTTGTTTTCGGAAACAACTTATCCTCAATGCAGACGCCGCCTATACTGCGTTGTTCCAACTTCTTAACCAGCCGTCTTGCGTTGTTGAAGTTTCCAAAGCCAGTATCTCCGTCCAATAAAATCGGAATGGATGTGGCGTCGCTCATAAATTCCAAAACACCTAGCACCTGCGTCCACGAAGCCTCATTGTTGTCTCTCACACCCAAGCTGGCGGAAATGGATAATCCACTGGCCCAAATTCCCTTAAAACCTGCTTCCTCAACAATTGTGGCCGACAGGCCATTATGGGCTTCCATTAAAAACTCCAGTTCTGGTGATTGAATTAAACTCTTCAGTTGAGATGTCTTTTTCATTGATATACCTCCTCGTATAGTATTTTTCGATTCTTCTTTTTGAAGAATTTCCAGTAAAAAATTGTTTTTAGATGGAGCAAGTAGCCGAACCCGCACCACAGCCCGGAGGGCGAGGAGCGGAAGTCGGGGTCCGCCCGAAAACAGGCCTCCTTGAAAACTTAATAAATCGCAATTGGGTCTTGGACTCTTCGTGATGTTCCCAGACAATGATCCTTGGGTCATTTGGGGAAATTCGTTCATCTCCTGTAGCTCGACTACGTCTAAAGTCTGTTTCCCCAGCACTCGCGTGTACTTCTAACCCGTTGGCTGTTCCCTTTGGCAACCCATGCTCGAAAGTAGCAGATTCGAGGCGGCTCATGGATCGAAGGAAGTTCTCATATGCGAGGGTGATTGATCTGCGAGCGCGCTGGGGGCGTCCCGAAGAGTCCAATTCCCCAAATCCCTAATTCAGAAGGGAGGGATAACCTTGAAATTATTCGTCGGTATTGACGTTAGCTCTGAAGACTTAAAAGTCTGCGCCATGAACATCGTTGGTGACACACTGGATTCCTTCACAGTCACGAATAACCACGATGGGGCTTCCCGTTTGCGGGACAAGCTTCTGTCCCTAGCAGATAAGGAAAAATCCAAGGAAATCCACGTCGGACTTGAATCCACATCCGTGTACAGTTGGCATCCCGCCATGTTTTTGCACGAAGATAACTCGTTACAAAAACGCGGCACCAAAGTGTTTACCATCAATCCCAAGCTCATTAGTAAGTTCAGGGAGGCTTACCCCGACCTGGACAAGACCGATTATATTGATGCCTGGATTATCGCTGACCGGCTGCGTTTCGGACGACTGCCGATGACCGTGGTACTGCAAGAACAATACATTGCTTTACAGCGCCTTACTCGCATGAGATTTCATCTCGTGCATAATCTGACGCGTGAAAAGCAGTACTTTTTGCAACACCTGTTCTTCAAATGCAGCGCTTTTACCAGCGAGGTGGAAAGCGATGTCTTCGGTCATGCCATCACCGAGTTGTTGCTGGAGCAGTATAGTCTTGATGAAATCGGATCCATGGAACTGGCGGATCTTGCAGATTACCTAAAAGAGAAAGGCAAGAATCGTTTCCCTAATCCGGAGAAGGTCGCCAAGTGCATTCAGAAGGCCGCCCGTTCCTCATACCGCCTCTCCAAATGTGTAGAGGATACGATTGACATCCTGCTTGCTACTTCCATCGAGTCTATACGAACTATCAAGCAACAGATCAAACAGATTGACCAAGCTATCGCGCGACTGCTGGACGGCATCCCGAACACGCTGGAGACCATTCCCGGCATTGGACGCGTTTACTGCGCCGGCATTCTTGCCGAGATCGGCGACATTCACCGGTTTAAAGACCAAGCCGCCGTTGCAAAGTATGCGGGTCTCACGTGGCGTAAACACCAATCCGGTAAATTTGAAGCCGAAGATACTAAGCGAATCAAATCTGGTAACCGGTTCCTCCGCTATTACCTTGTTGAAGCCGCCAACTCGGTAAAACGACATGATCCAGAATTTCAGAATTACTACCAGAAGAAATTCGCTGAGGTGCCAAAGCACCAACATAAAAGAGCCCTCGTCTTAACCGCAAGAAAACTTGTACGTCTGGTCGATGTGCTGCTACGCAACGACCAAATCTACACGCCTAGAAGGAAGGTGAATACGGAGAAGCAATAATCGCCTCCTTATCATCCTTTGGTAACAGTTCCAGTTCGAGGAACAAACTCAGACTGGGTTTCTTTAGTGCTGTCTTTTTCACTGACTCACGGTAATTTGGTCCAACAAAATTTCCATTTTTCGAGTTTCAGGAACTTGACATATTACCGTTGGACTGTAGTGCCTCTCCTAGAACACGAATTCTGTAGTTGGGGAACATCCGGACTTGATTTACTTACCTTATGAGACATGGTTAGAGAGGAGACGGGCTAATCTACCGATGAATCGGTGGATTTTCTTAAACCAACTGTCTGCTATACGACTGCCGTGACCGGAAGCTAGATATCGCTATACGGTGGATGGTAATCAATTCACTGGCAGAGGAATGATGGTATGTCCTCAAGTTGGGATCCGTCTAAATGGGAACTTCACCGGGTGTACTCCAAGCACCCTGATCTGACCAAGCTCTTACCGCCGACATCGATTTTAAGTTCAAGTACTCTGAAGCAGTACTTGGATGATTATCGAGCTGTGTACATCAAGGGAAGTAGTCAACATACCGGGGCGGGCATCATTAAGGCGATGAAAACAAAAGATGGTTACCGCTATGTGAAAGTAAAGGGAAACGCGGTTGACGTGAAATCGTTCAGAGAGTTATATGACAAGGTCAAAGATGGAAGACCCCGTCGGTCCATCATTGTCCAAAAGGCCATCGATTTGGCCAAGATCGACGGCAGGCCCTTCTCTATTCGTACTATCGTGATGAAGGACGGAAAAGGAGAATGGCGGTACGGGGGAATGTTGGCGAAAGTAGCAGGGAAGGGAAGCGTCATCACCAATGTTCGGCGTGGCGGAGGCTATGCAGCTACAGTCGACGATGCTTTGGCTCAATCTTTGGGCTACGATCGTAACCGGATCGCGAAAATGAAGCGGAAATTGATCAGGACTAGTTTCAAGATTATTCGTCATGCGAGGAGAAACGGTTATCGAACGCACGAGGCCGGACTTGATTTGGGTATCGACAAGAAGGGGCGGATCTGGATCATTGAAGTAAACCTTTTATACCCCTCGTACGGACAGTTTAACCGACTCCAAGATAAAACGTTCTACCGCCGGATCAAACGATTCGCAGCTGATTATCGAACGTACCGAAGGAACCGAAAAAGCTAGCGGAAACAGAAGCAGCCGACCGTGGTCAGTAGACGGCCACGGTTTGTTTGGGGATCATCCGCGAATCCCCATGTTTGTCGCCAGAATCCCCAAATACTCCTTCAACGCGATTTCCGCAAGGCTGAGCCCATCCGCCGATGGCAGCCATGCCACATCGTACGGTTGTCCTTGAGAACTTACTTCGTAATCTGTTGGAAATGGTGTCACCGCTATCCCGATCCGCTGGAAATCCAACACGGAACGTTCCATGTGGTAGGCGGACGTGATGAGAATTGGGTGCTTGAATTTGTGGTTGTCGAGAATAACTTTTGTGTTGACGGCATTCTCTTGTGTATTTCGACTCTCTTGGTCAAGGTATATCTGGTTGCTTGCGACGCCGATTCCATTGAGATCGTGTCTTGCGATGGAGGCGAAGGAGACAGACTCACCCCCGACGTGTTCCAAGGGACCACCGGATACGATGATGGGGATGTGTAACTGCTTCTGGAGACGTGCTGCCGCAAGCACCCGGGCAGCGGAATCGCCCGTTAGATTACCTGTGCCCTCAAAGCTTGGTGTCCCAACGGAAAAGCTTGCTCCGAGTACGACAATGACGTCACCCGAGGGGTTTTTTGGCTGCGTGTATCGCTGCTCGAGTGGATGGAGCAGTGCATCGGCTACCATCGGTGCGCTGCAAACGTAGATGAATGCAGCAATGCCGAACAACGCGAAGGCTGCCTTGCGGGCCGTCTTGTAAATGCGCGCTGCAACAATGATTGCCAGGACGACAAATAGTCCCGGTGGCAAAATCAGATGCTGGATGACCTTAAGGATGTAAAACACGGGGGACATCACCTCCACGTTGAATTGTAACGTTTAGGATGAGAAATTGCCGGTTGGTCATTGTGGCCTGATGATATACTCGAAACATGAAATCACATGAGGGGAGAATGCCGATTGGACACGGAACTCAAAACGTTCCTGGAGACACAATTTGGGGACATTAAGCGTACCTTCCGAGAGGACATCAAGGAACTGCGTGAGGATATAAACGAACTGAAGCATACGACAAAGGCGATGCAGGAGGATATTCAACAACTGCAGACTACGACGCAAGGTATGCAGGAGGATATCCGTGAACTGCAGACTACGACGCGAGGCATGCAGGAGGATATTCGTGAACTGCAAACTACGACGCGAGGCATGCAGGATGATATGCGTGAACTGCAAACTACGACGCGAGGCATGCAGGATGATATGCGTGAACTGCAAACTACGACGCGAGGCATGCAGGATGATATGCGGGAACTAAAATCTACAACGAAAGCCATGCAGTCTGATATTTGCGAATTGAAGCATCAAGTGGCTGATGTTCAGTTGAGACAAGGGCACTTGCAAACCCAAGCTGATTCCATAGAACATAGGATTATCACACTTGACAAGACCATTCGAATCGTTGACCAAAATGTGTCGGTTGCTGTGTCGAGTCTGCGGATTGACGTAGAATTATTGAAAAGTACCTTGTGATGGAGAGCGACTATTTGATTGCATCCAGACCTTCATTTCAAGCCACCGTTTGTCACCCCTGTCAATAAACTTTCAAACGACGAACTTTTCACATTTTCACCCTCACAGTGCTAATCTTCTATAGGCATGGACAGACATGCAATTAGATGGGAGAATTAGAGAGGTCGTGTCGATTCTTGTTGCTTAACGCAGATTGACTTGTCCGACCCAAATCAAACTGGGGTGACTTTAGAGTATTGATGTCAAAAGCGCGATCGCTACCGATTCTCGTCGTCCTCATCGCATTCATCATTCGCATTTTCGTCATTTTCCATTATGGTCCGTATGTTTCCATACACAGTGACGATATGGGCTATTACCGCAGTGCAGAGTGGCTTTTGCAGTACGGCAAATATGCATTTTATACACCCGACGCCCCAACTGTCCATATGCTTCCGGGTATGACATTCATTCTCGCGGCAGTCATCGCCGTGTTTGGTAAAGGCGCTTTGGGGTTATATGTGGGCAAAGTGGTCTTCACCATTATCGGCTGCCTCGGCATTTTTGGTGCCTATAAGGCAGTGGAGCACATGTGGAATCGGCCTGTCGCTCTGATCGTCGCGTTGTTTTTGGCCGTTTACGTTCCGGGTATTGAGACGGACACGCTGTTTCTTACTGAACCACCATTTATGGCTGCCTTTGCCTGGTTGGTGTATTTCGTCCTACGTGCCGGTAAGGAACATAAAACATCAGATATCGTTTGGGCTTCTATCATGTTTGTCGCGGCTATTTACTTCCGCCCGAACATCATCCTCTGGGCTGTTGTCGCTCTCGCTTATTTGATGAGCATGCGTTATCCGTGGAAACTGCTTGTGTCGCATATGGGTCTTGTTGTCGGTATTGTCGTCATCTGTCTGGCACCTTGGTGGATTCGCAATGAGATTGCCTTTCACCAGTTCATCCCGCTCACGGATGATTCGTCAAACCCGCTGCTACTAGGAACGTTCCAGGGATTACACTACCCAGCGCCGAACGATCCGACCCTTGTCGAACATCGGATTCTTGCCGAGCACCCGGACCTCCTACCGCAGAGTGAGCATGAGATTCCCTGGTTCAAAGCGCAACAGCACGAGGCCATGGCGCGAGTTCGCCAGTGGTATCACACACACCCGAGTGACTTTTTCCAGAGTTATCTTTGGATCAAGCCAGGACTTTTATGGAACTTGGCATATTATCCGATCCGCATTCTTGGCGTCTTGCCCGAGACCATGAAGCTCGTACAACACTGGCTCGTCTGGCCATCCATCATTGGACATGCTGTTGCCCTGGTGTTTGCAAACGGTAAACGCCGCCAGATGATGATGGTAGCACTGACATTGCTTTATTTTACGGGGCTGTACAGTATTTTCTTCGTCTATGGACGCTACAACGAACCTATCATATGGCTCATGTTCCTGGGGATTCCTGCGGGGATTTGGACGCTTGTCACGCTGTTGTTGCGGGCTGGTGGCAGGCGAAGGAAAGGTGTTGCAGTATTACATGATGTTCGATAGACCCCTCTAAGTGTGGGAATGGGGGGCGATAGTGATGGCCGGAAAGGTCCTATGTGAAGCATCTTTGTGACTGGCCATTGACCACATTAAGGGGAGAACGCTAATTGCTTAGTAGAGGTTTTCTTACGGTGATGTGGGCAATTGTTCTCGTCTACTTTACGTGCTCTATCAACCCGTTTCACTTTAGAATCAGCGAGCTTCGCTTTACAGGTCACCCGAATCTCGAGTTGATCCTGCGTTTTGATTTGCATCCATTGCGCCCGATGTGGACGATTTCAAAAATCGGTCACTATTCTGGGTTTCTCATATTTGAGTATCTACTGACTCGGTGGTTGAGGCATCGGCGTTTGTCCGCCGCGATCGCGATATCGTTTGCCATTCTCACCGAACTGGCTCAACCGTTTTTCTTTCGCGATGGCCGTCTGTACGATATGGTGATTGATTCGCTCGGTGTGCTCACCTTCTATCTGTGGTATCGCAGGAAGAGGACTCCACTTCGGAGAAAAGATCATATTAGATTGAACATGCACAAAGGGCGGTAGAGGAAAAACCTTAACCGTGTCCGGTTCTTCGGGCCAGGACTACAATGGACTCACGCAAGTCACCCGCGGCCCAGTGAAACTTTCCTTTAAGGGGATGCCGGTGTGGAGCGGCTGCTAAAATTCGACGATCAGTTGAACGAAATCAAATCCAACATCGTTAACGGGAGATTAGCGCAATCTCGGGAACTGTGCGTTTCTTTGTTGAGCCACGCGCCGTATCTTTCACAAGCGTGGGCCTACCTGGGTGAAACACTTGAGAAACTGGGGTATCCGTCAGAGGCTTGGCACGCGTATGATCGGTGCTCGGTGCTGGACCCTCGAGCGCCATGGATTGACGCTGTCCGTCAGCGTCTACAAGTCCATCATCAATCGGCCATTCCACCTTGGCTGCGGGATCTGCTTGCTGTGCCCGAAGTCTCGGTGGCCGCAGCGATCATTGTCAAGGACGGTGCGCGGACAATCAAGGGCGTGATCGAGGCGTTGAAGGGCGCTGTGGACGAGATTGTCATCGTCGACACAGGAAGTACGGATAAAACAGTCAAAATTGCGAAAAAGCTTGGTGCCCAAGTGTACGACTTCGCGTGGAATGATGACTTTTCCGCCGCGAGGAACTATGCCATGTCCAAGGTTCGAGCGGATTGGGTCCTTTGGGTGGATGCGGACGAGGTGCTGTGGCAAGATGATATCTTTGTTCCGAAAGTGATCGCGGGATTGTACAACCCGTTCGATCCGCCGTTTCTCTTCCGTGTGATCATTGCCAATCATCTCGGGGACCGGACGGAAATGAGTTATGATATCACCCGCTTCTTCCCAATACGATTCGGATTGAAGTGGTGGGGGAGAATTCACGAGCAGATCGGCGGGAATGAACAAAGACCGGTGGATAATCCGTACTCGCTTCTGTTAGAAGCATTCGCTTCTCAGACTCGGGCTACGAAGCCGAGGTGTTACCTGCGAAACTGAAACGTAATGTGTCGCTATTGCGCAAAGCCATTCAGGATGATCCTAACGATATCGTCTCCTGGGGCTTTCTGGGACGGGAACTACTCGCGATGGGCGAACTTGAAGAGGCCGCTCAGGTCTTGGGGACGGCCGAAAAATTGGCACCGAAGTTCCCATACTACGCTCGGCTAAGCGAACTTCGTGCAGATTTTTGCAGACACTAGCGGACGCCCAAAGTTCAACACATGTCAAAGTGACCAGTGTCTCGGCGGTCCAAAGTAAGGACCAACCGAACGCTGGGACACAAGCTGCGTCGACGATCGTAAATCTGCCAAATCTCCAGTTTAAGGTGCAAGTGGTGGGAACGAGCGGCGAGATCGAAAACTTTATGGGAAGTCTCGAGTCAGCGACACGCCTCATTGCCGTGACAGACGCCACGCTACAGGCAGGTAGCGGAGGACAGGTGCAGGCAACGATGGACATCGCCGCGTATTATTCGCCCTCGCATTCGTACCCGTCCCAGTTGGGTTAGAATACGCTGAGACCGCTTCGCAAACGTGCCTGGTAGCGGTCTTTTCCTGACGGATAAGATAGATCTATCATTCAGAATAGTTGAACTGATTTTCGGATTATATATAATCAATCATATATTGTTGTTGAGGGCATATGATGAACGGACAACACTTACGGAGGGGAGGTCGTGTGTTGATCGGTAGATCGTTGAAAACGCTTACCACCGGATCATATCAGAACGAAGTAAAAGAACGGATTCGGGAAGCCATTATCACTGGCGAACTGCAACCGGGACAACGGATTGTTGAGACGAAGTTGGCTCGCATATTTGGCACGAGCCAAGTCCCGGTTCGCGAAGCGCTGCGAGGGCTGGAGGAGGAAGGCCTCGTTCGATCCGTTCTCTACAAAGGGACTTATGTCGCGGATTTCGTCCTCAAGGAAATCTATCATATTTTCCTGTTGCGCACACAGATTGAAATGACTGTTCTCGAACTTGTTCTCCCAACTTTGACGGAGGAGCACATTGGACAACTCGAAGTCATTGTGGAGCAAATGAGAAACGTCGAAGGCGACGCGGATTACCTTGTCCAATCGGAACTGGATGTCCGCTTCCATGGGCGCATCTTGGAGTGGAGTCAAGTCGAGACGTATGTTCGCATTTGGCACATGCTGAGCGGGCATGTTCGGCGTTTTATTTCCCTCATGCACCCTACCTATTTTACGGAGAATCACGACACGGTGGTGCGCCAGCATGAGGAACTCATCGCCGTTTTGAAGTCGAGAAATTTCGCTCAAGTCAAAGAAGCGTTTACCGATCACGTCATGCTTTTATGGCGCGAAAACGGTGAGGCATGGCTTACGGGAGGTGACACCTAAAGGAGCTGATTCATGGCAGGCGTGAAAACACTTACATGTGCATAAGGAGGTAGGCAATGCAAATTACCGCCCTGGAAACCATCCGCGTTGAAGAATTTCCAAACATCTGTTTTGTTCACGTCCACACGGACGAAGGTCTGGTGGGTCTCGGGGAGACGTACTTTGGGGCCGCATCGGTGGAGGCGTGGGTACACGAAAGTGCGGCACCGGTCCTGGTGGGGCAAGATCCACTCAACATCGAGAAGCACTGGCAAAGCCTGGTGGGCTTTATCGGATCGCGCAGCACAGGGGTGGAGAACCGCGGGAGATCAGCTGTGGATATTGCCCTGTGGGACCTCTTGGGACAGGTTACGGGCCAGCCAATTTATCAACTGCTGGGCGGGGCTGTACGGGAGAAGATTCCCGCTTATAACACCTGTGCCGGGTATCAGTACACGCGCAAACGACCGAAGCACGCGCACCTTCCGGTGGACAACTGGGGCACGGGCGGGACAGATGGACCCTACGAGGACCTGATGGGATTCTTGCATCGTGCGGATGAACTCGCGGAAAGCCTGGTCGAAGAAGGGTACATGGGCATGAAGATCTGGCCGTTTGATCCGTATGCCGAAGCGTCAGCAGGACGTTATATCAGCCCTGCTGATTTACGCAGAGGGTTGGAGCCCTTCGAAAAAATCCGCAAGGCTGTCGGCGACAAAATCCACATCATGGTGGAAATGCATTCGCGGTGGGATCTACGAGCCGCCAAAGAGATTGCTAAGGAGCTAGAGCCATTTCAACCGTTCTGGTTTGAGGATCCCATTCGCATGGACAACGTGGCGGCCTTGAATGAGTTCGCTCATTCGACGAGGGTCCCCACCGCCGCCAGTGAAACACTCGGCACTCGTCAAGCATACTTGGACGTACTGCAACAGCAGGCTGCCGGTGTCCTCATCTTTGATCCGACGTGGACCGGGGGCATTTCGGAGGCCAAGCGCATCGCCTCCATCGCGGAAGCATTTGAGATTCCCGTAGCCACGCACGATTGCGTCGGCCCCGTATCCTTTGCGGTTGACGTGCATTTGTCGACGCACTTGCCGAACGCCCTGGTGCAAGAGGTCGTGCGCGCCTTTTACAGCACTTGGTACAAAGAACTCGTGACGGACTTGCCCAAAGTCGAAAACGGCTACGTGTATCCACTTTCGGGGCCCGGTTTGGGTACGAAGCTGAACCCGGAGGTGCTGAAGCGGGCAGACGTAACCCGAAGAGTGACCACTGTGAAAGATTTGTAGACTCTCCACAACCAACCTACAAACCAAACCAAGGGGGTTTCACTTGTGAGTCAAGTCGCTAAAGCGTTGGCATCCATCCGTTGGTGGCGTCTCATGCCCATCATTTTCATCACGTATAGCTTCGCGTATGTGGATCGGTCGAACTTCGGTTTCGGAGCGGCCGGTGGAATGGCGAACACCCTGCATATCACCCCGGGAATCACATCGCTTATCGGCTCACTATTTTTTCTGGGCTATTTCTTCTTCCAAATCCCTGGCGCAAACTACGCGGAAAAGAAAAGCGCAAAAAAGCTTCTGCTCTGGTCCATGATTCTGTGGGGTCTTCTTGCGGCGGCGACGGGTGTCATTACGAATGTGTCCCTCCTCCTCGTGGATCGGTTTTTACTGGGCATTGTGGAGAGTGCCGTGTTTCCCTCCTTGCTCATTCTTATCAGTCACTGGTTTACAAAAGGTGAACGATCACGCGCCAATACCATCCTCATCCTCGGCAATCCGGCAACCGTTTTGTGGATGTCTATCGCGTCAGGATACCTGGTCAAGTTTTTTGGTTGGCAGTGGATGTTTATCATTGAGGGCTTAATCGCCATCGTATGGAGTATCGTTTGGTGGTTTACCGTGAAGGACCAGCCGCAGGAGGCGTCATGGCTGACGAGTCAAGAGAAATCCGACTTACTTGAGGTTTTGAAAGAGGAGCAAAAGGAGATTCAACCGGTTCCCAACCTATTAGCCGCCGCGAAATCCAGAAATGTTTTCTGCTTAATGGCCGTCTATTTCTTCTGGAGCGTGGGCATCTACGGGTTCATCATGTGGTTGCCGTCTATCCTCAAACAGATGTCGCACGCGGGTATCGCGGCTACGGGTTGGTTGTCTGCCTTGCCGTATCTGTTGGCTATCTTCGCTATGATCGGCATCTCCTATATTTCGGATAAGACACTTCGCCGCAAAGCAGCGGTATGGCCATGCTTAAGTCTTGGTGGCGTTCTCCTCTACGTGTCGTTTCAAGTGGGGACACAACACTTTATCCTCTCGTACATCTTGCTGATTCTAGCAGGTGCTTCCATGTATGCACCATATGGTCCGTTTTTTGCAGCGATCACGGAAATGTTGCCGCGAAACGTCGCCGGTGGGGCAATGGCTTTGGTGAATAGCATGGGTGCCCTGGGTTCGTTCGTTGGCACGTATGTCGTCGGACTGATCAAGGGCTCAGCGGGAGGTCTACAAGCGGCGTTTCTTTTCATGGGTGTGGCCATGCTGTTGTCTGGGATTTTTATGGCGCTCGTAAAGGGGCGTCGAAACGGGAACGCCCATAACAGTACGACCGCGAGTTATAGCAAGTGAATTGCGTCTACGCCATGACGAAAGAAGTGATAGACGGTGCCGAAAATGGACGCGTTATCGGCGATTTTACATTCGGATCGAACGGATCTCTACGAAATTCCCACACATGCACGTGGACCACAGGGGAGGCTTCCATTGGATCCCGAGATGCTCAAATCTTGGGCCAGCGGCGATCTCTTCGGGTTGACACAGAGTGTCGGCATGGGGTGGGAGCCAAGTAAGGTTCTCGGCAAGCAGGTGCTCATGGTGAGCACGCAGGGTGGCATTCGGAACCCGGACGGCACGCCTACAGCGCTCGGCTATCACACGGGCCACTGGGAGATCGGGTTGCTGCTTGAGGCTGCCGCGAAAGAGTTTCGGCGCCTAGGTGCTGTGCCGTACTCCGCATACGTCAGTGACCCTTGTGATGGACGCTCTCAAGGCACAGCTGGCATGTTTGATTCGCTGCCGTACCGGAATGATGCAGCGATGGTCATGCGACGACTCATTCGTTCCCTGCCTATGCGCAAGGCGGTCATGGGTGTTGCCACGTGTGACAAGGGCCTTCCTGCAACGATGATCGCCCTCGCGTCCATCCGGTCACTACCGGGAATTCTCGTGCCGGGCGGGGTGACGCTCGCGGCGGAAGATGGGGAAGATGCCGGCAAGGTCCAAACCATTGGGGCCCGCTATGTGCACGGAGAGATCAGTCTGGAGTACGCCGCGGAAGTGGCGTGCAAAGCATGTGCCACACCAGGTGGGGGATGTCAGTTTCTCGGGACGGCGGCCACGTCCCAAGTTGTCGCGGAAGCACTCGGCATGGCGTTGCCTCACTCGGCACTGATCCCTTCGGGACAGCCGATATGGGAGGAAATGGCCATTCACTCCGCTCGCGCTTTGTTGCATATCAGCCAACTGGGCTGGGGCATGGAGAATATTCTCACAAATGATGCACTCCACAATGCGATGGTGTTGCACGCGGCCTTTGGCGGATCGACCAATCTGTTGTTGCATATTCCCGCCATTGCGCACGCCGCGGGGCTGACCATGCCGACGGTAGCCGACTGGCACGAGGTGAACTGTGAGGTGCCGAGGATCGTGAGCGTCTTGCCGAACGGCCCGGTCGACTATCCAACGGTGTATGTGTTCCTCGCCGGGGGCGTTCCGGAAGTGATGCTTCACTTACGGCGAAAAGGACTGCTTCACACCGGCGTCAAAACGGTCTCGGGTCAATCGCTCGGCGAAGTCCTCGATTGGTGGGAGGACTCCGAACGACGCCATCAAGTTCGCCGCCATTTGACGGAAGTGACAGGCGTGGACCCAGACGACGTCATCATGGATCCGCAGATGGCGTCGGCCAGAGGGCTGACTTCCACTATCACGTTCCCACGGGGGAACCTGGCACCGCAAGGTGCCGTCATCAAGTCGACGTCCATCGATCCGTCTGTCGTGGACGAAGACGGCGTCTATCGCCACACGGGACCGGCAAAAGTGTTCACGACCGAACGCCAAGCCATGCAGGCCATCAAAAATGGCGATGTCCAACCAGGTGACGTCCTGGTGCTCATCGGTCGGGGACCGTCCGGCACAGGTATGGAAGAAACCTATCAACTGACGTCCGCACTCAAACATCTCCCGTTTGGCAAACAAGTTGCCCTCATTACGGATGCACGCTTTTCGGGTGTGTCTACGGGCGCTTGCATTGGTCACATCGGACCTGAGGCCTTGGCCGGTGGGCCTATCGGGAAGTTGAGAAATGGCGACATCGTACAAATCATCGTTGACAGGAATCATTTGACGGGATCGGTGGACTTCGTTGGCCACGGTACGAGCGTATATTCACCTAAACAAGCAGCCGCAATCTTGGCCGCTAGGGAACCCCATCCCGATCTCGCTCCTGATCCGGACTTGCCGGACGACACGAGGCTTTGGGCGGCACTCCAGGACGTGAGTGGCGGAGCTTGGAGCGGGGCTGTCTACGACGTGGATAAAATCATTCAAGTCATCGAAGCAGGGAAAAAGGCCTTGAATTTATAAGTTTCTTATATAGGTCAAAACAAAATATTCGGATGAGTCAGGCGCCAAACGCATCTATCAGTCATCAGTCATGGAGGGATTGGAAGAATGGAATCTAGCAACTGGATTAACGGTGAGTGGATTGTACCGACTGCGGGAGAAATGGTTGTTCATAGCCCGTCTGATGTGAAGCAGGAAGTGGGTGTCATCCATCTGTCGTCCGTCAAAGACGTACTGGAAGCGGGACGCGCGGCTCGAAACGCACTGTCGGTCTGGGCTTCCATGATTCCGTCCGGCCGTGGTGACATTCTCTTCAAGGCCGCCGCTCTGCTGGAAGAACAAGCCGACGATGTAGCGCGGTTGGCAAGCATGGAGATGGGCAAGCCGATATCGGAAATGAAAGGTGAAGTCATTCGCGGCGTGAATTTGTTGAAGTATTACGCTGCCGAAGGTGTTCGTGCCGTGGGAGACGTCATCCCCGCAAGCCAGGACAAGGTGCTGCAGTACACCAAGCGTGCACCGCTTGGCGTGGTCGGCATCATCACACCGTGGAATTTCCCAGTGGCCATCCCCATCTGGAAGATTGCGCCCGCGCTCATTTGCGGCAACACCGTCGTGTGGAAGCCTGCGGAGGTCGCGTCGCTGTCTGCCACGCGCGTCACGAGAGTCTTCGCGGAGGCCGGACTTCCTGCGGGCGTGCTCAATCTCGTCGTAGGTCAAGGCAGTCTCGTTGGCAACGCGCTCATTGAACAGGTCGATCTCGACGGCATCAGCTTCACCGGCTCCACCAAGACGGGCATGCACGTCGCTTCCATCGCGGCCAAGCGAAACATCAAGTACCAGACGGAAATGGGTGGAAAAAACGCAGCCGTGATCCTCGATGATGCCGATCTCACCGTCACTGTACCAGCCGTGCTCAGCGGCGCCTTTCGCTCGGCGGGGCAGAAGTGCACGGCGACGAGCCGGATTATTGTGGAGAAGTCGATTGAAGGGGCATTCAGAGACAAGCTGAGAGACGAACTAGCCAAGATTTACGTCGGTTCAGCGCTTGACCCGAAATCGTATCTCGGTCCCGTCGCCTCGCAAGCGCAATACGAAACGGTCTGCTCATATGTTGACCTCGCGCATAAAGAGGCACAAGTCGCGGCAGAAGGCGAGTTACAAGTCGACCCACAGCGCGGCTACTATGTTGCCCCGCTCGTCGTGGAGGGCGTTGACGCTCAACATAGGCTAGTTCAGGAGGAGATTTTCGGGCCAGTTGCCGTCTTGTTGGAAGCGCATGACTTTGAGGAGGCACTGTCACAGTGTAACGACACAGTATACGGGCTAAGTGCATCCGTCTTCACGCGCGACATCCGGCGCGGCATGCGTTTCCTCGATGAAACACAAGCTGGCATGGTTCGCATCAATTTGGAATCGGCTGGTGTTGAGTATCAAGCTCCCTTTGGAGGCATGAAAAGCTCAAGTTCACATAGTCGTGAACAAGGGCAAGCTGCGCTCGATTTCTACAGTCAAACGAAAACCTGTGCCGTTTACTTCGGATAACCACCCGGGAGGGCGACTAGATGAAAACCATCCGCTACAGCAACCCAGCTGACAATCGTGTGGAGCTTGGTATTCTCCACGGTGACGACGTGTTTTCCGTTACTCATCAAGTACCCTCGTGGACCGATCCGGTTCCCATGTGGCACGCACTTCGCGCACTCGGTATCACCGCGGCCGAAGCGGAGGCACAGCTCTCTACAGGTCCTTGTCTGTCGTTCGCAGATCTGGAGCGCCAGGGACGGCTTTTGCCGCCCGTTGTTTCACCCGAGGTGTGGGCGTCCGGCGTCACCTACGAACGAAGCCGCGAAGCGCGCAATGCGGAGACGCAAATCAAGGACAGCGTGTACGATCGCGTCTATGTCGCCGAGCGTCCCGAATTGTTTTTCAAAGCCACATATGATCGGGTCGTCGCCCCCGGGCATCCCGTCGCACTGCGATCCGATTCGCAGTGGATGGTCCCTGAACCAGAGTTGTGCATCGTCATTTCAGCAGCTGGCGATCTAATTGGCTGGACTGTGGGCAACGACCTCAGCTCGCGTGACATCGAAGGCGAGAACCCACTTTACCTGCCCCAAGCCAAGGTGTTCGCGAGAAGCTGTTCGTTTGGCCCGGTGCTTCTGTGGAATACAGGGGAACAGCGCCCTGAGGAGTGGGACATCGAGTTGACCATCGCTCGGGACGGCGTTATAGCGTTCCAAGGCTCGGTCTCATTCTCACAATTTCGGCGGAGCTTCGCCACACTCATCGAGTACCTTCGCCGAGATAACCCCATTCAGGACGGCACCGTTTTAATGACGGGAACAGGCATTGTCCCGCCGGACGAATTTACGCTGGCAAACGGCGACGTCGTCGAGATATTCATTGACGCAGTCGGTATGTTGAGGAATCCAGTGGAAGCACAGGTAATGTCAAGGAGTGTTGAAGTATGAGTACACTGAAATCTGATTTACAAAGTTTTTTGCGCCCGGATCAAGTTTCGGACAACGTCAGTATTCTTGCACAGCATAGTCGCGATGAGTCGTACCACGAACCAGTACTGCCGGATGTCGTTGTCTTTCCTGAGTCGACGGATGACGTGGTGAAGATTGTGTCGTACGCATCGGCCAACCAAATCCCCATCGTGCCATTTGGCACGGGTACAAGTTTGGAGGGCCATGTCGTGCCCATCCAACGCGGAATCAGCATGGACATGATGCGCATGAACAAAGTACTCGAAGTCCGTCCGGATGACTTTCTGGTTTGCGTCCAGCCAGGCGTCCTCAAGGAACAATTGAACGAGGAACTGGGTCGCTACGGACTGTTTTTCGCGGTGGATCCCGGCGCCAACGCCTCCCTCGGCGGCATGGCCGCAACCAATGCGAGCGGCACGACGACGGTGCGCTACGGAGCCATGCGAGACAACGTCCGATCACTCGAAGTCGTCCTGCCTAACGGCACCGTCATTCACACGGCTTCTCTGGCCGCAAAATCGTCGTCTGGCTACAATTTGACCGGCCTGTTCGTCGGCTCGGAGGGAACGCTCGGGGTCATTACAGAGCTATGGGTTCGCGTGTGGGGAATACCGGAAAAGACCATCGCCGCCCGCGCAGAATTCCCGGACGTCGAGAGTTGCGTTCGGGCGTCCACGGCCATCGTCGGCGCTGGCATTCCAGTGGTACGCATGGAACTCGTCGACGGCCCGTTCGTCGAAGCGTTCAATAAATATACTGGCTCTACTTTTTCTCCCAATCCCACATTGTTCTTGGAGTTCAACGGCAATGCCCGCAACGTGGAAGCCGACGTGGAGGCCGCAATGGAGATCATCCAGGAAGAGGGATGCACGACATTCGATCACGTCTCCGACGACCAAGCCCGCCACACCATGTGGGAGACCCGTCATAACGCCCTATACGCGTTCATGCACCAGTATCCAGGATACGGACATATGTCGACAGACGTCTGTGTACCGGTATCGAAGCTGCCAGCGGCCGTTGTGCGGGCCAAAGAGCTCCTCGACGAAACGGGTGCACGGGGCGCCATCGTCGGCCACGTTGGCGACGGAAACTTCCACGTGACCATGGCCGTTCGCACGGATGATCCGGAAGACGTCGCCCGGGCCAATCGCTTCAACGAAGCGTTGGTT
The DNA here is from genome assembly GCF_026651605.1 of Alicyclobacillus dauci. Taxonomy (GTDB): domain Bacteria; phylum Bacillota; class Bacilli; order Alicyclobacillales; family Alicyclobacillaceae; genus Alicyclobacillus; species Alicyclobacillus dauci. The sequence continues at coordinate 4,302,853 of NZ_CP104064.1, read as the reverse complement.
CACACATCCTTGGAGCTCGGGGGCACTTGCACAGGCGAACACGGAGTTGGACTGGGGAAAATGAAGTACCAGGAAATCGAGCACGGCGAAGCCATTTCAGTCATGCGCGCCATCCACTCCATTCTCGATCCGCTCAACATCATGAACCCCGGCAAGCTGGTCGACTCGCCTGCAACAGTGGAGAGTCACCACGCGTAACGGACGTGCCGAACGGACGCCCAGGCGGCGCTTATATGGAGATATTCCAGTTTGCGTGTGCGTCGCCTGGCCCCTCAGGGGCTTGAGTTTCAACGAAACAGATCAGCACCATAGTGCGGATAAATGACAAACACGTCATGCAGCCTATTGAGCACACAGTAGAGTTACCGACAGGTCCAAGAAAGACAGGGCCTAGAGGGACAATTGCCTCTAGGTCGTTCACTTTCATGGGGGATTATTCTTATTGAGATCGTTTCAAAAAATGCGTTATGGCTGAATAGGCTTGTTGACCTTCTTCTTCATCTGCAAAGAGCCCCAAGAACCCGTGAATTGTACCCTCGTACCGAATTGACCGAACGGATACACCAGATTCGTGAAGCCTGCGTGCGTAAGTTTCCCCTTCATCTCTTAACGGATCGTATTCAGCAGTAAGAATCAATGCAGGTGGTAAATTCGATAAATCTTGTGCATCCATGGGGGATGCGTATGGGTGATGAGCTTCGTTGATATTTGGCATGTACCATGTCCAAAACTGGCTAATGCCTCGATCAGTTGTGAGATACTTTGACCCACATTCCATGTAGGATTCATATTTTGTCGGAATATGAGACTGGTAATATTCCGTGTTGGGACAAATCAACACTTGTTTGTAAATGGGTGGTGTTCCTCGATCGCGTGCCATCATACTCACTACCGTTGCGAAATTCCCACCAGAGCTATCTCCTGCCACCGCTATCATCGAGGAGTTTATGTCTAACAAGGGGGCGTTCGTACTACACCACTGTGTAACGGCGTAGCAATCTTCTACTCCTGAGGGAAACGGATTTTCTGGAGCGAGTCTGTAATCTACAGCGATGATTTTCCACCCCAACTCATTGGCCAATCGACGACATATGAGGTCATGGCTCTCCAGACTTCCGATACTGAATCCCCCACCATGAAAATATAGGAGAAGCGGAAGCTTGTGGTGCATGTTGGGTGTATAAATACGAATGGGAATTTTCCATCCATTCTCTGGGACGAGTATATCTTCAACTTTCCAAACAGGGGGTCTTTGATCGAGAGGAACGCTTCTCGACTTTTGATTGTGACGTAACTCCACAACGCTCGGTATTGATGCAGAGTCGTCCGAAGGAATCGACTCAAGAAAGGATTTAACATGCGGGCGAAGTCCCATACGAACCTCCTCTATTCCGCTATTATGACCTGCGTGGAGATGGCCGGAATGCATTAGAATTCTTTAAATAAGCTATCATATCCCGCATGTTGTGGACAGCCACATGACTGTCTCACCAAGTGCATCGTGTTGAAGGACATCTTCATCGATTGCGATCCCACAAACCCTCTTGTCCACCTCAACTTGCCTCATCTGATATCCCCGTACGGCAGGCGTTGGTACGTCGCTTGCCGATTTCCAATAGTGTTTCACTTTCAAATCACGATACAGTGAATCCCCACCCAGACCACAGTTCCAGCCGACGTATAGTCCGGGCACATACCCCCAAGCCGCCACCGAGTCATACCAAGCGTTGCAATAATCCACGATCCGCCTCGCCGGCGTCCTTTGAGCCACGCCCTCGAGATCCAGCCAAACGTTGACATGTGCAGGAATGCCAGCTTGAAAGGCATGCGTGCGGGCTGCTTGGCCATCTTTCGTACCGAGATCGGATGTGGGATGCCAGCCTTCAAAGCGAACGTGCTGAACAGGCATGAGCGCCAGACCGGCGTTCAGGACGAGGGCCGTTTCGGCGTGATCGAGATCCGCAGTGGACGATGGCACGTTGCTCGCAAACGGCAGATAGCGCAGGCAAAATGAATATCCCTGTTGCCGCAGTGCCGCGGCAGTGGAGGACGTGAGTTTGGTGGCAGTGTCGAATCCTTTCCCGTGTGCAGGCGCTGATGCGGCGTGGCCGATAGACTGCATGGTTGGTGACCTCCTGTAAGGTGTGTTTGAGGCAGGAGATGTATTGGCGCGGGCAGGCGGGGGACACGCGGGGCGAGGGCGAGGGCGAGGGCGAGGGATAGCGGAATGCCAGCGCTTTGTCGGTGAATTGAAACCGCCTCGGCGTGGCGAAGGGAACACGATGCCCTTGTCTCACCATTTTCGAGAGGGTGACAGGTTCGTGAGTGGGAACAAGGGCTTCCGGGTCCCTTAATCACTCGGGTACGCAGGTCAAGGGGGCAACAAAGGAATGCCAGGGTCTTGTCGGAGCCGCCGATTCAGCCTCATACCGCTCAGAAATCGGCTTTTTGAGCAGATTACACGCTTGCCATGATCGAATCTGAAAGTCGCTCGATATCCGAAGTGATCCACGGTGGCCGGCAAACTCATGAACACGCAAGAAAATTTGATTGCCGTCTTCACTTTTCTTTAAAGCATCAATCTGTACCATGGCGGAATCGCAGTGCATCTCTGGATACAAAACGACGGTTACAGCCCGCTGTCTGTTCGTGTGTGTACCATTCCATTACTGTCAGAGGATAAAGTGAAAAAACCAACTAATGAAGGTACAAGGATACAATTCCAAGGCAGTATTCTTGAGGTGATCATCATGTGGGAAGCAAAAATAGTCGATGCTCAAAAAGGTATCATCTACCTAAAATGGGGCGGGAATGTGACGGTCTCGGAAGTTCAAGATGCAAACAAGAAATTGGATTCTAATCTCCGAATTAAACCTGACACATTTTAATGCATTAGTAGATGTCAAAGAGTGAATCGCATTCAAGCAGGATACCCAACAGTCAATTGTCGAACAACAAAAAATGGTATCAGAAAGAGGATTGAGACGATCCGCGGTCGTCGTAAATGGTGCTGTCACCAAGATGCAACTAAATAGGACCTCCAAATCGTCATCAGTGAACGATAAGGAATTTCACTTCGAGAGTTATGACGAAGCTCTCGAATTTCTAAGGTCCTAATCGAAATTCAAAACCACCTATTAAGTTGATCACCTGCGGTTCTTGTTTGCAAAAGTTTCCAAGACTTGAAGGTACCACGTCCCAATTTGCGGGGAGTGGTTTTTGTAATAAAATTCGTTGAACACGTAGGGGAAGGCATTCACGTGAGGGACGTTTGACCCTTCTCTAACCGCTTCAGTCGCACAGTTTCGCAGCATGTGACCCGGCAGTCCTGGATCCGTCAGTCCTTGCGCCAGCCACCAAATCGGCGCACCTAACCCCATCTACCACCCAAAATCCGAAAACCAGATTCCTTTCCGATAGTTGTCCAAGCCGATCCGAACATATGGAATGAGGTTGGGCGGCAAGTCATCCATGGGATACCATATGTACAGCACAAATGAATCTGAATCGATCCGCCGACATCAAAAACCTCCTATTCAAATCAAGCAGCGATTGCGTGCACGAGAATCCACACAGGATCCACTCTGTGGGTGGGTGGGTGTACAGCCCCCTACCAAATGTACTAGAACTGCCCTGTTTCTACGGTAGCTACGTGTCAGGTGCCCTTTCATTTTCCTGCGAGACTTCATTACCTAGAGTATTACAAACTCGAAGAGTGGGAAGGCCTTTTTCTGCCTACCATGAGGGAGGAGCTTCGGAGGATGGATGACGAACAATGGGTTTACGGACTCGTGGTGGAACAGGGAGGTTCAAGAGAAACAGAATCAGAATCGGAATCACAGGGAAATGATCACACGCATGAAATTTTCCTGATTACATGGGATGGACGGCTGCTACACACCCACGGATTCTCCGGTATCACATCTGTTGATGTAGGACATCGCCATGCTTATTCGGCGTTGACACGTCCAGCCCCGAGCGGCGTGCCGCACACACACGCTTATGAGACAGTCACGACCCTGAACGACGGACATCGCCATCGCATCAGCGGGCGAACTGGCCCAGCCATTCCTTTACCAGGGGGAGGGCATATCCACTACTTTCGTGGCGTCACGACGGTGGATGGGCGCGTACCTCACCGCCACACATATAGTGGGAGAACGGGGAAGGAACAGTGAACGACATGTGACCAGGTCGCTCTTATTACTCGGGCCAAGGCGGACGCATGGAGGGAAGGCATTGCGATTCGCCTTGAGCCAGGTACATGTCGCCTATTGATCAACACAATATTCACGAGAACCTGTGGACGCGTTTGACTTGATAAATATTTGTCGAGAGTGAACGAGTCCAGGGATCGACCTTCCGAGTTGGACACACTTGCAACTCTGAGCCCGCTTCATACACTCCATTTGGTGCGTTACCTCGCGCCGATCCCCAAGTTCCTACCTCAAACCCACGAGAATCGCCCCGCTCCCAGACCCCGATGGTCGCCCATCGAGGCTTCGGTTTCCCCGGCCTTGGCGTCATGTATTCGGGGCGGGGCCTTATCATTATTCGTTTAGCTGAAAGGCCGATTAATTCTCTAGCGTGCCATCACCCTTGGTAGGGCTTCATAGAAATGGCCATGCCAAGGGCAGTTTGTACCGGGTCTGATGCGTACTCTGTGGTTTGGACTTGATACAAATTTTCGTTTTCCTGCCAGATCACTTGTGCCTGGAGGTGGCTATTGCTCATGTCGGACGTTGTTACGTTGATGGCTCCGACATCATGTGGCGCTGGCATGAGGTTCTTGTCCAAATATGCAGCTACCTGATCCGCTACCGGGGTCGGTGCGACTTCTGTTTTGAGGGCCGTCACCCGGATGTTCCACTTGCCCTCTGTCCAGCGAATGCTCGTGGCACCGTTGCCGTCTTTTGTCACGTAGGCCGTGTGGTTGCCTGTTAGGGTGATGGCGGGATCGCCGCTGAAGTCTGGCGTACCTGCACCCATCGTGGACTGATAAGCTTGTTTTGCGATGTCGGCCGACGCGTAATGTGTAACATTCCAGTTCGCGAGGCTTTGGTGTGAGTTGCCCAGCGATACATTGTACGTAGATTCGTAATTGGTCACGCCTGCTCCCGGTTGTGTAGAGTGTGTCACAGTATATTGAAGTGTGTCGTCGCCGTTCGCTGATTTTGGCAAAGTGGTCGGAGCCTGTGCACCACTTCGTGTATTTGTTGGAACTTGGCTCATCGCACTGCGAACGATATCCGGGAATGATGCGCTGCTTTGGGTTGCGGAATTTGACGATAGTGAGTTGCCTGTCGCATCATTGGCCGATCCGGCTCCACTCGTGGCACCTACAGAGTTTGCTGTGTTCGATGCAGAACTATTGTTGGTCGCACTGGTGTTATACAAGGGAGCCGTTGGCGCGTCCGACTTGTGGGCACATCCGGCGAGTCCCACGATGCTCATGGTCGCCACTGCTGTGCTGGTTACGATTTTCGTCTGAAGGTTCATGTTCGTCCTCCCCCGTACGGGTTACACTGTCCTTGTTTCTTCTTTAATATGACGGATTTCAGACAAGAAATGTTCCATTTCGACAAATTTTATCTCGGTCGAAATATATATCTAGGTATTTATAGGTTTATATAAATATATGTGTTTATGGCGTTGGGCCAATGCGGATGGATGCGATTTGGATTAGGGTGATACTTTTTCTCGGCTTTGTTCGTCTGACATGTGAAAGGGGTGAGCTTGGTGCCTGAGTTACCAGAGCAGTTTGTCTTGGTGTTCAAACAACACTATCCGACTGTTGTGCGCCAGTTGATAGCCTTGGTACACGACAGAACGATTGCTGAGGATTTGGCGCAGGAGACGTTTCTTCGGCTTTATCGGAAACCGCCGGATGATTTGTCGCGGATCGGACCTTGGCTCTACCGCGTGGCGATGAGACTCGGTTACGACCATCTTCGATCCGTCCATCGGGAACAAAAGCTGAGCCTCGCATCCAGTGAACAGCCGGATACGATTCAAGTGCAGCCGTCTGGTGAAGAGTCTTTCATGCAGAAGCTGGACCGTGAAGATGTTTTGAATGTGTTGGGACGGTTGTCGGATCGGGATCGGCAAGTGCTTCTATTGCGTCACAGCGGGTACAGTTACGTGGAGATTGCTCACGTGCTTGGCGTCAACAAGAGCATTGTCGGGACGATGCTGAACCGAGCGTTGTCCAGGTTTAAACAAGCATACGAACAGGAGGATGGAGTCCAACATGGCTGACATAGAACAATTTCCAGGGGCTGACGTCGACAAGGCGCTGAAGCGTTTTGAGGAACGGGTTCGCGATGAAGCACCTCATCCAAGATGGCTGCTGTCCGGGGGCGCAGGGTCGGAGGAAGGGGAAACGGAAGTGGATGTCCACGAGCCGTCGAGTGTGGTGGAGCCACAGTGGGAACCAGTCAAGCATGCTTCTCAACCAAGCGGGTACAGCGCCCGTAGAAAGCGTCTCAATCGGATCGCAAGGTGGGGAACAGCCGTCGCTGCATTGGCTGCTGCTGCGGTGGTTTTGAACACGGCGCCGGGATCGAAAGTGATGGCGAGCATGATGCAGACGTTTTATGTACAACACCTGCAGGGCTTTGATAGCGAGGACCTCCAAAAGCTAAGTCAGGCTGTTGAAAATGCGGGCGTCGATGGCAAAAAGGTCGATCTTCAAAAGTTTGGCACGCTTACCGTCAACGGCGGTCAATCACAGCCGGGAAATGTCAGTTTGGCGCAGGCGAACCAGGCGACAGGGTACCATGTCCCTTCTTTACAAGCGGTCATTCCAAATGTAACAGTTCAAGCCGGCTACACGAAGCCGACGGACGTCACGCTCCAATTACATGTCGGGGCCATTAATGATCTGCTGAAGCAGTTGGGGGCGAAAAACTTCTTCCCGAGCGAGATCGATGGAAAGAACATGATTATTCACATTCCTACGACGCTTGAGGAGTACACGAACGGGTCCGGAAAGATTTACACGTCGCTGCAGGTGATGGGCTCTCCGTCCGTGCAGGTGCCCGAGGGGATCGATGTGGACAAAGTTCGGGCCGCGTTGCTCAGCCTCCCGTTCTTACCGCCCGATATGCGTAACGCGCTTCTTCAGTCTCAGGACTGGAAAGACACCTTGTACTTCCCTATGAACAACCAGTTTGTGCCTACAAAGGTCAACGGGAACGATGCGTATGTGAATGTTGAGAATGGGCGTGGCTCGGTCATGTGGTTGAGCAATGGGAAAATCTATCGACTGGACACGGGCCAATTCACCACACAGACGAAGCTCATTCAAGCTGCACAGGAGTTGACCAATGGCTGAGCCTGCCGTATTTGCGAAGGGATTAACGAAGGAGTACACGAACGGAAAAGGGTGCCACGATATCCATTTAACCTTGCCTAACGGCGAGGTTTTTGGGTTGCTCGGGCCCAATGGTGCGGGAAAGAGCACGTTCGTTAAAATGCTGGTGGGACTGTTACACAAGACGGCCGGGGAAGTGAAAGTGTTCGGATTGCCGCCGGGCCGTCCAGAAAGTCGGCGCAAAATTGGCTATTTGCCCGAGTTGTTTCGCTTTCAGGACTGGCTTACGGGTTACGAAGTCCTGCAGTTTCATGCTCGCTTGGCTGGTGTGGACAAATCGGCGATGCACAGACAAGTGGATCGCGTATTGGAGCTTGTCGGTCTGGGCGATCGGCGCACCGAGCGTGTTCGATCCTACTCGAAGGGCATGCAGCAACGCCTGGGACTGGCGTGCGCGCTCGTCGGAGATCCGCAACTCATCATCCTGGATGAACCAGTGTCCGCCTTGGATCCGGGGGGCCGTCACGAAGTGCGCAGTATTTTGACCGGGTTGCGCGATGAAGGGAAAACCGTCCTCTTAAACACGCACCTACTGGAAGATGTTGAAGCGGTCTGTTCCACAGTGGGCCTGTTGTCGGAAGGGAAGCTTCAAGCACACGGGCGCGTTGACGACATTCTCCACAAGGGCCGTGAGTGGATATTTACGATAGGTGGGATGGAACCTGACCTGCTGCTGCAGCTCGGACAAGAGACCGGTGTCAGATTTCACATTGAGTCGGTGGTGGACGAGGTGACCACACTCGTCGGCGTCATAGACGAGCCGGCGAAACTCGGGTACGTCAACGACGTGATCCATCGGTTGGGCATGACCATCTACACGGTGTCGGAACGATCCGGTCGTCTCGAAAACTGGTTTCTCCAACTCACGTCGACAAAGGGGCACTGATGGTTTGCTGACAATCGCTCGAATTACATGGAAAGAAATTTTGTCCCGTAAAGTACTCGTGGTTACAGCTGTACTGTCATTATTGTTTCTAGCATTGTACTGGTATATCTGCTACCGATCGTTCCACACGAAGACATACGACATCGGCTTTCAGACGAACGCTTTAGAGCAGTACACCGTGTCTGCAACGATGGTGGCCATTGGACTGTACTTAACCAACTTTATGGTCGCGTTCTTGTCCATTTTTTCCACCATTGGCACGATCTCGTCCGAGTTGGAGAGCGGCGTTCTCCTCAGTGTGATGGCACGTCCCATCGCTCGCTGGCGGATTTATCTCGGCAAATGGATTGGCTACGCGGCGTGGTCCATCCTCTTTGCCCTGATCCTGTATTGGGCCATCCTGCTCGTCGCTCATTTCACTACAGGTTTTATCCTGCATGGCGCGGACGATGTGCGGGGGTGTCTCGTCATGATACTGATTCCACTTGTACTAGTCACCCTCTCGATGTTTGCGTCCATCTATTTGTCTCCGTTAACAGGCGGTATCGCCTTGACGATTCTCTTTGGAATCGGCCTGATCGGCGGATTTTTGGAGAACATACCAGGGATAAACCAATCTTTGTCGTCCACCGGATTCACGATTGGCCTCTTTATCCCAACCGATCCCGCCTATCACCGGATGATGTTCGACGTGCTCAGCGGGAACATGCTTGCGCTGTCTTTGCTTGCGAGCGGATCGAGTTCTCCGTCAGGAGCTTTTATGATCTATATTGTGTGTTACATCGCGGCGTGTTTGAGCTTTGGTGTATACCGCTTCAGCAGGCGCGATATCACCTGAGGTTAGGCGAGTGGAATGTAGGCTGACGAGCAGAGTGTTCGAGTCGGTGGACCTGTGTTAAAGGGGCTGTCTCAAAAGCTGGCACACTTAGAGACAGCCCCACCATGCACTTACTGTAATATTAGTATTTGAGCTGAATACTTTGGTGGCTCGGATAGAGCGAAGCGCTTCGGATAGCAATGAACAGCCCGTCCACTTTGTCGCGATTCCAAATGCTGTTGAAGTAGGATACGGGAACCGGATTTGCGCCGCAGGGCGGACCAACTTCGATCGTATAGCCCGGGCGTTGCATGTAGTTTGTCCACCAATCGTTCAATCCGCCAGCAGAGGGGTTGGGGCTAATTGGAACAAGCGGATACCCTGTTATACCAGACAATTGCTTGGCGTAATTTTGATCCACCAGCAGTTGTGTCCCCGTCACTTTATACTGCCAGTAAATGAGGCCCCCTGAAGCGTGGTACGTGATGAGCATTTGCGGATTAATGGCTTGGATAAGGCCTAAAAGAGACTTTACCTCCGCCGTATCGTACGGCTTCGGTCCTTTGTAGTCTTCGTACCATGGGTGCGTGACGGGATCGAAATAGATACCAGACCATCCCGCGCCAAATTGCCGATTTAAGTCAATTCCCTCCGCATTCGCTTTCCAGGACGTAAAATTGGACGATCCACCGTTCATCCGCTTCAGACCCGCCCAAGCTGAGGAAGGAAATGCAGACAATCCGGATTGTTCTAGCGTGACACCGTCCGGATTCACCATGGGTACGAACCACATGGTCGTTTTGTCCAGAATTGCTTTGACGTGATTGCCGTCAATGGTACTGTTTCTCTCGTACGCCTGGGCATACTGGTCCATCATGTACATGACGAGATTCGTCGTGATCCATTCTCTCGCGTGGAACGATCCGGTGACGAGTGCCGTCGCGGACCCAGTTCCAATAGATACCGCGTCAATGTTCCGCCCGTATGCCGTTTGACCGATCACCTTTGTGTGCACGAGGTCCGGATAGCGATTAGCCAGGGCCCGAATGTCCGCTTCCATATCTGTGTATGTATACTTTCGGTTGGGATTCACGATAGGTGAAATAGTATGCACGGTTGGACTGGGACTCTGGCCAAATTGTGACTGATCCAATGTCATACTCCAATGCTGGCCATCCCAGTTTGTTTGGACTTGAATACGCGGCAACACTTGCTGCATGTACCAAATTGGAACGTAAGTTGTCATGGCGTGAGAAGCCGGATCGACAGCCGCGACAGTGGGCATGTTGATAACCGGTTTACCGTTTACTGTAATAGACGGTTGATTTGCATTATTGGCCGGAAGGTTGGTTTCATCCCATGTGATGTTGCTTGGGATGGTGATGCTCCAGACGCCATTGTTCCATGTGTTCTGGATGTTTGCTTGACTGAGGGCTTGCATGACGTACCAAATGGGTATATACGTCGTCCCGTCCTTAACAAACGAGGAAGGAGTTGAAATCGTTTTTGCATTCAATGAGATAGACGAGGTTTGGTATGAGGGCGCAGGTGTTGTACTTGCCGTTGACGAATCCGATGCATGGGCTACTGCAGGCATCGAGACGCCGAGAAGCGACATGGCCGCGGCAATCCCCAAGAACTTGGCTGTGTTCAAGAAGGTGTCTCTCCTTTGGGACTGACTGGATGGTCTGTATTTGTAATCACTACATTCGCTCAGGAGATGACTATTCCTATCTTTTTCGAATTGTTCTTTAGTGGACGTGGGTTGCCATGGAGGAATTAGGAGGCAGACACAGCGGATATTTATATACATATGTAAGCTCTTATTTATATGTTTTGGTATTCTCATATTCACATGTATATATAGGGCAGTGATCTTCCAAGAAGCTTGCGGGGGATGAAAGTGGTAGAGCGGTACCTACCGCAACTTCGCAAGTTGCACAGCGAGATCCAGCAAAAAGGCAAACTTGCCATTCCGAGTCATCGATTCTACATTGAAGCCCTGGGTGATCATAGGTGGTTACATCATTGCAGAGTATTCTATCGAAATTTTATAAATTGCCCACGAATCGAGATACACTCCTCGTCGGGATTGACGGTGGCGGGGCTGTAGGTAAAAGTACCATAGCCGAAAAGATGATCGAGTTGGACGAAAACGTGACCATTGTACACATGGATGACTTTTACCGGCCTTCACAAGAACGAAACTTCGTTAATCCGGATATAATCGGTGCGAATTTTGATTGGGACCGGGTGCGCTCACAGGTCCTTATTCCATTAAGACGTGACGAACAGGGGAGATATCAGCGCTACGATTGGGACACAGACCAGATGGTTGATATTGAACTTCAGAGACCAAGTGAGCGTGCAGATGTGATCATTGATGGGACAGGTACGACAGGCGACATTTCGCATTACGAGGTTAACGTCCTACACGAGGGCGACAGATGGTTAAGTCTCTAACCGATCTGCCATCGCATACGGTTATTGAATGGGAGCTAGTTCAATTCGTGTTACTATCTATGACGTAGGAGAAGTTCGTTGTAGTAAGTTGGAGAAACGTCTGTAACAAAAATGAGTCCGGTTCGCTGAAAACTTGAGACTAGTGAAAGAAGCGGGTATTCACTATGAGTAGACGAGGATCGATTATCGATGTACCAGGCGTGCGTGTCGGACACGCCCAGGATGAGACGGCGCTAACAGGCTGCACCGTTATCATGACCGAGCAGGGAGCCGTTTGTGGGGTGGATGTACGTGGTTCGGCGCCGGGTACTAGGGAAACGGATCTCCTCCATCCTATCAACCTCATTCAGGAGGTGCATGCGGTCTGTCTGTCCGGTGGCAGCGCCTTTGGCTTGGCGGCAGCAACAGGCGTTATGCGCTACTTGGAGACTCAAGGCCACGGGTTTGATGTCGGGGTCGGTAAGGTGCCAATTGTTCCTGCCGCCGTCCTGTTCGATCTCGGCATTGGCAACGCCCACGTCCGCCCTGATGAACAGATGGGCTATCTCGCGGCTATGAATGCTTCTCGTGAAAAGGTTAGCGAAGGCAATGTGGGTGCTGGCTGTGGTGCGACAGTGGGGAAACTGGCAGGGATCAAGCGCGCCATGAAATCGGGTATTGGCACCGCATCAAGGATCATGCCAAATGGCCTCGTTGTGGGTGCGATCGTCGCCGTAAATGCGGTTGGCGAAGTACGCGATCCGAGCACCGGGACAGTTTTGGCCGGGCCGAGGGGTGACGAAGAAGGGTTGCTCGACAGCATTGCGCTCTTGACCGGGTCCGCTGCAGACGGGCCTCTGCCTGGTACGAATACGACCATCGCAGTTGTGGCCAGTAATGCCCGCTTGGATAAGGCTCAGGCCACAAAAGTGGCACAAATGGCCCATGACGGGTTGGCGCGGACGATTTATCCCGTACACACAATGCATGATGGGGATACCGTCTTCGCGGTGGCCACGGGTGAGAGGGAATGGGCAGTCGATCTCGTCGGTGCCTTGTCAGCGGAGGTTCTCGCTGAGGCAGTTGTCCGCGGCGTCAAAGCAGCTCGTTCTGCAGGCGGACTACCTGCCTGGGGAGATCGCGTTTCTGATAAGTAACACGTGCAGCCTGAGGTTTGAATAGGGACGAGAGCTTTAGTCGACAGGCCGCTGTTGCGTAGAAGCGTTCTCCTTCGACCTGCCATATGGTTCTCGTCCCTATAACCTCGTCTCAGTTCACGGAGACCGAAGTGTCGGCCGGTGTTTCCCGCGTCTGGATGAACAAGGTGCAAACGGCACCAAGGATGCCTGCAAGCAATGTCAATATCGTCACCATTTCATTCTTCCCACCCGTAAGGGTGATGACTGCGCCACCAATTGGCCCAGCGATCAGCAGGCCAATTGCCTGCATAATATTGTACACTCCGTAAACTGTTCCACGAACTTGACCCTCGGTTTCGTCGTCATGCGTCATGGCGTGTAGTAAGTCGCCCACGTAGGCAAATGAAGCGGTCAAGCTCGTTCCCCAAAATACGCCCTCAATGGCAACCAGTGCAAATATGGAATCCACACTGTGGATGGCAAAGGCGGATAGCGAAACTAGACCAAACAGGAAAATGGAGACGCCCATCAGTGTCCTCGGTCCTACCCGATGATAGACACGGCCTGTTAATATGGCACCAATGATGCCAGTGACGGTGAAAATGGACATGCCGATTGCTGAGTCGAACACGGTGCCGTGGGCCGTATGGACGACAAGCAGCGTAAAAAAGGATGCAATGGACTCGAAAGCAAGCCAAGCGAATCCTTGGCTGAGATAAAAGAAGAGAAAGGGTCGTTTAACGAGCGTACGATATGCAGCGCGTGACCGGTGTCCGGAAGTGGGCAATACGACGGATTCCGGAACGGTCAAGCCTGTCCAGAGACCCGAGCCTGTTATGAGGATACAGGTGAGTATGATTGACGCGATGTGGCTTGTTGTCCAGATAAGCGGGATGATGAGAAATGCGATTAGGTTTCCGATTTCCCACCAAATGTTGAGGTGGCTCGATGCGCGTCCCCAATAGGGCTTCGGGACGATGTCGCCCATCCACGCCTTGTATGGGCTTTCGGATGCCTGCTGAAATACGTAAAACAGTGCGATGAGGAAAATTTGCACGCTTGCTTGGCCATTGTAGGCAAAGAACAGGAACCAACAGAGGGCTGCACCGGGTAAGCAGACGAGAACGTACACTTTGCGACGAAAACCGCGCGTGCGGGTGTGATCGCTTAGGTAGCCCATGGTCGGATGGAGGATGAGACCGAATAGGCCTTCAAGTGCAAGTACGATCCCGATGATGGACGCTGACAAGGACAGGGATTGCAGAACAGCTGCGACAAACACTTTGTTGACCCCAAAGCCGACGTTTTTGCCTAAGCCTGCTATGGCAAGCAACTGTACTGACCGCGACGGATACTTCTCCATTTGTTCCAGTGGACGTCACCCTTTTTCTCACTTTTGTACTATCTTACGAATTGAACATTCCGTTTCTACTTGTTTTCCACTAAGTTCTCGTGAAAATTTAGTAATTTTTCGTCCGGAATCGGGACGAAATAGATCAGCCCTCCGCAAATTGCAAGCGCGCCAATGAGACCCACTGCCAGTCCGAGAAAAATCAGTCCAAGCTGGAGGATGACCTTCGGGCGCATCCAGTTCGTCACCCGGCGCAGTGTGAGGCAGCCAATCACGGCGCCCGCAAGCAGCGCCGCTATGGTGCATGCGTACTCGAACGAAGTACCTTGAAGCGGACTGAATACATGGACGGGTAAAGTGTATTTTGCATTCTGCATAGTCAGTAATGTGTCTCTAATTCTCATATATTACCGGGTCGATAGACTCACTCCTTTTACTTGACGGAATTTTCACTCAAGTGCCTTCGAAAGGGATGTCGAATAGGTACATAAATGCATTATTCGCCACAATTTTACATGTTGTGGGTATTGGACGGTACGTTCATCGGAGTAAAATGGGGAATGGGGATATGTATTCGCTCAGCGTTCGCCCAATCAATGGCACACCAATACACCAGGGGTGACAAATGGATACGCAACAAAAGTACGAGATGTTACTCAATTTGATCCCTGACTCCATTGTGGTTCACCGCCATGGGGTCATTCTGTATGCCAATCAGGGTACAGCCGACATGATGGGGTGTAATCAGGGTGATCTCATTGGCCAATCTATCTTTGACTTCATTCACCCGGATTCAATAGAAGAAACTCGTCAACGCATAGCGGTTCTAGAAGCCGGCAGTATTGAACCGACAGGTACGCCGGTCCTGGAACAGCGGTTCATCCGGGTCGATGGGTCGGATCTCCCCGTACACACTACGAACGTTGTTATAGAGGACGACGGTGAACGAAGTATTTTGTGTGTAGCGAAAGATATTTCGGACCTCAAGGTTGCTGAAAACAAACTTCGTTACCTTGCCTATCATGACTCCCTGACAGGGCTTGCAAACAGACGCAAGTTTATGGAAGAACTGACTCAATTGATCGGGCAGGATGAGACTGATCCAGTGAAGACCCGTTACGCTGTGTTTTTTATCGATATGGATCGGTTCAAGAACGTGAACGATTCCTTAGGGCACGTTCTTGGCGATGACGCTCTACGAGACATGGCGAATCGACTGCACAGCGATGTTCCTTCACAGGGACTGCTTTGCCGTCTCGGGGGTGACGAGTTTGCCATTCTTGCCCCCGTTCAAGGGAAGGCAGATGCAGAAGTCATCGCGGAGCAGTTGATTCGTCAGTTTGATGAACCATTACAAATTGGTGGTCGTCAATTCTCGCTAACGCCGAGTATTGGTATCGCCATGTATCCGTACGATGGGATGGATTGTGATTCCCTGCTGTTCCACGCAGACCTTGCCATGTACGGCGCGAAAGGACGAGGTGGAAACCGAGTTCAGTTCTACGGCGACATCAATCAACATGTTGCTGAAGAGCGCATGGAACTAGAGGCTGACCTCAAGGTGGCCATCAAGAAAGGTCAACTGATTCTTCACTATCCACCGAAAATCAACGTGGCAACCCAGGAAGTCATGGGAGTCGAGGCGCTCGTTCGCTGGTACCATCCTAAACTGGGTCTTGTTCCGCCTAGCAAATTTATTCCAATTGCAGAAGAAACACCTTTGATTTCCGAACTTGGAGAATGGGTGTTGAGGGAATCCTGCCGCCAAAACCAAGCGTGGCAAAAGCAAGGTTACACGCCAATGAAGGTGTCGGTCAACGTGTCGCCTCAGCAGTTCAAGCTGCAAAATATGCTGGAGCTCGTCCAAGATGTGCTGCAGGAGACGGGAATGGCGCCGGAGTACTTAGTCATCGAACTCACAGAGCGGATGCTCATGGACAACTCGCCGGAAGTTTCCTCTGTGCTAAAAGGATTACTTGAACTGGGCGTGTCCATAGCCATTGGCGATTTCGGTACAGGTTACTCGTCGCTCGCGTATCTCGGGAAATTTGAGGCTACGTTTTTAAAGATCGACCAGTCCTTTGTATCCGGCATGTTAACTGATAAAAGACTGAGCAACATCGTCAACGCCATCATCGACTTGGCTCATAACCTTGGGATGAAAGTCATCGCTGAAGGTGTCGAAACAAGCGAACAGCTTGACTACCTGCGTGGTCAAGGGTGCGATTTTGCACAAGGTTATTTCGTCTCCAGGCCCATCGATGAGCGAGCCATTGAAGACGAGTTTCTCACGGTCTAAATCGTCACCTGTTGCTCATATACTGGACAAGTTCCGGAAGCGATTGAATGATACATTCCGCTCCTGCGAGCTCAGTCCGATCACCAAATCCGAAGTTACAGCCGATAAAAGCCATGTCCACTTCCACCGCTGCGTCGCGATCCGTCGATCGGTCACCGATCATCACACAATCTTCCCGATCATAACGGGTCAGGTGCTCGCGCAGAATGTCAGATTTCTTGGTTCCTTTGACCGTCTCCAGGCAAAGGGGTGAATCGAAAAACTCGCGTATCCCTTGTGTGTCCAGTACGGCATCAAGATATTGTTGGCCACAGTTGCTTGCTGTTGTGAGTGTGTGGCCTTGTCTTTTCAACGCTACGAGAACATCTCGAGCGTGGGGCAGCAACACAGCGTTCTGTTCCATGTCTGCATAAATGAGGTCGCCAGACTCGCGAAAGGCTAATCTGTGCAATGCTGGGTCTGAGTGCTTTGCCATTAGAGTAGACCAAATCTCGGTGTCCGGGAGACCAAATGTTTTAAGTATCTGTTCATCTGTTGGGAGTTCGTCTGGCGTATAGCCGTAATTGATTAGAACTCGTCGATAGGCTGAGATCGCGAGTTGTCCGGTATCGATCAGGGTACCGTCGAGATCGAAGATAAGTACAGCCACAGGGTGCCTCCTTCACGTGCTTACCAGCGGTGTCTAACGTTCCCCACATAAGGGGATAGTTGGACAGGTTGGTCGTTATAATCCACGTCGATAACATTCTTTCACTGGTCTGTCCGTCTCAGTCCGTCATGATTGGAGCGGCCAAGCATTATGATCTCGCAAGGATGTCTCCACGAGACGGCGGATCCATTCACTTTTGCTCGTCTTTGTTCCTGTTTCTATGTACTGCCGCATGAGAAATAACTCGAGTGCTTTGTCCAAGTCTTCGTCGAAATAAAGTGTAGTCACTTTTCGCTTCAGTTTACGAGGACGTCCTGGCCCAGGTGACGGGTTCGCTTCGACCTTTGGATGGGACTCTGCTGTCGTCCCCTGTTCATCGCTAATGGGCTGAATGAGCTCTTGGTGAACAGAACGGGACCGAATTAATCGTTGCTGAAGTTTGCCTTTCAAATCGCTCATAGTCGGGTCAGCAGCTCCTCCACAAAATCCTCGTATTCCTTCAGGGCTGGGCGCAATTCACTGTTTGCTGCAAATCCTTGAAGGTTTAAGCGGCCTGTCGCGGCTCGACGGTACACGCGGGAAGAGAAAAGCATGGGGCCGTATACCTCATCTTCACTGAGTGTTTCCAGTAAGAGTTTGGCATCAGACCGTCGTTTGTCAACCATCGTCGCCAGTATCCCGGCCACCTGCAATTTCGGGTTCAACTGATTGCGTACGTGAAAAACCGTTTCGAAAAAGCGTGGGAGAGCGTCGAGGCAGAACTTACTGGGTTCAAACAGCGAAACAACATGTGTCGCCGCAGCCATGCCATTTATCGATTGGTCGCCTAAACTGGGTGGGGAATCTATCACGACAAAGTTATAGTCTCTGACTGCTAAAATTTTTTCTAGCGCTAGGCTCAACACGAGGCCGGGATTGCGGCCCGGATGGTAGTGTTCGAATTCTCTGTACAACCATCGCGACAGTGTGGCCATGAAATCCTCGCTGGGCATGAGGTCAAGCCGCTCGCCTACCTGGTGAACATAATTCTTGACGATGGACTCTCCTGGTTCATCAATTGCTTTCATGGCCTCCAGTGCCGTTTTGCCAGTAAACTCATATATATCATCAACGTCGCTGAGAAGATTCGTGAGGTTGCCTTGCGAATCTAAATCGACAGCGAGAACACGCCATCCACGCCGTGCCAGAATGTGGGCAGTTGCAGCAGCGGTCGTGCTTTTCGCGGCTCCGCCTTTCTGGATGCCAAAATACAGAATCTTCGTCTCGTCGAACAATGACTTGCCCACTCCCTTCCGCCACATTCTAGCATATTTTGCCCTTTGAGAGATGAATATCCGTTTTTATATTTCTATATTGCCTTATGTATGTATTTATAGGGATATGTATGTACAGTTTATATTGTGGCTTTATGAATCATGTTCCCTGGACTCAAAGAGTGACTGTCGAGAATTGACTCCTTACTCAGTTTCATGCCAGAATATGACCGAACATTTAAAAGAATAGATTTCAACGACAGGGTAACCAAGGGCAAAATTCACATCGCAAGGGGCGCGTACATCATGAGTACGCTGATTCGCAACGAGAAGAATCTGCAAGTGCATCGCGATGTTCTGGAAAGCATTTACGATGGATACTACGAAGTGGATTCACGGGCGAGACTCGTCTTACTCAATTCCTCACTAAGTGAAATTCTCAACTTGCCAGAATGCGAATTGTCTGGGCATCAATATATGAAGCACGTGTCGTTCTCGGAGGCGAGATCGCTGCTTCATCTGTTTTCGTACGTATGGAGTACCGGACAGCCACGACGGGCGCATGAGTTCCAATTCGAACGGAACGACGGGAAAGTTCTGACGCTTGAAGCCTCAGCTACATTGATTCTCGATCACGATGGTGCACCCGTCGGCATGCGCGGCATCATCCGCAACATGTCTGAACGAAAACGGGTGGAACGTGCGCGTCGGGAAAGCGAGCAGCGATATCGATCCCTCTTCGAGCACAATACGGATGCGATTATCCACTTTGATCTGAACGGGACTATCGTCGATGCAAACTGGGTGACAACCAGCTTTGTCGGGTATGATCCGAATGAGCTAAAGGGCGTGCCTGTCGATGTCTTTCTGTCCACACGTGATTCGCAGAAGATTCGGAGAGCATTCGCTGTCGCGCGGGCGGGCCTTTCCGAAGAGTACGAAGTCAATGTCCGCCATCGTCAGGGGAAGATTGTTCGGGTTCAAGTTCGGACGGTTCCCATCATCGTTGATGGCGATGTGGTCGGTATGTATGCAATTTGCCGAGACGTTACTGACCAGCGGGAGGCTGCCGATGCCCTCAAGCGCCTTAGTTTACAAAACAAGTCCATTTTAGAGTCTGCCGCGGAAGGAATCTGCGGAGTGGATCGGTACGGACGTACTATTTTCTTCAATCATGCGGCTTCATTGATGACGGGGTTTGCCCCGGATGAAATCATCGGGACGCGTTTACACGACTACATGCATCACACTCATCGTGACGGGTCACCTCATGACTTTAGCTGCTGCCCGACTTACGAGGCCATTCACACGGGCCACGTTCGGAAGATCCGGGACGACATTCTCTGGCGCAAGGACGGGACATGGTTCTCAGCAGAGTATGTTGTGTCCCCGATGAAAGAAAATGAGGAAGTGACGGGTGCTGTCATCGTATTTCGGGATGTCACTCAGCAACGCCAATCGGAAGATTTGCTGCTCCGGTCGGAAAAGCTCTCTGTTGTGGGCGAATTGGCCGCTGGCATTGCACATGAAATTCGCAATCCGCTAACGGCATTAAAGGGGTTTGTCCAATTGGCTGTTCGACATCCTGAGACGATGCATAAGTATACGGACATCATGCATGCTGAACTGGAGCGGATCGAAACCATCACAACAGAATTGTTGGCATTTGCTCGTCCGCACCTCACACAGTTCAAGCCCACCGACATCGGCGATCTCGTTGAAAGTGTTTACGCGCTGCTCTCATCACAAGCGATTTTGCATGGTGTTAACTTGAACATTACATTTAACCATCGCGATGCGAAACTATTTTGCGAGCCGGATCGGATTCGTCAGGTTCTCGTCAATCTACTGAAAAATGCCATCGACGCGTTGGCGGATGGCGGGACTGTTTACATTTCCACGTGGGAGGCAAAGCAATCCGTCTTCCTTGCTGTTCGAGATACGGGAAGTGGCATGGACGACGAGATGTTGAAGCGCGTCGGGGAACCGTTTTACACGACCAAAGCGGGTGGAACGGGTCTTGGAATTATGGTTTGCCAACGTATCATAGCGTCCCACCACGGCCGCATCACATGGGATAGTGAAATCGGTATGGGAACGACCGTGACGATTCAACTACCAAGGCATAAAGGAATCTGACAGTAATGGCCACGGTGGCTGTATTCCAAAGGAACGTCGGTGGCGGGGCGGGCGACGCTGCTGTGTCGTGCGGACCTTGGATTCAGGCGATCCCGGGCTCTTGAGTAGGTTTTCTCCAGTTTGCCGTCATTCAGAAAAGACGGGTGGGTGGATCCTATTGGGAGCCACCCACCCGTCTCCATACCCGATCCAATAATAAAATCATTCCGTTGCGTCAGCCTTTGCGGCTATGTCTGGTTTTTAATCTGTCTCTTTCCCTTTACCCTTTGACCCCTAATATGGCCACATCCACCCGCTCGCATGATGCCCGACAATCTTCCATAAGACAGCGTTCATTATCCTACGAGTTTCAAGAGGAGCAGCCCTGGGCACAACGCCAAAAAACCACCCTGAAATAGGTGGCCGGTTGCACAATTCACTCCCCCAAGACCTATGTGCCCAAGTATCGGTGATGGGATCATCGCGTCCACACTGCAAACAACTTTGATTAACATTAACTGAATTATATGAGACGCCGATTACGCCGTCAACTGGTCTATCCTTTCTATTTTTTCTTGAACATAACCGTCGGATCTTAAAACACGGAAACCCAAAAGTCTTCCATGAATTGGAATGATAGTATGGTACAAGGAATTTTCAATAAATGTTGCCCAATTCATGTAACATTTTGATCGATTTTGTCGTCTAAACTATTGTCTGATTTCTATCTGTCTGAGACGATATTGGTAGGGCATCCACCGCTACACCAATTTTTGGAGGAAGAGTAATGAAAAAACAGCATCGAAGATGGGCTATGGGACTAACAGCCACCATCACACTCGGGCTTCTCGCTGAAGCTCCCACGGCACTTGCTGCCACGTCACCAATCGCCTCCCAGCAAAATCTCACGAGCCTCGGTTCTCTATCAACACAGGTAACAGGACTACCAGACTCGACGTTTATGCAACAAGAGTCGGCTTACCAAGGCTCCATTACAGGTCAGTCGGGTTGGCGAGGCTTCAGCCACCAGACAGGTCGAGATATTACAATTCAATTTCCCAAGCCGGTCGATGTCCAGCACATAGAAATTACAGCACTGCAAAATCCTCAATTAGGCATTTATTTCCCGGATTATGTCCAATTTGAATTTCAAAAAAATGGACAGTGGTACTCGGCGGGGAAACGAACAACAGCATTGCCGCAAAGCGGCCAAAGTGTCAGTACGCAAGTCTTTCAGTTCAACCAATCGGCAGGTGTTGAGGCCGATGCGGTTCGTTTACATATTCCCGTCGCTATATGGGTGTTTGTAAGGGGACTCAAAGTCTCAGGGAGCTCCACGCAAGTTGGACAGGATCCATCGAAACTGACATCGATAGGCGGAGTTACAACGGACATGGGGCCGCTCTCGCCAACCGCAAAGAATGCGCACGGCATTCACAATATGCTTCTGGTAGAGACAGGTGCGTACGGCAACCAAGGGACTTGGTCTGCGAACGACTTTCGGCCCATGGTGGCGTACACGGACCAAAGTGGTCAAATGACGTCGCCGATGTTCGATACCATGCTATTTCTTCCTTACGGAACTGTCGGGGATACAGAGTCCGCACTCACGAGCTATCTCAACGATTTGTTTGCGCCAGGACAACAACTCAGCGCCCTCGACCAGGCTGTGGCGACAACGAACACGGCGTTGAACCGACCTAGTTACAAGGAGCAAGTCGTATTAACTATTCCAAATTTCCCATATGGCACACACGACTTCGGTATGGTGAATGGACAAGAACTGAACTTTGGCGGCTCAACCCAAGACCCGAACGCTTCACAGGCTAGGCAGGCAGCTCTGCAATGGTATATCAATAGTCTCTTAACGCGTTGGAAGACTGCGAACTTTCAGCACTTGCAACTTGTGGGACTCTACTGGAACGAGGAACAGTATCACAGTGCCAACCCAGGAGAACGCGACTATCTGAACGCTGGGCTCAAAGCGGCACACGACAATGGGTTACCACTGTTTTGGATCCCATTCTATGGGGCTGACCAAACATCTGTATGGAACGATCTCGGCTTCGATGCAGCTTGGATTCAGCCAAATTTTGTTGAGCAAGGAAACGCCGCCGACGAGGTACGTATTAGCAATGCGATGGAAACGGCAAATCTGGATGGCATGGGAATCGAAGTGGAATTAACCGGACTGGACGCCGGTAACCAGGACCTCTACAACACTTTTCTCAGCAAACTAGATATGGAAGGATTCGGGCGGGATCAAGTGACTCACGCGTTCTATGACGGATCGAAACTGTTGGTCACTGCCGCTAATTCAACCGATCCGACACAGCGAGCTGCGTACGACAATACAGCCGCATTTATTCAAGGGAAGTGATGTCATGAATCAACGTCGAACTGGGGCACTCATTGCACTGACGGGCGTGGCGGCGATGAGCGCGTGGCCGGTTTTCGCATCCGTCGCACAAGCTGCATCGACACCGCATTATCAGATGCAAAAGAAGGCTATCGTCCTGAATGGCAAGACGGTTACACAGCCATACGGTTTTGCCTATAACAATACGATGTACATGCCCATATGGTACGTCATGAACACCCTCGAACAACTAGGCATCAAGAGCACGTGGAATCATAACGTGTGGAACATGACCGTGCCAAGCAGTTTTTCCGTGGACACTTCCAATATTCAAGTGGGAACAGGTCAAATTTCGCTCGAAATCAACGGCAAATTAATGCACAAGGTAAACGGTATTGCCGCCATCGATCCGTCGACTGGTAAACCCACCACGTTTATTCCCATCTGGTATACGCAGCAATTGCTCGAGCGTGTGGGGATTGACTCTCCGTGGGACGGGACGACTTGGGTTCTGAAGAACGCAGTGCAGCCGCAACCCAAGCTTCCCGCCAACGAGGTTGCCACGTGGCAGTTCCTCCAGGGTGTGGAGAAACAATTCGGTGTGACACCAAGTTCAACCGGTGCAAGCAAATACGACGACATCGCGTCCTCTGACTCGCACTGGGGCATCGTTCAGAGCGCCATTGCCAAGGGCATATATCAACCACCCTCAGCAACCCACTCGGGCGCCTATGCGGCCATTGATGCCAAAACTGCGGACACTATTCTGTGGAATGCGTTTGGCCTGAAGAACGGGGCATTTCAGCCCGGTGCGGACCCTTCAGATTGGGCCAACATCGTTGGTCTAAATCCATCTGGCATTCAGTCAACAGACTTGTTGACCCCGCAGGAATTGACTGAAATAATGTCGAATCTTGCAGACAATCAACAAGGATTTCGTGTAACGGGTGCAAACTCATATCAGATCGACTATCCGATTGAAGACGAGGCAACGGCAACCTTTACGGGCGCCACGAGCAGCGGGAAACCATTTTTCCCGTCGAATCAAGACGTTCAAGCCGCTATTACAAATACCTATCAATTCTATGACGGAATGCACTTGACGAATGAAAGCGGGACATGGGTTTTATCGATTCCGAGTCTTTCCGGGACAAAGTGGTTCAGCTATACCTCGACGCTTGGAGACGTACAGTATCAGCTCCCGGGTGATAGCACGTGGCAGTCTGCGTCCACATTGGACAGTCGTGAACTACAGGTTTCACCAACTGATCAGATTCGGATTCGAATCCCCCAAGATAACGGCTTAACTATCACGATGAATCAAATGCTTCCGGATTTTGGTGGCACCGTGACATTGGGCAGCCTTGACATCGAACTCGGTACGGGGGGACCTGTCGTCCACCGCGTTGATATCACTCAGTAATATGAACCCCAGATTCAGGTTGGTCCAGGGAATGAAAGACGCCCTCCCAGGGGCCAATCTGAATACGGGTTGAGAGAAGTGGAGGTTCACCATTGAAGACTCATCGTTTGCTTGCCATAATGACGCTGCCGACACTTCTCTCAGTTGCTGTGCCGGCCACGATTTATGCGCAAACATCTTCAACAACGGCATCGACAACCACAACGGCAGGGCAACCGTCTCTGCAAATGGGATCCAAAGGGGATGCTGTTGTACAGCTACAAAATGACTTGAACGCACTCGGATTCACAGTGGGGCAAGCGGACGGCGATTTTGGATCGCAAACAGCCGCGCAAGTCAAGGCATTCCAAGCGGCTCATCACCTCACGGTTGACGGCGGGGTCGGCCCCGAAACGTGGAGTGCACTGACCAAGGCGATGAGTGCGTTCCAATCACAGCCGGTAAGCCTCCCAGCGTCAAGCAAAGCTGTGACGCACATGGAGACAAAACAGATTTACTACAACGGCAAGCTCATTACGTCTCCGATGGGTTTTACTTACAATAGCACGGACTATATGCCCATTTGGTATGTCATGAACACACTGGACCAAATGGGATTCACACACACTTGGTCGAACAATGTTTGGAATATTATCATTCCGAGCTCGGCTGGCGTAAATATTGACTACAGTAAAATCAAATACGGGAAAGGCAGCACGTCCATCGCCATCAATGGGACTGTCGTCGCACGCGTGGACGGAGTCGTCCATGTCGATCCCGCCTCCAACAAGGCAACTATGTTCATGCCAACGTGGTACGTGATGAACGCACTGCAGCGATCCGGCATCCAATCCGATTGGCAAGGCACAACCTGGAAAATGACGCCACCACCGACACCGCCGTCGACACCGCCATCAACGCCGCCGTCGACGCCACCGACAACACCACCATCAACGCCGCCATCGAGCTCTACATATCACAATGTAGATCTTCGCTTCCCCGCACCGGCGGATGTGAATGCGTCGAGTATTGATCAATATCTGCTCAACAACAAATCACCTATGACCGGTCTTGGCGTGTCCTTCATGGACGCTCAGAACACGTATGGTGTAGATGCAAACTATCTAGTCTCTCATGCCATTCTCGAGAGTTATTGGGGACAAAGTCAGATATCCCTGCAAAAAAACAACTTGTTCGGCTACGGTGCCTTTGACTCGAACCCTGGCACAGATGCGGGCATGTTTCCGAGTGAAGACTATGCCATACGTTTCGAGGCCTGGGAAGTGCGCAATAACTACCTCGAGCCCGGTGCTTCCTTATACGTAAAGCCAACGCTTGATGGTATGAATGTGCACTACGCGACAGATCAGCAGTGGGCACAGAGTATTGGAAGTCTGATGGGTCAATTCGCATCATCGATTGGTTCCAGTATCAACGACTATCAGCAGTACCCATCCTCACAAACTGTTCCACAGCCACAAAGTCGTGTGGAGCCTGTGTTCTACTTCAACGGGGCAACTGGAGTTGTTCTTTCCAATCAATTTTACAACGGTGTTCCATATTTCTCGGACATGGGTACAGGAATGGATTCCATGTTCTTTGGCCCGCTTCGTTTGAATAGCGCAGGCCAGGCAGTACGTGAAGTACAAACTTTCCTCAATCAGCAGTTGGGATTGAAATTGACCGTCGACGGACAGTTTGGTCCAGCAACTCAAGCCGCGGTGAAACAGTTCCAATCACAAGTCATGAACATGGCGCAACCGGATGGTGTGTGGAGCTATCAAATGTGGACTCAGTACATGGGCACGCCTGCGAGTCTTCCGACCATTCCACAAGGTACCACCGTGACTGTGGATCAAGTGAAACAGGGCATGGCAGGGGGCCTCGTGATGCCGTGGTACCACATTCCGAACTTCGGATGGGTCGACTCCGAATATGTTCAGTTGACCAACGTGTACCGCGTCCAAGTGGGAAACCAAGGCGGGACACAGACATCTGTACCTGTTTACAATCCATCCAATCCATCGCAACAGATTGCGACCCTTCACAACGGAGACTTTGTTGTTTCCGGGTCGCCATCGCCGACAAACGGTATGTACCAAATCAAGATTGCAGCCCAGACACCTGCAGTAAGTGGCGGCAAGGCACCCGGCACGCCAATCAGTGGCGTCATTCCGGCAAATGGATCGGTTACGCTCGTTTCGCAACATTGACCGAACTTCTGGTGCGGATTGGACCCCATGTTTAAGTGAACTCGTCAAAATTCGCTGACATCAACAAAGGTCCCGCTCAAACTCCATTGGGCGGGACCTTGTTCGCTATGGGTGTTGGTTTAACGATGAATCGTCCGTGGAAGCTGCTGCAATTCCGTTTTAGCCGTTGACAATAGTGCCTCCATTCACATGCAAAACTTGACCACTCACATACGAACTATCTTCGCTTGCAAGATACACATAGGCTGGGGCAAGTTCGCAGGGTTGCCCGGCTCGCCCCATGGGCGTGTTACTCCCGAATTGTGCCACTTGGTTGGCGTCGAACGTCGACGGGATGAGGGGCGTCCAGATGGGGCCCGGTGCAACTGCGTTCACCCGAATTCCTTGCTTGATGAGAGATTGCGAGAGCGATCTCGTCAGCGTCACGATAGCCCCCTTCGTCGCTGAATAGTCGATGAGTGTTTCGTTGCCTTCGTAGGCCGTGATCGATGTCGTGTTGATGATACAAGCGCCGGGCTTCATGTGTGGAAGCGCCGCCTGCACCATGTAAAAGTAGCCGAAGACGTTTGTGGCAAACGTCTTCTGCAACTGTGCGGGCGTGATATCGAGAATACTGTTCTGGGGCTGCTGTTCGGCGGCATTGTTGACGAGGATATCCAGCTTACCGAATTTGGCGACTGTGTCGTTGACAGCTTTCTTGCAGGCGTCGGGATCGCTGACGTCGATAGGAATGGTCAGGCACTGCCGACCGTATTGCGAAAGGTCCTTCGCTGTCGTGTCCGCATCTTCGTGTTCGTTGTAGTAGATGACGGCGACGTCGGCGCCTTCCTTGGCGAAGGCAATCGCCACAGCGCGTCCGATTCCGCTGTCGCCGCCCGTAATGACGGCGACTTTCCCAGTCAGTTTGCCACTTCCTTTGTAGCGCAAATTGTTGCTCTGGGGCGTCGGATTCATCACTTCCTCAATACCTGGTTGCTGCGTTTGATGCTGAGGCGGGAACGAAGTTGGATACGATGTCGTTTGCACAGGCATTGTTTGAGTCTGCGAGTTGGCAGAAGCATTTTGTTTTTGTTGCGTCACACGATGACCTCCACGCGTCCAAGATAACGTACTGTCTTATATTGGATGACAGCGCGGATTATATGCTTAACGCGCAGAATCGTCTGGACGGCGGAACGGCCAGAAGTGCCCCTCTCCCACGACGGCAGCGCAGGCCGGGACAAAGAACGCCAGCAAGATAAACGAGTAAACGAAGAGACCTACGATGATCGATATCCCGATCTCGACTAACGATGTCACGCCCGCCACAGCCATGGACCCGAATGTTCCAGCCATGATGGCGGCTGCGGAAAAGATGACGTTGCCCATGTTTTTCATGGCGCTGTGCATGGCGGATCGAATGGAGGGGCGCCCAGATTTGAGTTCCTCGTCGAACCGCGACATCAGAAAGATGGAGTAATCGACACCAAGTGCAACGAGCAGCAGGAAGACAAAGAACGGGATGGTCCAACTGACACCCGCCTTGCCGAGAACGTGAACGGACACGGTCTGAAGAATGCCCATCGTCACAAAATATGTGCCCGCTAGGGACGCGATAATGTACAGTGGCGAGATGATGGACCGAAGCAACAGTACCAAAATCAGGAAAATGGCGACAAGGACCAAGGCCATAGTCCGGGTGAAGTCCGCCGAAGACACCCGATTCAGCTCTGCTTGTGTCGGGGTCGTGCCTGACAAGTACATCTGGCCTGAATGGATGGGGCTTTGAATAAATGCCGCCTCGGCCTGTTGCTGAATGGCTGGCATGCGATTGATAGACTCCATACTGTACGGATTCGTGCTCAGGATCACACGAATGTCGGCAATATGACCGTCCTTCGAGACATAGGCATCAATGGCCTTCTGCATACTGGCGTTGTTGAGTGCGGAAGGGGGAACGTAAAATCCGGGATTCCCGGTGCTCGTCGCTTTGGAGGACTGATTGAGCGCGCCTCTTACTTGGCCGACGCCTCCTGATAGCTGATTCAATGCCTGGTTCGCTTTGACTAAACCAGTGTTCAGTTGGCTTAACGAACTGCTGAGTGTGGATACCCCGCCCGCCAACTGCGAGGATCCACTCGCCAACTGGTTTGCTCCCTGCGACAGTTGTTGTAGGCCCGTTTGAAGTCGACCGGTTCCCGTCGCAACCTGTTTGGATCCATTTGCGATCTGCGCCGAAGCGGCCGCAAGTTTCTGCCCGCTCACAGCAACTTGTTGTGTTCCTTTGCTCACCTGTTGTGCACCATTTTGTAACTTTGATAGCGATCCGCTGAGTTGACTCATTCCGTTGCTCAGTTGTTGAGTCCCCTTTGCAGCTTGGCTGACGCCTTGTGCAGTTCCCTGTGCGAGTTTCTCGATTTGCTGCCAACTCGGGTCGGCTGTAGCTGACGGATGCGCTTTTGCCCAGGCGGCGAGGGCGTTGGCCAGGTTTGATGCACTTTGTGCCAACTGCGCTTGGGAATGATTCAATTGTGTTGCCCCGTTCGACACTTGTTGAGCG
This sequence comes from Alicyclobacillus dauci, assembly GCF_026651605.1. Taxonomy (GTDB): domain Bacteria; phylum Bacillota; class Bacilli; order Alicyclobacillales; family Alicyclobacillaceae; genus Alicyclobacillus; species Alicyclobacillus dauci. Next base: position 4,274,011 of record NZ_CP104064.1, on the reverse strand, counting down.
GCCTCTGAAGCTTGGGCGAGTCCGGCCGCCACTTGACGAGCGCCTGTCGCGGTCGCACTGGCCCCCTTGGACAATTGATTCTGGCCCTGCGCCAAGCTTTGAGCACCCTGCTGAACCTGTGCTGCCCCCTGCACGAGTTGCCCGGTTTGGCTGGCTGTCTGGGTGAGACCGTGGCTGAGCTCGTTCGCGCCTTGGCTGACGCCTTGTGCGCCGCTCACCAACTTTTGTGTCCCCTGTGACCCGGACACGGTGTTGAACTGGTTAGCCAGGCTGTTTAGTCCGTTTTGTACTTGGCTCAATCCACTTGCCGCTTGCGTGTTTTGGTTGGCGAGTTGGAACGCTTGGATGACTTTCCCTTGAGGACGAGTCGCGCTGTCCACCTCGTGCACGCCGTTCAATTTTGCCACGGCGTTGGATACGTTCTCAATGGTCGTCAAGCCCTCCGACGTCCGTAGGTCCTGCGGAGACTTGATCACGATGTCCATCGGCATGACATCACCAGGCCCAAATGCTCGTGCCACCGTGTTAAACCCTGTGACCGACGGGGCTCCGGGGATGTCCGACATCGGATCGAATGTGCGTTTGTCGGTAAACAGGAGACCGATTGGTATGAGTACAATGGCGATTCCAAGCAACGTTCGCCATGGATAGTTGAGGGCCAGATGAGCTGTAGCGCCCCAGATGCGAGAGGGCTTGTGGGCCACGCCACTGCCGATTTTGCGGGGCCAAAACACGATTCTCCCCAGCGATAAAATGAGGGCGGGAATGAACGTGAGGCAAGCGACGAGCGTGATGAAAATCCCTACGGCCACACCTACGGCCGTTTGGTACAGTCCAAAGTGTGCAAAGTAGAGAATCGCGAATGAGACAAAGACGGTGAGTGCACTAAAGATGACCGTTTTGGTGATGCCGCGCAGCGCGGAGGCAAGCGCCGAAATGCCCTCTTGGCCGTGCCCGATCTCCTCCCGGAACCGGTTCAAAATGATGATTGAGTAGTCCGTTCCGGCCCCAAAAATAATGGCGATGAGAAATGTGTTCGTGAACGTCGAGACGGGCAAGCCCAGACTGCCCAACCAACCGACGATGCTGCTCGACATCAAATAAGACAGGCCGATGGCGAGAAGTGTGACGAGGGGCGTGACGACGGATCGAAAGACAATGAGCAGGATGACGAGCACCAGAATGACGGTGACGACGGCTGTCTTCGCTGCTCCGTTCAAGGAGATGCTGACTTGGTCCTGCTGGATCGGTACGTCGCCCGTAAAGAGGATCTTCGCGTCTTTGGGCGGGTCCGAGAAAACTGATTTGACATGCTTCAGCGAGTCGGCCGTGGCTTGGTCAACGTCTTGTTTGGGAAAGCCGATGACGGCGATCTGAACGGTGTGATCGCTGCTATTAAATTTCGACGACACCGAGGCGTCTGTGTTGTACACGTCTTGGACGCTCTCTACTCCGTACTTTTCGTGATTGCGGTCGAGAGCGGACAGTTTGTCACGGAAATACTGTTTGTCCGCGTCGGTCAGCCCACGAGGGTTGTTCATTGCGACCACGGCAGTGCTCTTTGACGTCTGACTTGGATTGATTTGCTGGAGCAGATTCTGGGAGACGACGACGGTGGAATTGCTCGGAAGAAACTGAGTGCTCTTGTGTGACACCACTTCACTGAGTGAAGGCAATCCAACGTAGGCCGCGGCGGTTAATACGACCCATACAATCATGATCAGAAAACGAAATTTGTGGATAAAAGTAGCATAGCGTTCAAGCACCTGCAGTTCTCCTTTGCCCAGTGGCCACATGTTACTGAGGTTGGGATCCTCCCTGGAGATTCATGAGTAACGTATGGTATGTAGTTCAATCGCTTAACATTTTAGCAAGGGTAGAGAAGTCAATAAAAGGATAGAAAGCGATCCTGACGTTGAAATGGACTGCAATGTCAGAAATCCGTCATATCGTCGATTAGCGTACCCGAAAAGCGGGATGATTAGTGGATTCCGGAAATGATCCAGAATGAAATACATTTTTGGGAATAATTACTTGAAATGAAGGTGAATATGTCGTAATTTTGTGGGACTCCGTTCAAATTTACGACACTGTTTTGATGGTATACTCCTGGCAGGGTATGTACATCAACGTGCAAGTTGGGATAACAATTGCACAACATCTTACGGATTTGTGAAAGTGAGGGGTTGGTATGAATAGTTCAGTGGCCACGGTCGTTGCATCGGTGATCGCGGTGGTGTTTGCGCTCAGTGTCATCGTCGTTCGAATGCGTGCGTCTCGACGGCCCACGAATGCGCGAAAGATTTTAATCCCGCCCGTGATGATGAGCACTGGCTTTTTGATGTACATTTTTCCGTTCACGCATGAGCGGTTTGAATATGCTGTCATCGCATTCCTTGCCGGGTGCGTCTTAAGCTACCCACTGATTCTCACGTCAAAAATGTATATGCGAGACGGCAATGTCTACCTGCAACGATCGAAAGCGTTTATTTACATTCTTTTGGGGTTGCTTGTTCTTCGCATGATCTTGCATAGTGTGGTAGAGCAATACGTTGATATCTATCAAACAGGGTCACTATTTTTTGTGCTTGCTTTCGGCATGCTGCTTCCATGGAGACTCGCTATGTATATGCAGTATCGCCGAATTTCCGAGCGCGGACCGAGCGAATCGTCTGTCGAGTCCAAAGCTTAATTTGACTGTTCTCCCCCATAGGAGGTACGGTCAGACAACCTCTTAAACGATTTGTATCAAATGAGTTGTAGTAACCCCATCAGCACCAGCAAGGATATTATAGGAGGATACTCGTGCGCAGCATCAAGTGGATCATCATCGCTCTCGTCATCATTGCCATCCCCGTCGTTCAATTCGTCCGACCGCTTCCGCACTTAACCGTTCAAGCGGAAGGTGCGACAGTTCAAACGCTGCCTGGATCAGCGCCTCACCTTGACTGGCCGCAAGAAGGACAGGCAGCATTGACTGCAGTGGGCATTGGCGACATGGGTCAGTCTGGTGCCCAAACCCCGACACCTATCGCCAGTGTCACGAAAGTTATGACCGCTTATTTGGTCCTCAAGAAGCACCCGTTAGGTGTGGGCCAGGACGGCCCGACCATTACGGTCACAAATGAAGACTACAAAACGTATTTGGATGATAAGTCCAAAGGCCAATCTGTCCTCGCTGTGAAGGCAGGCGAAAAACTGACCGAACGGCAGGCGCTCGAGGGCTTGATGCTTCCCTCCGGCAACAACGTTGCAACTTTGCTTGCGAACTGGTCCGACGGAAGCGTCGACAAGTTTGTACAAGATATGAATTCCACAGCAAAGGCAATGGGTATGACTCACACGACATATGCTGACGCCAGTGGTTATCTCCCAGCGAGTGCCAGTACGGCTGTGGACCAAGTGAAGGTATTTTCGGCAGCAATGCAAATGGATGCATTCAAAACCATTGTGGGCGAAGCACAAGCACAGCTTCCAGTTGCAGGTCTCGTGTACAATGTCGACGCCCGTCTTGGACATGGCGGGATTATCGGCGGTAAAACTGGCAGCACTTCGCAAGCCGGAGGTTGCTTCGTATTCGCTTCACAAAAACAAGTGGGCGGTAAAAACGTCTTGCTAGTTGGTGCCGTGCTCGGACAGACGAAGGGTCCATCGGAACTCATGACAGCACTCGATGAGGGCGTGAAGCTTTCCCAAGAAGCTCAGGCGACGGTTCGTCAAGTGCATGTGGTCACGGCCGATCAGCCTGTTGCCACGGTCCAAGCGCCATGGGCAAGTGCACAAGTCTTGCACGCTGGGAAAGCGGTCGATATGATTGGTTGGCCTGGGATGCAAGTTCATAAGGTCGTTGCACCAGCAAAGAATGTGAAGAGTCACGTGAATGCTGGTGAAACTGTCGCGACGCTCACCGTTTCCGTGGGAAATCAGAAACAGACCATTCCATTGAAGACTGTGACGGCAATTAGCGGTCCCAGCTACACGTGGAGGTTGAAGCGGCTCTAAATTCGCTACCCCATGAACCATGGCGGTAAGGGTGGTCAGTCAACACAGGGAAGCGACCTCACAGACTAGGAGGTGCCGCATTTGGTACGGCGGTGGATATCCATTTTGGCTGGATTGGTCATCACCTTGGTGCTACTGATTGCCCTTGTTTTTTATTTGGCAGTCCGTTTTATGCCTTTCCAGGCCGCACAGCTTGAAAAGGTGCACCAACCGTCTGTTGTATACGCTAGTGACGGTTCGAAGTTGATGACTTTAGGTTCACAAAACACAGACTTAACGTATCAACAGATTCCAAAGAATTTGCAAAACGCCATTGTCGCAACGGAGGATCACACGTTCTGGACGAATTCCGGGATCGACATCAAGTCCGTGTTCCGATCCGCCTTTGTTGACGTGTTTTCCGGCAGCTTGGCACAGGGTGCAAGCACGATCCCTGAGCAGTTGGCCAAAATCACTTATCTGACGGCGAATAAAACATTCTCGCGGAAATTTCAACAGATCATTCTTGGAGTGCAGATCAATCGCAATTTCACCAAACAAGAAATTCTCGCCATGTACTTGAATCGCGTTCCACTGGGCGAGAGCAGCACGGGAGCAGATCAAGGGGCGTTACGCTATTTCGGAATCGATTTGAAGAAAAACCCGAACCAATTGACGTTGCCGCAAGCAGCTCTGTTAGCCGGGCTACCGCAGGCGCCATCGGCCTACGATCCGCTTCAACACCCGAAAGCCGCCCTTGCTCGTCGGAATCAGGTCCTAGAAAATATGGCTCACTGGGGCTACATTTCCGAAGCCCAGGCACAACAGGCTGAGCAAGCACCACTGGGCGTCAAGTTCCACTCATTCCAGGGGGATGGTTGGGACAGCCAACCGCTGCTCACCAATTTCTTGTTAGACTACTTAAATAAACACAAGATTTCACCGGATGAGGTTCAGCAGGGCGGTTTGCAAATTTACACCACCATCAGCCCCGCTGTCCAAAACGCCGTCAATCAAGTGTTTTGGAGTGGTCAGTACGACAGCGATTTCCCCGGCCCGACGTCGGGCACAGTCGTCCAGGGAGCGGGAATTTTCGTCGACCCAAAAACGGGCGGTATTTTAGGTGCGGCCGGATCGAGAAAACAAGGGTATACGTCGCTTGGGTTGGATCGCATATATAGTTCCAGTTCACCGGGTTCCTCCATCAAGCCCATCATGGACTACGCACCCGCCATTGAGTCTGGCAAGTGGTCGTATACGTCCGTGTTAAACAACGCACCACAGGACTTCGGTGGAGGGTACACTCCGCACAACTGGAACGCGAGCGGTCCAAGTAAGGTGACGTTGCAGTACGGGATCGAGTGGTCGCAGAACATCGCGTCTGTGTGGCTGCTTCAACAGATCGGTTTGAAAACGGGCGCTGATTTCGCCGCGAAGGACGGCATCCCGCTGACGAGCAGTGATTACAATCACCTCGGGATTGCCATCGGCGGCTTGGAAAATGGCGTAACACCCATGGACATGGTTGGCGCGTACACACCGTTCGCGAACCAAGGCGTTCGATCCCAACCGTATCTCATCACCAAAATCGTCAACGCACAAGGCACAGAGATTTATCAGGAATCACCTTCACAGAAACAGGTGATGACAGCTGATACGGCCGACAAAATGACACGGTTAATGCAGGACGTCGTGGATTTCGGCACAGGTCAGTCTGCGAAACTGGCAAACTGGGGTGTGGCGGGCAAAACGGGAACAGTCCAGTACGATACGGGCTTAAACGGAAGCCACCCGAACTGGATTCGCGATGGCTGGTTTGACGGCTATACACCGACGATTGTCGGCAGCATTCACATCGGCTACGATCATTCTTCGCCCACCAACCACATGACGATGTCACCAGTGGATCCGTCCGCGAACGCAGCAAAGCTGTTCCACGACGTGATCGCGTTGGCCCTGCAAAACCAGCAGCCACAGCAGTTTGCGAACGGACCGTATCCGTATGTAACGGGAACGGCGGACGGGGTCAACTACGTTCAACAGCAACAGCAGCCTTCGCAATCTCAAACATCGGGCCTTCAGGGGCTTCAAGCCTCCTACGATCCGGCGAAAAACCAGGTCACCCTGAACTGGAGCGGCGGCTTCCCGACAACCGTTGCGTACACCGTCATGCGCCAAACGATGGGAACTGGCTCAACCGATCAACAAACGCCAGTTGGCCAGACGACAGGTACGAGCTTGGTGGACACAAATGTTCAGCCAAATCAGGTCTACCAGTACACGGTCCAAGCAACTGACCCGAACTCCGGCCAACCGCTTGGCAACCCTGTGTCGACGACCGTCGCCACGGGAAACGTGACACCTCCAGGCCAAGGTCAGGGTGATGGCGGTGGCGGCCAAGTCCCGCCTGGAAATGGAACTGGCCCGGCGGGTGGCGGCCCGGGAGACGGTAGCGGCGGTCCAGGGGGCTCGACCGGCCCAGGCAATGGTCCGGGTGGTCCGGGTAGCGGCGGTCCGGGACCCGGCCAAGGTGGCACGGGGAACGGAAGTTCCGCCCCCACTGGGTATGTAGGTCCTGGCCCTGGACATCATCATCATGGACATCATTGAGGAAGTGTAGCAGGAGGCTGTCACGCAGCCGCCGTGAGGGCGCTTGCGGGGCGGCCTTTTTTGCGTCATGTGAGGCCGCGGAGCGCGGCTTTGGATGTGTTGGCCGGGGGCGGGGGTGGATTGGGGCGCTTGCGGGCAGGATCGGAGTTGTGGAGCGGGTGCGCGGTTTTGTGGGCGTGTATTCGTGGGGGGCGGTGAGGGTTGCCCGGGCTTGGGCCTGCGACAAGGCCCCGGTATTCCCTTGTTCGCAACTTTCGCTTTGTCCAATCGCAAACAGAGCACCAGGAGACCTTTGTTTCCCGCTGTCCAAGTGTCAACTGCCCACAAAGGGCCAGATAAGACCACCACGTTCCGCTAGTGACTCTCATACGATAAAGTCGACTTCATAAGGGCCTGTGGTTCTCCAATAGCAAGCATCCCGAACTAACCTCATATCCCTGGAGTATCTTTACTTCCTCTTACTCAGCAATCTCCTACTCATTTTCTCCTCACCTTACATTTCCGACGTGGGTAAACGCCAGTGTTGCCTTCCCCTCAACGGCGCCCCTGCTGGACTCCCTAAAATGTCTACCCTACTTAAACCGACAGCTTACGTTGACGTTCATTTTCTGGGAGCGTAGACTTGTTTGAGTGCAAACTCGGATTTTCCATGAAAGGTGTGCGTAGGTATGGCTGGTATTGAGTTGGATATGGAGAAGACCGCGCTGGTGGTCATTGATATGCAGAAGGGGATTTTGTCGCTGCCGTGTGCACCGTACAAGGCTACGGATGTACTGAAGAAGACAGTGGAGTTGGCGAATGCGTTTCGTTCAAAGGGCGGATTTGTGGTTCTGGTCAATGTGGACTCTCATGACGGTCGGGATATGTTGCAACCGGTGACGGACACCCCGACGCAGGCGAGCACGGGGGAACGACCAAGGGATTGGAGTGTCATTGCGCCGGAACTTGGGCCGAAGTCCTCTGATTTGTGTGTTACGAAGCGGCAGTGGGGGGCATTTTTCGGGACGGAATTAGATCTTCAACTGCGCAGGCGTGGGGTGGATACGATTGTGCTTTGTGGGATCGCGACGGACATTGGCGTGGAAACGACTGCCCGCGAAGCCTATCAATTGGGGTATCAACAAGTCTTTGTAGAGGATGCAATGACGGCTTTATCCGAAGAGCAGCATAGGCATCCGCTGAAATATTTGATGCCGCGGATGGGCCGGGTGCGGTCTACGGACGAGATCGTGTCAAGTTTAACGCTGTAAGTACAGCAGGAGTGACCAGGTGAAGATGGCTAGTCAAGAATTGACTGTTGAAATGGTGGTTCAGCGCTTGGGGATAACGCCTCGGACGCTACATTACTATGAGGAAGTCGGACTGATTTCCCCCGTTCGCAGGACGAGCGGGGGACATCGTCTGTATGACGACAGGACGGTCGCACAACTCGAACAAATTATGCGGCTGAAGGAGACGCTGGGTTACTCGCTGCAAGAGATCAAACAAGTTCTCAGCGTCGAGGAAGCAATGGATTCATACCGACAGGACTTGGGCGGGAACTTGACCGTTGAGGAACGCAGGAAGATTCTTGAGAGTTCCGTGCAGATGTTGGGTGATTTAGTGCGGCAAATAGACACGAAAGTTGGGCGCCTGGTGCAGATGAAGGATGCGTATCAGGTGCGGATCGTACGGGCCCAGGAAATGATTCAAGAGTTACAGGATGATCCGTGACAGCGAATTATGGGGCTCGTTTGATGCATTCCGACCCGTGTCTATCAACGAGAGACGGCATGACAGATTGTGTACTGGAAAGTGGGAGATGAAATGGGACAGCAGGCATTGCGACAGTCCCATTACAAATGGATTGCCTTGACGAACACAACGTTGGGTGTGCTCATGGCGTCCATCAATGGGACAATTCTGATTATTGCGCTACCTGTCATCTTTGCGGGTTTGCATGTAGACCCACTGCAGGGTGGGCAGACGGGCCTTCTATTGTGGGTTCTGTTGGGCTTTAATGTTGCTACGACCGTTTTGTTGGTCACATTCGGCAGGCTGTCGGATATGTTTGGACGTGTGAAGCTGTACAATTTCGGATTTCTTGTCTTCACCATCGGATCGGTTCTTTGCTCGCTGACTTGGAGTAAGGGGACGAGTGGCGAGATCGAGCTGATTTTGTTTCGTGTTTTACAAGGTGTTGGCGGGGCATTTTTGTTTGCCAACAGTGCAGCGATTCTCACGGATGCCTTTCCCGAGAATCAACGTGGGTTGGCACTCGGCCTCAATCAGATTGCTTCCGTCGGCGGCAGCGTTGTAGGGCTTGTGATTGGAGGTCTATTGGCTGCAACGGGGGATTGGCGGTTTATATTTCTCGTCAATGTTCCTGTTGGTCTTTTTGGAACCATTTGGGGATTTTTTGCTTTGAAAGAAGTTGCGCGCCAATCCACACATCAGCGGATGGATTTAGCGGGAAACCTTACTTTGGGCCTTGGTATTTTGGGCATCATGCTTGGTTTGACTTACGGCATTATGCCCTACGGACACAGTACCATGGGGTGGGCCAATCCGATGGTACTCATAGGTCTTATCGGCGGCGCCCTGATGTTGTGTTTGTTTGTCCTGGTTGAATCTCGCGTCAAGCAGCCGTTGTTTCACCTCTCCTTGTTCAAGAGCCGCGCCTTTAGTGCGGGCAACATTGCTTCGTTCCTGTCCTCACTAGCACGGGGTGGACTTCAGTTTATGTTGATCATTTGGCTACAGGGAATTTATCTCCCATTGCACGGCGTGTCATATGAAAACACGCCACTGGTTGCCGGGCTCTACACGCTTCCGCAGAAGGTTGGTTTTCTGTTGGCCGGTCCCGTGAGCGGATATCTATCCGACAAATTTGGTGCTCGCATGTTCGCGACGGTGGGGCTATTGATCGCTGCATTTGGGTTCCTGCTCTTGATCACCCTCCCATCCAATTTCAATCACTGGCTGTTCTGGACATACATATTGGTAATTGGCGTGGGGATGGGACTCTTTTCGTCACCAAATAGTGCAGCCATCATGAATGCTGTGCCCTCGAAGTACAGGGGCGTTGCATCTGGCATGCGATCCACCTTCAACAATGCAGGTCAGATGATGAGTATGGGGCTGTTTTTCTCTATCGTCATTGCGGGTTTGGCTCAAACGTTGCCGAAAGCCATGTATAGCGGAATGGTAGAACACGACGTGCCTCAGCATGCGGCGAGCGTGATCGCGCAAACACCGCCCACAGCGTCACTCTTTGCGGCTTTATTGGGGTACAACCCATTGCAAAGTCTGCTCGGATCGGACGGATTGAATATTCTTCACACGCTGCCGAGGGACCAGGCAGAGGCACTTACGGGTAAGCAGTTCTTTCCGAATCTGATTTCGGGACCGTTTCATCACGGGCTTGCTTGGGCGTTCGTGATCTCTCTCATCATGCTCGTCATCGGGGCCATTGCCTCCATGCTGGGGGGTAAACAATTTGTCTACCGTGACGAGGAGATAAGGCCGGAAGTTTTAAAATGACATCAAAGCGATCACACAACTGATTTGTCGTGGCGTAAAGTGACAGTCTAGTTTTCATTCTCGATTTCGCCAAATTGCGACCAGCCTCAGCTGGAAAAACCATCGACGGTTTTTCCAGCTTGTTTTATATTAAGACAAGGAGTAATTAGCATAGTTCATATCAAATCGCGGATTTTTTGAAACAAATACGCGCCCTGATACGTCTACATCATCGACACCAACGGACAGCGGATTATGACAAATTTACAAGACGAGCACGCGAGCCTCACTCAATATGAGGGGGCAACAGGACGAGAGAGGGAACTGCATGAGGGGCAGATGTTTTACGGCAGCGGGCGCTTTGCTATGTATGACGTCGATTGTGGGTTGTGGTTCGATGACAGCTGCAAAACCCCAATCTGTCATTTCGACCACACCAACGCACACAACCAGTGTCACTCCTTCCAATGAGTCGCAGGGGAATGTAAGCAATGGAACGGCGACGACAAATAGCAGTACTTCAACGGAGAACAGCGCGGCAAACAACAGTTCGTCCAATTCAACCAACACGGCGACCGTAACGGTTGACTCGCCGCCTGCACAAGATGGCGCAGCGTGGACGGACCCGACGAACCTCCCGGGGATTTCGCATTGGGACATGGCAAACTACCATCAGATTTCGACCAACCGGATCGCGCCCGAAATCTACAGTGTGCCGGCGGGTGAGGTGGCCTTGACTATAGATGACGGACCATCACCCTATACGCGGCAGATTATTGATGTATTAAACAAGTACCACGCGCACGCGACATTCTTTGACATCGGAAACAACGTGAAGGCATACCCTGATGCGGTGAAATACGCGGTGGAGAGTGGTAACTTGGTCGAGGACCACACCATGTCGCATCCGAGTCTGTTCAATGTTTCCCCTCTGCAGCAACTGTCAGAGATTGATGATGATGCACATCTCATCGAGCAATTGACAGGTCATCCGGTGCGTCTGTTTCGGCCTCCATATGAGAATTTCAACAATGTCACCGAGCAGATTCTGAAGCGCGATGGAATGACTCTGGCACTGTGGAATCGTGATCCACGAGATTGGGCCGCCAAGAGTCCGAGTGAGATTGTCCACGGTGTGCTCGGCAACCAGCCGTCTGGCGGGGTTTTTGACTTGCACGACAAGCAAATGACACTACAGGCGCTACCACAAATTTTACAAGGGCTCGCAGCCATGCACTTGAAGATGGTCGTGTTGCCCACTCCTGCACTTGCTACAGGAAATACAGGAAGTACGGCCAGTGCGGGGAAATCGACTGGAGCGGGTGGTGGAGCAGCGACACGGACCCCATCGACGAACAGTACCAGTTCGAACTCCACTGGAGGGAAGTCAACGTCGAACAAGGGCAACGGGAATACGTCCAATGGAACCGTGCCGGCGAATACGGGGAACCGAACGGGATCGTCGAATTCCACCAGTACATCGAATGGCGTGATTGAAGGCCATACCAATGACACAGGAAACAGCGCGAGTCGTTCGGACACTAGTGGTTCGGGAACGTCGACAAACGGAAATTCGACAGGCCAAACTCCAACGAGTTCGGGTCAGAATTCAACGACGAATGACACGGGAAATGTGACGCACTGATTGTGGAACTGAGGGGTTTGGAGGGTTCGTATTTTGAAGTTAGTACTACTGAGTGGTGGGTCCGGAAAACGGCTTTGGCCCATGTCCAACGATATTCGGTCAAAACAGTTTTTGCGGGTCCTGCCCACGGACGGGGCAACTGCGCCTCAGTCCATGTTGCAGCGTGTATGGAAACAGATCGACCGCAGAGGCTTACAGAAGGATGCGTATGTCTGCGCTTCGAAGGCGCAATCGGAGATGATCTACGCCCAAGTGGGCAATGTGCCGCTCATTGAGGAGCCGAGTCGTCGCGATACGTTCCCGGCTATCGCCATGTCTGTCTTGTACTTATTGGACGTTGTGGGCATCGATGCAGATGAGCCTATCGCCATCTGTCCTGTCGATCACTTTGTCGACGATCACTACTTCACGGAGATTCAGACCCTCGGTACGCTCCTCACCAGCCACGGCATCGATCTCGCCTTGATGGGCGTGGAGCCGATGGAGCCCACGAGCAAATTTGGCTACATTGTTCCCGAGAACGCCAATCGGGGAGAAAATGTGCTCCACGTGCGGACGTTTGTCGAGAAGCCGGATCGAAATCGAGCGACAAAACTAATCGCAGAAGGTGCACTGTGGAACTGCGGTGTCTTTTGCTTCCGCGCGCGAACGATATACGATCTCCTCGCCAAACGGGGCTGGCCAACCTCGTACGAAGCTTGCGTGGCGCGTTTTGATGAGTTTCCGAAGCGTAGTTTTGATTATGAAGTTGTGGAACACATGACTTCCATTATCGTTCACCCTTACCGTGGTACTTGGAACGATCTCGGCACATGGGCCGCTCTTTCCGACCGCACAGTATCTCAAACAGTCGGAAAAGGCACTCTGTACGAGTGTGAGAATACCCATATCATCAACGAACTGGGTATACCTGTCGTCACCATGGGACTTCGAGACGCCATCGTTGTTGCCACGCCTGACGGAATCCTCGCCGCTGACAAGCGAGTGAGTGCGAATCTCAAGGACGTGGTCGGGACGCTGCAAAATCGACCTATGTATGAAGAGCGAATTTGGGGCTCGTACCGGGTGCTCGACTACCAGAAGCTGGACGACGGAACAGAAGTCCTCACGAAAACCATTGAGCTATTACCGGGGAAGAATATCAGCTATCAGAAGCACATGATGCGCGGTGAAGTTTGGACTGTCATCGATGGCCACGGTGAAGTCATCTTGGGAACGGACCGATTTGCTGTGGGACCTGGAGATGTCGTCCGCGTCAAGGCGAACGAATGGCACGCGATTCGTACCGAAGTGGGGCTCAAGTTTATCGAAGTTCAGCGTGGAAGCGAACTGGTTGAAGAGGATATTGCGCGGAAATATCTCAGTTGGGATGAACTAGAAGACGCGCTGGCGTCTGGACTGTTGTTGAAAGATGGATCCAGCCGGAACCGGGGCGAATAACGCACTGGCTGTGACGCCGGGACAGCCGCGTCGACTAGTGCCAAGCATAGGCTTGTCCGCCGCCTTGCTTCGCCACGTACATGGCAGTGTCGGCGGCGCGAAGCAGTGCGTCGTAACTTGTACCGTCCTTGGGAAATAAGGACAAACCAATGCTGAGCTTCACACGAACATCCGTTGAACCAACACGAATTGGATCCTGAAATGATGCCAAGAGCGATTTGGCCAATTCTTCAGCATCCTCGATGTTGGTTCTTTGTCTTGTGATGCTAAATTCGTCGCCAGCGAGGCGACCGAGGATGTCACGTGACGGATCAATACAAGTTCGCAACCTCAGGGCCATCTCGTGCAATGCATCGTCGCCAGCCTCATGACCATATGAGTCGTTGATGGACTTGAAACCGTCTAAGTCCATAAAGAATATGACGACCATTTGCTGGCTTTCCATCGACTCGGACAGGGCGGTAATCGTTCGTTCGCGCAGTAAACGACGATTGGGTAGTTCAGTTAGCGGATCGTAATAGGCTAAGTGCTCAAGTGTGCGAATGTTCTTCTTTTTTTCCGTGATGTCTTGCACCAATGACAACACCGCTGGAGCACCGTCATACATCATGGAGATACTTGTGATTTCCACGTCAATGGGTTCGCCGGTTCGAGAAACAAGGGTCGCCTCGACGGTAGGAAGGGAGTCGCCCTTGGACAAACGTTCAATTCGCGTGCCGATGACGTTATGGGATGACGGAGTGAAGAAATCCATAATGTTCGCACCGCGTAGTGTAGCTACACCGAGTCGCTTTGCAGCGATTGGATTAGCATAGGTGATGCGAAAGTTCCGGTGGACGATGATGGGTATCGGGCATGACTCCACAAGTCGCTGGTAAGCTCGTTCGCTACCTTGAAGGAGACTTTCAACGGTCGTGTCTTCGCGCATCGCCGCTTGAATGGACCATTGCGACGGATATGTGCAAACCAGGTGCGTGTATGCCCCTGTTTCGGCCTGGATGGGGACAATCTTCAAGGTGATCGTGTGTGTGCCGTACGGGAGGCCGATATGTACGGAAAGTCCAGTTGATTCAGCTTTCCGAACGGCTTGGTGGACGACTTCACGTTGGGATGACAATTCTGCTAGACCGAGAACGGATCGCCAATTTCGACCATGTGCCTTGGCAAGTCTTGGCTCCCTCTCAGTCGCCGACGTGTTGATATGCGCCACGATCCAATCCTTCGCTTCACGCCTCAGCAGAATCACGGCATCTGTTGTGGAATCGACCGTCTGAATGACTGCCCGTTCCAGGATGCTCATAGCTCTTTCCCCCATACCCTTACATTCCTTTCAACTCAACTTTGGGTGAACGCGAGGCGCACGAGGGCCGAGGAGCATGACAAGGAGGAGCGCCGACCGTTAATCACGCCAATGCGAAGACGTAGTTGTTCGCAGAGGGAATCTGCACAGTACATTCACAGTGCTCTTCTTCGAAAAAGGTTACGTACCTATACTACTGTAAAATGGGACAGACCAAAAGTGCCCGCATCCCACACTTTACGGGTGGTTCACGGGCACTTGTCCACTTGCGTGTAGGATGACGCTGAAGACGCTTAGCGTTTTGGTTCGTACGGGATGCCGTCAGCGGCAGGTGGATTGGAACGCCCCACAAGTCCAGCGAGTGCGAGAATGGTCAGTGCATAAGGGATCATCTGCAGGATGTTCGACGATATACCCTGGCCCTGAAGAGCGATGCCGAGGGCTGTGGAGAAGCCGAACAGCAGAGCCGCGCCGAATGAACCAAATGGGGTCCACTTGCCGAAAATCATAGCCGCCAAGGCGATATAACCACGCCCGTTGGTCATGTTCACGGAGAAGCTATTGAGTACGCCGATGGATAAGTAAGCACCACCCAGTGCAGACAACAGGCCACCGATGATGACGCCTGTATAGCGTAGGCGCCACACGTTCACGCCGACCGTATCGGCAGCGAGTGGATGTTCACCGACGGATCGCATCCGCAAGCCGAGGCGTGTGTGGAACAGGAACCAGTGCGACAAGATGACCAGGAGGATCATGATATACACGAGAATGCTCTGGTTCTCGAAAATTTTCCCGACGAACGGAATTTGATCGATTCCCGGGATGCTCTTCACATTCGGGAGTTTCGGTGTCGTTGTCGGCGTGCCGCTGAACCCGAATACGGTGTCGAGCAAGAAGGCTGTGAGGCCGGCTGCAAAGATGTTCACGGCCATGCCGAGGACAACTTGATCAGCGGATACACGAATGGCGCCCCAGGCGAAAGCCGCAGAGACGAGGCCGCCGATAATCAGTGCCATGAGCAGGCCGATCCACGCGTTGCCTGTCCAATATGAGAATGCGACGCCGAAAAATGCGCCGATCAGCATAATGCCTTCCATAGCGATGTTCACGACACCGGTTCGCTCAGAGAATGTTCCGCCGATGGCCGGCAGAGCCAAGGGAACAGCCATGGATAGGGTGGAAGCCCATAGTTCCGGATTTGCCAAGATGGTCAAGATTCACAACTCCCGAAATCAGGATGTAAGCGCGCCGGACCGAAGAGACCTGCGTCGCCGGTACCACTGAATGATTTGAGGAATAATGCGCTCGCATGCAACAAAGAAGATGATGAGACCGGTCAGGACGTCAGTTAGAGCTGCCGGCACCTGCGAAACAATTTGCATGTTTTGGCCGCCCGTCGTAAGCGCCCCAAAGAAGAGTCCTGCCAGAAGAACGCCAAACGGATTGTTTCGAGCGAGAAGTGCCACAACGATGGCCGTGTAGCCGTATTCAGATGAGAATCCGTCGAGGAGTCGGTGATCGACGCCGAGCATTTGGACGGACCCTGCGAGCCCTGCAAATAGTCCTGACAAGCACAGTGCAAGCACGATAAACAGTTTCACTTTGATGCCCGCGTATTTAGCGGCGCGGTGGCTCAGACCCACTGTTCGCAGTTGGTAACCGGTGGTCGTCTTGTACAGCAGGAACCACGTTGCCACTGCAGCAAGTATGGTGATGGCGACGGCCACAAGTGACAATTGAGACTGCTGAAGGACTTGTGAGAAATATGGAAGCTGTGTATTTTGCGCGATCGGAGGGGACTGTGGGTTGTATCCCTTTTGTTGCATGGGCCCACCTTCGATCAGATAGCGTGCCAGTAATATGCCGATGTAGCTCATCATCATGGTGGTGATGACTTCGTGCGATCCCACAAAAGCCTTTGTCAGCCCAGGGATAATGCCGCCCCACAACGCACCAACGACCATTCCCACGATGATGCACAAAATGATGTGAAGCCACCCAGGCAAAGTAGTGAAGTGGTAGCCGACCCAGACGGCTGCGGCCGAACCGACCCAGTACTGCCCATCTGCTCCGATGTTGAACAGGCCGGACTGAAACGCGATGGCGATGCCTAGACCACAGAGGATGAGTGGGATGCTGGCTGTAATGGTATTGCCGATGTTGATCACGCTGCCAAACGCACCTGAGACAAGTGAGCCGTATACGACAAACGGGTTGTAGCCCATGGCCGATACGAGAATGCCGCCAATGATGATGGCCAGCAGGGATGCCAAAATGGGTGACAGAATGATACGGAATGCTTTCAACTGGACGTCACCTCCGCATGCGTACGCGTTCCGGTCATCAACAGGCCAATCTGTTCCCGGGTCGCTTGCTCCCCTGGGATGATATCGATAATCCGCCCATCGTGAATGACAGCGATCCGATCCGACAGACTGAGAATCTCGTCTAATTCCAGCGACACAAGCAACACACCTTTGCCCTCGTCGCGAAGACGGATGAGCTGACGATGGATGCCTTCGATGGCGCCGACGTCAAGGCCGCGAGTCGGCTGTGAAGCGATTAACATCAACGGATCGCGAGATACCTCACGCGCCAAAATAACTTTCTGCTGGTTACCACCGGACAGCTCCGAGGCTTTGCGCGCGGGATCAGGTGGGCGGACGTCAAACTCGCCAATGAGCCGCTTTGTGTACTCGGTCGCCGAACCGTGCTGGATGATACCCCGGCGCGAGTAAGGTTGCTTGCGGAAGTCGCGGAGAATGGTGTTCTCGACGAGATCGAAATTGAGGACAAGTCCATCCGCTTGACGATCCTGCGGAACATAAGCGATTCCAGCTTCTGTTCGAGCCGCTGGCGATACCCCTGTAATGTTCTTTCCGTCAAACACAATTTCTCCGCTGTCAGGTTTTAACAGACCCGCTATGGCGTCGGCGAATTCAAACTGCCCATTTCCATCGATACCGGCCAAACCAAGAATTTCCCCGCGTCGTAGTTCCAGGGAAATGCCTTTAACCCGGACGTGCTTCGCACTGTCGCGAACCGTTAGGTCCTTGACTTGGAGGATCGGTTCGCCTGGTCGAGCTTCGCTCTTTTCGACCCGAAGGACGACGGCGCGGCCGACCATCATGTTAGCCAGGTCTTGTGGTGTTGCATCCTTCGTTTCAACGGTATCGACGGTCTTTCCGGCCCGCATGACGGTGACTCGGTCGCTGATTTCCTTGACCTCGTCCAACTTGTGGCTGATGAACAGCACGGGTGTTCCCTCAGCTTGCAGGCTGCGGACGATCGTGAATAACTCCCTGGTTTCCTGTGGTGTTAACAGGGCCGTTGGCTCATCCAAGATAATCAGGCGTGCCTTTCTGTAAAACGCCTTCAAAATTTCCACCCGCTGCTGTAACCCGACGGACAGCTGGGAGACTTTTGCGGTTGGATCAATGGCGAGACCGTACCGTTCAGACAATTCTCGAACCCGTCGCACAGCCTCGCGTCGATTGTAATTGACTCCCCCGGGTTCGTCGCCAAGTACGACATTTTCGGCTACTGTCAAAGCGGGTATGAGCATGAAGTGCTGGTGGACCATGCCGATCCCAGCTTGAATGGCCTCACGCGGACTGCGAAAATGAACGGCTTCACCTGCCAAACGGATTTCCCCAGACGTGGGTTCCAAGAGCCCGTAGATCATTTTCATCAATGTTGACTTACCTGCACCATTTTCACCCAAAATGGCATGAACTTCGCCGCTTTTAACTGACAAATTGACGCCGTCGTTGGCCTTCACACCGGGGAACCACTTCTTCAGGTCAATGACTTCTAGGAAGTTGTCCAAAGTGTCCGCTTACCCCCTCTGCCACAATGAAACAGGGTGGGGGCGGTTTCCTCTCGGTTGGTCGCCGCGACCCACCCCATCATGTGACTGCTCTCGACTATTGTTGAACCGTTGTGGAGACTTGGATCTTGCCACTGATGATATCTTGCTTGAGTTGATTGACTTTGTCGACCACGTCTTGCGGTACACCGCTCATTGACGGCGCGATGCCAACACCGTTGCCTTCCAAACCGAAAGTTTGGACGCCGCTCTTGAACGTACCAGCCTGGACATTCTTGATGGTGTCAAACACGGAGGTATCGACACCCTTCATTGCGCTGGTGATGACGCTGTTGGGTGCAAGGTACTTTTGGTCAGTATCTACGCCGATAGCGTAAATATTTGCCGTCTTGACTGCGTTGATTGCACCGATTCCACAACCGCCCGCAACTGGGAAGATGATGTCAGCACCACTGGACATCTCGTTCTGAGCATATTGGCTTCCCAATGATTGGTCCGTAAAGCTGTTTGTATATTTGAGAAGAACACTACCGCTCGGATCTTCCTTCTTAAAGCCCTGCTGGAAGCCAGCGATGTACGTATCGACAGGCGGAATTTTCTGTCCGCCAATGACACCGACAACATTTTTGCTGTTCAAGTTCGGCAGTGCTTTACCTGTTTCAAGCAGTCCAGCCATCGCGCCAGCAAGGTATCCTGCCTGTTCCGATTTGAAAATCGCGCAGGTCACATTCGGACGATCCGTAATGGAGTCATCAATAATGAGGAACTGCGTCTTCGGATATTGTTGTGCGACTTGTTCAACCGCGTCGTGCATCAAGAAGCCTACAGCGATGACCAGGTTGTATCCGCTTTGAGCAAAGTGGCTCAAGTTCGGAACGTAGTCGGACTCCGATTTGGACTCGACTACACCCGCGGTTACTCCGAGTTGCTGTTGTGCATTCTTAAGACCCACATCCGCAAGGTGGTTAAAGCTGTTATCGTTGAGACCGCCAGTATCCGTGACAAGACCGACTTTAATGGTATTGCCCGTCTTCGATCCGGTCGTACCCGACGTTGCATTGTTACTCGCTGCGTTCCCTTGTCCTCCCGACGTTGAAGCGCCGCATCCTGCCGTCAATACGGTCAGGGCAATTGCAGCAGCAGCTGTGGCCAGCAGTTTCTTTTTCATGTGATGACCCCCTAAGAAAATAAAGGTGCAATTTATCAGTTGACCAACTATGTGTTCATAAACCGGACTGATGATTCGACAAAGATACCCACGATTCCTACCGTTTCGCTAATCAAATTTCATAAAAGTCCGTGCCTGAGGTGGAATAAATGAATCAGCCCTCCATATTGTCCCCAGTTTGTAATTTTTACGCTTCTACTTTGATAGATGACGCGCGTTTTTGAGCATGCACGTGGAATGTGAATAAATGTGTCGCCTTCTCGCGATCTCGCCGGACCATGGTACTGGCATTCGCGTTTCCATGGAGGTTTGATGTATAGAAATACGTTCCCTGCACACAATTTCGTAGGTAAATGTAGGAAGGAGCGACCAAATGAAGGGTGTCACAGTGGCAGCGGCTCTCATCAGCACCTTACTGGGCTCATTTGTGACTTCGTTTTGGCTAGGGCCACGTGTACATGCTGATGATGTTCCTTTTCCTGGAACATGGCATCAAATTCGCGCGGTCGCGATCGCGACGGGGCTACACCACGTATATCTTCCTCAACACTTGAGTGAGGACGACGTATTAACAATCGCGACTTCCGAGCAGCCAGGAGAGGTGACGCTACAGTATGATGAATTTCTCCTGAGGGAGTCCAAAACCCCGTTGCCAATCGATCAACATGACATTGTCTCCGTGAGGCGGGTTAACGTCGGATCGAACCAATCCACGGGGAAGTGGTACACGTTTCACGGTGCTAACGGAGTAGGACACGCGCTCGTCACAAAGCAAGGGGATCTATGGATGGAACTGATCCCTAGGGCGATGGACGACAGCTGGAACGAGACGGCCGCATTGCACATCATCGGATCGTTGATGAAGCTGGACTTCAGTGCTTGAAAAAGCAGCCCAGTCGATCGTACAATTCATCGACTCCGCCAAAGGCGAACTGCAAGGATTCCAATTCCCCATCAACAATGTACGCAAGTGCTGGAACACTTTTAACCTGCCACTGTTGCAAAACTGAAGAAGCGAAGTTTGCATCCACCGAGTAAATCACCAACTCGGGCAGCGTTTCATCGACAATCTCCAACATCCGTCTAGCCAACTTACACGTTCCGCAAAGCGGGGTATAGAAGAACACGGCGAAGCGGCTTCCCAGCGTCAGTAGCTCGTCGGTTCGAAGCGAATCAATGGGTTTAATCACGGCAAAATCCTCCTGTCATCCTTCTCAGGCCCAGGTTCACGGTCTTAGACGACTATCCATATCTGCATCATGCCCAACTGCATTGTATGGGAGTGTGCCATGAATGCACAAACCTACGAGGAGGGATTTCGATGTACGGCGTTTTTGGCGGTTACACTCGTTGGGCGGTTGTGTTTCTGATCATCTTCGTTCTCTTCTTCCTGCTCGTCCCCGGCTACACAGGAACCACCACAACCTGCACAACCACACCGGTTTACTAATCACATACCGCTCAAGAGTGGCCCACAGGTGGGGCCACTCTGTTACTTGACGCGGATGGGGGGGCGGATGCGGATGCGGGGGCTGGGTGCGGGTGCACTAGGGTACCGGTGTTCCCTTGTTGGTGACTTTGCACCCACACAAACGCGAACAACGTACCAGAAGGCCGTAGTTGCCTCTGATCAGCCTTCGCTGTAGGTCGAAATGGCCAAATAGAGGAACGGCGTTCCGCTACCCTTGTTTCGACACGGACCTGCGCTCGATAACGGCCTGCGATCCCTCTATCCACGTTGCGGCGGAACGTGTGCGCGTGAGCCGGGAGCCGACTGCGGGAAGCGAGCTGGGGTGCGGGGTGCTGCCGACACGGGGCCCGGTGCACTAGGGTACCGGTGTTCCCTTGTTGGTGACTTTGCACCCATACAGGCGCGAACAACGTACCAGAAGGCCGTAGTTGCCTCTGATCAGCCTTCGCTGTAGGTCGAAATGGCCAAATAAAGGAACGGCGTTCCGCTAACCCTGCTGCAACACGCACCTGTGGTCGATAACGACCTGCCAATCCCCTATCCACGTGCGGTAGATCGCGTGCCCGTGCACGTGCCGTCTGGACCGTGGTGCGTGCCTGCTCTGGCCTGCGATTCACCGCCTCTGCATCCCGGCTCCGGTACACCCCGAAGCAAGGTCTCATGGACACCATATTTCGACTTGCTATATGTCTTGAAAAGCCTCCCCCATAATAGCCGAGTTCCGCCGCCGTAAAGAGCGCGTTCCCAGTGTCTCGGCCATGTCCCCGAAGTTATCGCCATGAATCAACGACGTTGGGACGAGCTTTTAGCTCCTCCCGTCAAATCGCCAAAAGAAGACATGCTGCCTCCGCTACAGCGAAGCGAAGGCCTTCTCCTGTAACCATATGAGCGTGATAATGGGCTGTTTCACACATGCATTTGAAATGATGTGTAAACAGCCCATCTAGCGTGTACTAAAACATAATCGGCCCACGACGACTGGTGCCAGTGCCGGTGGACGGCGTGCCCAGAGCTCTCGGCGAGTAGTATGACGGGGCCCCGGGGTGACTACCGGCATGCGGGGCGACTTGACCAGGAACATACCTGTAACCGAATCCACGCACTGCTCCGTGGTCGTAACCTGGTACCCCGTACCCGCCGTACCCACCATACGGGCGTGTACCAGCGGCACCACCTGAACCCAGTCCGAAGAGCAGGAAAAGCGGAAGAAAACAGGGAGTTGCGTCGACGTTTGTCCGACGATTCATACATCCTCCTCCTTTTGACACAGCATACGGCATGAGACTTCGTTTGCTTGGACGTTCACCCATAGAAACGACGACGTCGTGTTAAGGTATGGCGGACATGGTAAGATTGGTGTGCAGGAAAGTTTCCAAAACCTCATATGATCTAGTGTGACGACGTAACGGTTCTCATCTCATGGAAGGAAGTTGGACGCTATGCATACACGATCGACTTCGCGCAAGGTGATTATCGTCGAAGGAAAAACGGACAAAGCACGCATTTTACGGGTTCTCCGTGAAGAGGTCGAGGTGGTATGCACGAAAGGAACACTCAGCTACGAACAGGTGGAGAACGAAATTGTTCCACTGCAGCAGGATGAGGTTTACATCTTGGTTGACGCTGATGCTGCCGGGAATCGGTTGCGTAAACAACTGAAACATGAATTGCCGAATGCTAGAGACTTGTACACCCGCAAGTCGTACGCAGAAGTCGCTCGAACGCCGCTTGAATACCTCGCTAAAATATTATCTGATGCGCATTTTGAGATCGACGATAGGCTCCTCACGGTAGGTGTTCGCAGTCCAAAGCATACGGCTCATTCGTATTGATAGTTAGAACTAAGGTGTATGCACCGGGTTGGTAGGCCCGGCCAGTTTGGGGCATGATATAAAGACATCTGAGGAAGACGCCCGTCAGTATGGACCTACAAATGAATGCAATTTTGTCAGCCAGTTCACAGGGACTGGCTGCTTGTGTATATTGGGACACGTTGGAGGTGGTGTTTTGAGTCGTTACTTGGAGAAAACGCTACGCGAGAACCTGCGCCGGGAGTTGCAGGCTGCAAAACTATATGAAGCTGCAGCGAAACGTGAGCAGGACAGTCGGCGTCGTGGAATTTTACATAAGCTTGCCGATGTCGAACGTCGGCACGCAAAGATGTGGGAAGAGAAACTTGCCGAACTTGGTGTGCAGTCAAATGTGGATATTGCCATTCCCGAGGTGCCGGCGTCAAAAAACTTAACTGAACTATTGGATGACATTGAGCGCATTGAACAGGGAAATGACGCCTGGTACCAGTCGCAGCGTAACGTGATCGACGAGCCAGAGTACATCGCCATTTACGATCAGATCGACGCCGACGAAAAGTCCCACGGCGACATCGCCACACAGTTGGCGGAACCGGACACGAGCCACCCGAAGCGTCGCTTGAACCGCCTATGGAATGCCGAGCGTTGGCACAAGACAAGCACGGGTGGTTGGCTGGGCGATGCTATCTACGGTGTTAACGACGGGCTTGGCGCTCTGTTCGGCATTATTGCGGGTGTCGCCGGATATACGAAGGCGGACCAAACCATTCTAGTGAGCGGCATGTTCGGGGCACTGGCCAGCACGCTATCAATGGGCGCGGGTGCCTGGCTTGCGACGAAGTCGGAGAATGAGCTCATGGACGCTGAATTGCATTCGGAGCGGAGGGAGATCCAAGAGGATCCTGAACACGAGATGGAAGAACTCGCCCTATTGTACGAGCTCAAGGGATTTTCGACCGAGGAGGCGACGAAAATCGCGTCGCAAATTGCCTCTGATCCAGACCAGTTTCTGAAAACCATGGCGCAAGAGGAATTGGGCATCCATGAAACTGGCCGGGGAAACCCATGGAGTTCCGCGATTTTCGGTGGGATTTCAACATTGGTCGGTGCCGTCATCCCGTTGATCCCCTTCTTCTTTCTGCACGGTGCACCGGCGCTTATCACTGCGGCCATTGTGAGCATTGTCGCTCACTTCGTCGTTGGGGCGCTGAAGAGCAAGATGACCGTGCGCAGCTGGTGGACGAGCGGCTTGGAAATGACTCTTGTTGGCGTGATTGTCGGTGGTGCATCGTATCTCCTCGGTGAACTGGGCAGTATGTTGCTCGGGTGATCGGAAGGTGGACGGCGACGAGCGGGTCGTGGGTAATGGTGCTTGCTCAGCGTGCGGCAGGTGGACGAGTTGGCCTCGGCCTCACGAGACAGTAAAAGATGGACCGAGCTTCGTCACTCAGTCCATCTCCCCAGAAAGCCTTGTATTCCCGTTCCGTGCGCCTAGCCGTGAAGTTGAATCAGTTTTGCTGCGTGATAATTTCCGGCCCGTCGTCCGTGATCACGAGCGTATGCTCGTACTGTATACTGAGGCTTCCGTCAGCTGTGCGGGCCGTCCAGCCGTCCTCATCCAACTTACACTCATACGATCCGACGTTGACCATCGGCTCAATCGTGAATGCCATGCCCTTCTTAATTCTCGGACCACGGTGTGGTGGGCCGTAGTGCAGGACTTCCGGACTTTCGTGCATCTGGCGGCCAATGCCGTGTCCGATATAGTCGCGCACAACTGAGAACCCTTCTGATTCGACGTACGTCTGGATGGCATGACCGATGTCCGAGATCTGGTTGCCAACCACAGACACTTCGATGCCTTTGTACAGGGCCCTTTCCGTAACCTCGAGGAGTTTTTTGGCTGTGTCGCTGATTTCGCCGACAGCATAACTCCAGGCCGAATCCGCGTGAAGACCCTTATGCAGGGCGACCATATCGACTGTGATAATGTCTCCTTCTTGCAGGACCTGATCACTCGGAAAACCGTGACACACGACATCGTTGACTGACGTGCAGGCTGCAAACGGGTACCCCCGGTAACCTTTTTGCGCGGGTTCCATGTTGTATTTCGTGATAAAGTTTTCGACAAACTCATCGATTGCCAGCGTTGTGATACCAGGCCGCACGAAATCGCGCAAAGCCTCGTGGCATCCAGCGACGACGCGGCCAGCTTCCTTCATCAGGCTGATTTCGTGCCTACTCTTTAAAACGATCACGATGGTAGAGCCTCCAATTCGAATCCTTATAACCCACTTGTGGTTGGGGCGTTATAGTTCTGTGTGGAGAGAAAAATGATGCCAATGATGACGCCTACGACGAAAATTCCAATGAGTTTCTTGTTGCTGAGCGGTTTCGCATTTGGACGAATGCGTATTAAAAGTGTGAACAGACACCCAGTTACGAGAATGAGTAAGATTTCAAGCAGCTTGTGCAAGCGTGATCCGCCTCTCTGGTTTTCTCTGACTGATTGTGCCACAAATCGCGACTGATTTCACGTCAAAGGAAACAATTATGAAAGGTGGACATGGTTTCGATAGAATACATGTAGCTTGTGAAAGGGGCCGGCAAATGATACTGGGCATGGGCAACGACGTGGTGGAAATCGAGCGGGTCGGGGCGGCGATTGGGCGGAATCGTGATCGATTCCTCAAGAAGATTTTGTCGGACCGGGAGTATCAACAGGCCGACGGTTATTCAGGTTCGCGCCTCGCAGAATTCACGGCGGGTCGTTTTGCTGCAAAAGAAGCGCTTGCCAAAGCCTTGGGGTGCGGAATTGGAAAGATGGGCATGGCGAATGTCACCATTCTTGTGGGTGAGCAGGGTTTGACCGTGGAGTGGGAGCCATCTGTTGGTTTGAACCGGGTAAAGAAAGGCGACGTCCTGCATGTGAGTATCAGTCACTCACTGCACGTAGCGTTTGCTGTGGCCATCTGGGAACGGCGGTAGCAGGCTGCAACTAACGTGAATTCTGGAGCTTGTCATGTTTGTACATATTGTTTGGACGACCCGAATATCCATATATCAATCCTCGAGGAGGGTACTGTGTGTATCTGGTCACGAGTGAACAAATGCGGTATTTCGATCACTACACCATCAAAACGCTCAAGGTTCCTGGCATTGTTCTAATGGACCATGCGGGGAAGGCTGTTGCAGAAGCTGTCGTAAAACGTCGAGCAAAACGGGTGGTCGTCGCTTGCGGTAAGGGCAACAACGGTGGAGATGGCTGGATTGCAGCTCGCTGGTTGCAACATGGAGGATGTTCGGTACATGTTGTAACGGTGGTCGACCCTGGAAACCTTGAGGGCGACGCCAAGCTGGCATTCGACATGGCTGGGGCCGCCAATGTTTCCTGGAACATCTATCAGCCAGGCGATCTCGGCGGATCGTCAATCGAGTTACTCGTTGACGCATTGCTTGGAACTGGCTGTACGAGACCGCTTGCCGGGGTGTACGAGCAGATAGTAGACGAGATGAACCACTCTGGTGTCCCCATTCTAGCCATCGATGTCCCGACGGGCATTGACGCATCAACAGGGGAAGTCAAGGGTTCTGCGATTCGTGCCAGCGAGACGATAGCCATGGCCTACGAGAAGCTAGGCACGGCTGTCACTCCTGGGGCTATCTATTCTGGGCACACGCACGTCGTAGATATTGGCATCAAAGCGCCGCTGCCGGAGGGAATGGCTTCATACGTTGATCCGAGCGAATTGCGTCAAAAGTGGGGCAGTCGCGACGCGTTGAGTCACAAGGGGACATTTGGCCGCTGCGGTATTTTTGTCGGCCACATGCAAGGTGCTGCCATCCTTGCTGCCGCTGGAGCAGCGAGGACTGGGGCGGGGCTCGTTGTGCTCGGAACTCGCGGATCGATATCCCTTGCCGTCCTTCCGGATTACGTTGTCCGTCAGGCGGAGTCGCCTGTGTCCGCACTGGAAGACTGTCAGTCTATTGTCGTCGGCCCCGGACTCGGAACAGATCTCGAACCACTCGTTGGTACTGCGTCAGTCGACGAGATGTTCTCATCAAAGCGCGGCGTGGTGGATGCGGATGGATTGAAGTTGCTCCGCGCGAGCAATGGGCTGCGCCGACTGAACGATGGTTGGGTACTGACACCGCATCCGAAGGAATGCGCCAATCTTCTTGGTTGGACGACAGAGCAGGTGCAAAGACAACGTCTGACGGCTGCAATGCAATTGGCGGAGCGCACCGGGGCGATCGTCCTGTTGAAGGGCTACCGAACCATCATTGCAACGCCCGCTGGGGAGATTCGCGTCAATCCAACGGGAAATGCGTCACTGGCCGTGGGTGGCAGCGGCGATGTGTTGGCTGGGGTCATCGGTAGTTTGATCGCGCAAGGGTTGAATGGTTTTGATGCTGCTTCACTCGGCGCGTGGATACATGGTCGCGCAGGGGAACTTGCGGGAGCGGCGCTAACGCCAATAAGTACGACTGCGTCGGATATCGTAGACTACATTTCCCGAGCAATAGTGACGTTTTTCGACGGAATAGGCGCACGGAATTGAGCGGTTAGGATGGTGTGTGTCGGAGAAAGGCGAGGTGGCTATGCGAAAGGTTACAGCAGTCGTTCTGGCACTCGGACTGATGTCGGGTATCGTCGTTGGCTGCGGCGTACCGACGGGCAAGTCAGTCAACCAAAAAATCCAGGCACACGTTCAGGAACTGGACAGCAAGAACTATCAAAGTGAAGCGACCATGACCGTCCAGATGGACAACAATGTTCAGACATACTATGTTCAGGTTTCCTATGAGTCACCTGAAACGTACAAAATTGCCTTGGGTAACCAGGACAAACAGATCCACCAGATTATCGTCCATAACCAGAACGGCATGTTCATCGTGAGCCCTTCACTGGGGAAAGTATTCCGCTTCAACGGAAACTGGGCCCAAAACCAAGGGCAGATTTATCTCTACGATCAGTTGCTCAAGCAACTCACGACGAACAAGGATGTAAAGATGAACCGCTCGAACGGTGGATATACATTCCAAGTCCCGGTTTCCCCGGCCAATGATACCATCAGTAAGCAAGAAGTGGTTCTGGGTTCCGATTTGAATCCGAAGACCGTGAAATTGCTTGATAAAGAAGGCAAAGCGGCGGTAACACTCACGTATACCAAGTTTACCCAGAATGTGACGTTTGGCCCGAATGATTTTAATCCACAGTCACTTGTGGCAAACAAGGACACGGCAAAAACAACAATGGCCAGCGACGAGCAAGCGTTTGGTTACGTCGAGCCGAAAACCTTGTATGGGACAAAGATGACAAGTCTAATGCAGCCGAGCGAAACGAGTGCCATTCTCCGATATGGTGGGGATCACCACTATGTTCTGCAGGAGTGGCGTCCCACTGCTGGAGATTCCGGAGAGCCAGGTGGTCAATTGGTTGATATGTTTGGCGTACCAGGCGTATATACGGATACAGACCACGTTAGCAGTTTGACATGGTTGAACAACGGCGTTGAGTTCTCGCTGACGAGCAACGACTTGAACCTCGATCAGCTTCAGGAAATAGCAATCTCCACACTCTCACAGGTTGGAAAGTAAGGCTCCCACCTCGATCGGATTCAAATGAGGCACCCCAACAGGCATGTCACGTCGCTGCCGTTGGGGTGCCCTTTCGTTTTATAGTTTTGGGGAAGGGTCGCAGGAGTCACTAGTTGAAACGATTCACTCGACGGATTCGCGATAATGGGCCGGATAACGGAACATACCGCTGAGTATCCGCAAGTGACGTGAACCTGTCGATAAGGGTCTGCAGATCCTCTCTACACGGCCAAGACAATCCCTAGGATGTAGACATGATCGTCTTTATCCCAGCCACCGACCGAACCCCAGATGATCCTCGTATTGACACTCCTACCGTTCGCGACTTCCCGTTTGCCTAGTTTTTCCTTGTTCTATGCAGGAGCGGTGTTGATTGTTAAACTTGCAGTTATGAGGTGAGCGGAATGTATCGTGGAACATTCGCTATCGTCGATTTATCGGCCTTTGCAGACAACTTACGATTACTAGCTAAGAAATTGCGTGAAGGGACAAAGATGTTGATTGCCGTCAAGGCAAACGCCTATGGGCATGATATCGGCCCGATCATGGAGGTCATTGCCCGATCCGGTGTAGCTCAAGTTGCCGTCGCGACGCTCGAAGAGGCGCTGACGATTCGGAAGTTGGGGTTTGATACGCCGGTGCTGATTTTAGGTGCACTTGGTCCGCATGAGTTGCGTATTGCATCTGAGAACGACATCGACGTCATTCATACGCAGACGTGGGGCCCGGTTCAAACTTTGGGTAGGTTTGAGCGGCCTCTAAAGGTGCATATCCCCTTGGATACGGGGATGAATCGAGTTGGGTTTAAGTCGTTTGAAGATGTTAGGGACATTGTTGATGCTGTCCTTCAACGGTCCGATCTGAAGTGGCAAGGTATTTATACGCATCTAGCATGTTCCGATGCAGAATCAGATGAGCATTCGCGGAATCAAATTCGGATCTTTTCTGAGCGAATTGAACAGTTAAAGCGAGCTGGATACGACGTTCCTATGGCACACGTGTCGAACAGCGGCGGTGTGCTTCGCAATGCGGAGTGGAACTTCGATATGGTTCGCATTGGCATTGCGGCGTATGGGTATTCTCCTGATGAGACAATTCTTCCTGAGCCGGGTTTACAACCCGTTATGCATGTTTATAGTTCAATCACGCGAGTGGCCTCTGTGACGAAAGGGGAAACAATTGGTTACGGTGCCACTTTCACCGCTTCGAAAAATATGCGCGTGGCTACAGTCGCAATTGGATATGCTGATGGATATCCTCGTATTCTTTCAAATCGGGGTAAAATCCTTCTTCGCGGTGTCCAGGTGCCGGTGGTTGGTCGGGTTTGCATGGATCAGTTGATGATCGATGTGAGTGATGTACCGGACGTAAGAGTGGGAGAGTTTGTAACGGTGTTTGGTAGGGCAGTTCCTTCTGATTGGACGCCGGAGGCGTGGGAGGGGACGGATCCTGAAGAACGCGATGGATGGATCAAAGAAACTTTTCAAAGGACGAGGCAAACGACGCAAGACGTGCTATCATTGACAGAGATCGCAGCACTTGCCGAGACCATTCCATATGAAGTGGTCTGCGGAATGAGTTCGCGCGTTCCAAAACTGCATGTGAATTGATCTTTTGACCTGTCTTTGGTGTAAAGCTATAATAACCGATGTGTGAAATGTGTCACCAGAGCAGTGGAGGTGCCGCGCGTGTCCGGGAAAAAGCGCATGATAGTCAACGTTCCGGAGCAGTTGCTAGAGCAAGTTGACGGCGTTGCGAGAACGGGTAGCACAAATCGCAGTCAAATTGTACGAGAGGCACTGCGTATGTATGTATCAACACATCTTAAGACGGAAATTCGTGAGCAAATGCAACAAGGATATTTAGAAATGGCTCGTTTAAATTTGCGCATTGCTTCCGAACTATTTCCATTGGAACAAGAAGCAGGAGGCACGGTGGATCGCTTAGTAAGCGGGGTGTAAGTGATTGAATGTCAAACGAGGGGACATCTTCTTCGCAGACTTGTCGCCCGTAGTCGGATCGGAGCAAGGCGGGTTTCGTCCTGTGCTCATTATCCAAAACGACATCGGGAACCGCTTCAGTCCCACCGTCATCGTCGCTGCTATCACTGCACAGATCCAAAAGGCTAAGCTACCGACTCACGTTGAAATACCTGCGCAACGCTATGGATTGGAACGTGACTCAGTCGTACTCTTGGAGCAGTTACGGACGCTTGACAAACAACGTTTGACAGATAAAATTACGCATTTGGACGAGACGATGATGAAAATGGTCAACGATGGTTTGATGATCAGTCTTGGCCTCGTCGACTTCTAATCCATGGCAACTTTCCGGACGGATGTATATCCGTCTTTTTTCATGCCGTTGGAAAGGAAAATACAGGTTTCGGGTGGCCTATCTCGAATTCACCCTGTGTCTTTCTCCCTTGTTGGGAGATAGTCGGACACGCTGTCATACTATTTCGACTTGCAGAACTCATATTTATTTGACAGGGGAGCACACAAGTTTATGACCGATGCACGCAAAACGTCACAAATTCGTGATTTAGGATTGGCCGATGCTGGTACGTTGAAAATCGATTGGGTTCGCGAGCACATGCCGCTTCTCCGGCAACTGGAGGATCGCTTTCGCAAAGAACAGCCGTTTGCGGGTAAACGCATTTCTATGTGTCTGCACTTGGAAGCGAAGACGGCGTATCTCGCGCTGGTCGTTCAGGCTGGGGGGGCCGACGTCGCTATTGCTGCAAGTAATCCGCTATCTACTCAAGACGATGTGGCGGCGGGTCTCGTGAAGCGGGGCGTGACGACGTTTGGCTGGTATGGGGCGACGCAAGAAGAGTACCAATCACATCTGCGGGCTGTGCTTGATCACGAGCCGTTCGCCGTGATCGACGACGGGGCCGATTTAGCGACGATTCTGCACCAGGAACGGCCGGAGCAGGCAACAAAAATCGTCGGCGGATGTGAAGAGACGACAACTGGGATCATCCGACTGCGTGCCATGGCTGACGAAGGGGTTCTGAAGTACCCGATGATCGCGGTCAACGATGCGGACTGTAAGCACCTGTTTGACAATCGCTACGGGACAGGCCAGTCGGTCTGGGACGGTGTCATGCGAACAACCAACCTGGTCATCGCCGGCAAGACGGTTGTCGTCGTCGGGTACGGCTGGTGCGGAAAAGGCGTTGCAATGCGCGCGAAGGGGCTCGGGGCGAAGGTGATTGTCTGCGAGATCGACCCGATTCGCGCCGTCGAGGCTGTCATGGACGGATTCTCGGTCATGCCGATTGTAGAAGCTGCGCCGCATGGCGACTATTTTATTACGGTCACTGGCGTGAAGCACGTTATTCACAAGGCTGCTATGGAACGAATGAAGGATGGGGCGATTCTCGGGAACGCGGGTCACTTCGATGTAGAGATCAGCAAGCCGGATCTGTCTTCTCTGGCTACCTCGATCCGCCGGGTACGCCCCAATATCGACGAATACCAGCTCGCGGACGGCCGTCGAATCTATCTCATCGCGGAGGGAAGACTCGTCAATCTGGCTGCTGGTGATGGTCACCCCGCCGAGGTGATGGATATGACGTTTGCGTTGCAGGCGCTTGGATTGCGAGAGATCGTAGAGAACCGGTACGCGCCCGGCTTGCATATGATCCCACGGGCAATTGATTTAGAGGTGGCACAGATGCGGCTACAGAGTTGGGATGTCGGAATCGATACATTGTCCGAGGAACAAGAAGCGTATTTACACAGCTGGCAGTAGATTTAGCCGGCAGTAACCTGGAGGGATGGTCATGACCAGGCCCATGATTGGCTTAACTGGCATGCGACAAACGCGCAAGACCAGTCTTCCTGGCTTGCCTTTGCGCGGCGTCGCGCTGTCCGACGATTACACGCAGGGAATCGAATACGCAGGCGGAATTCCAGTTGTCATCCCGTACATGGCCGATGAAACAACACTCGGGAATTTGGCGAAGCGATTGGATGGTCTTGTTTTGAGTGGTGGTGAAGATGTCGATCCCGGCATATTCGGCGAAGACCCCAAGTACGGGTTGGGTGACGTCGTCGGCGAACGGGATGCACTGGAAATTGCGTTGATTCAAAT
Organism: Alicyclobacillus dauci; assembly: GCF_026651605.1. Taxonomy (GTDB): domain Bacteria; phylum Bacillota; class Bacilli; order Alicyclobacillales; family Alicyclobacillaceae; genus Alicyclobacillus; species Alicyclobacillus dauci. The sequence goes on along the minus strand of NZ_CP104064.1, from coordinate 4,241,547 downwards.
GATGCGTGCACAGGGCAGGCCTATTTTGGCAATTTGCCGCGGCATCCAAGTTCTGAACGTCGCCCTCGGTGGAACACTGTATCAGGACTTACCACGGCAATGGAAGGGGCAGATCCAGCATTCGCAGAAGGCTGCCCGCAATCACTTGAGTCATCGGGTGAAAATTGAGCCGGGAAGCCGTCTCGCCGCATGTTTCGGGGGCCAGACAGTGATTAAGGTGAACAGCTTTCACCATCAAGCGGTCAAGGATCTGGCGCCCTCCGTTCGCGCTGTTGCGTGGGACTCAGAGGGGCTTGTGGAGGCCATCGAATCGAAAGATGGTCCCTTCATGCTCGGGGTTCAATGGCATCCGGAGAACCTTTGGCGAGACGATGAACAGGTCCTGGGCCTGTTCCGTGCCGTTGTGGACGAGGCGCAGAAACAGGCGTAACAACGACTTGCACCAGGGATGATAGGCGGTACGTTCTTGACGGCCACCGCGATTTATCAAGCCATCGACATTCGGCCGGTGGCTTTTTGACGGTATGAAACCGGGATTCAACCGAGATCGCCCAATATCATCACTCCACGATCTGCGACGTACAAGTGCCCATCCGTACAAAGGCCTCCATGCGTAACCTAAACCATCTCTGGAAGAGGGGGAACGCAAACATGTACGGGACATTTGGTGGCTATACTCGTTGGGCAGTTGTCTTCTTGATCATCTTCGTTCTGTTCTTCCTGCTCGTACCAGCGTACGGCTACGGCGCTACTGCTGGATGCTAATCCAATTCAGTGCTTGGGCACCCGCGACGGGTGCCTTTTGTCCGCTCATGACGTGGACAAGGATTATGGCAGTGCGAGGGCGAATGAAAAGCTCCATACAGTTTTGAATATTTTGCTCTGTTATGAAACAAATCCACTTTTGTTTGAAGGGTGTCAGAGTGATGGAACAGTTTTTTGCCGCAGTCAAAGCGAATGATGTACAGCAGGTATCCGCAGTCCTGGATGCTTCTTGAGCACGGAGCAGATGTGAATCTCGCGAAGGACGACGGTGAGACGCCTCTGGCAATGGCTCTGTCGATAGACTTCGCGACCGGAACAGTGTTGTTAGAGGCTCGTGGGGCAACCATCGTGAAGTAGTGACCGTTTTCTCGTTTGCTACGTATATCGGTAATACGTAAACCTGGGTTGGCCAAACTTGGCTTAGGCGTGATCGGAACAACCCAAATTTCAACATTTCCATTTATTTCCCTGTCGACCAAAATGTTTTTATGTCGTATTTTCAATGTAACACTTGATTTGATAGGGTGTGTATTGGTGAACCTGTTACCCGACAGCGAGATGTACAAATTGATTGAGCAGATGATCCAGGATGTAATTTGGTTTAGAAGTCCAGAGGGAACGTTTGACTACATATCGCCTTCCGCGCAGCATTTGCTTGGATACGAGCCACAAGAGCTTGTTGGGACAACAATAGCTGATTATTTTCATCCAAACGACACAAACCACCTTCAACAACTCCTGGATAAGGTACAGGATGGGCAAGACGTCGGGATATTCACTTGCCGGTTTCGCCACAAAGAGGGTCGCTATTTGTGGCTCGAAAACACATTTACAGCCATACATAACAAGAACGGCGAATTGGTTCGCATTTTAGGTGTAGGACGGGATGTAACTAGACGAAAGCAAGCGGAAAACAGGTTGTTGCAGGCTGAACGGATCGCCCACGTCGGGAGTTGGGAACGTGACGTGCAGAGCAAAACACTGTACTGGTCGGATGAACTGTACCGTATATTCGGCCTGGACCCAAAACCGTCGATTCCCGTGGAAGTAATGTATTCGCGTATTCACCCAGCTGACCTGCCACGTGTAAAGCAGGCTATAAACGATGCTGACAACGGATCCCCGTACGACATCCAATATCGCATTATTCGTCCAAGCGGTGAGATCAGACATGTCCACGCGCAGGGTCAAGTGGAACTCAAGGATGGTGTCGTTTCGGCGGTCAGCGGTTCCCTCCAAGATATCACCGAATACAAGCTCGCAACGGAGAGTCTTCAAAAGAGCAAGGAAAACTTAAAATTGGCGCAGAAGATTGCTCGTTTGGGACACTGGGACTGGGATATCATCAACGATGATCTGTTTTGGTCGGACGAGGTTTATCGGATATTTGGCATGTCGGCCGCAGACAGGCCGGATACTTCGTTAAAGGGATTCCTTGATTCTGTGCATCCGGATGATCGAGACTTTGTCCGGCAATCCATTGAAGACGCGTTGACGGGCGAATCGTATGACATCGAATATCGTGCGCTATTGCCGAACGGGCGAAGTTCCATTGTTCACGTAATCGGTGAAACGGCGTTCGGTCACGCCGGCACACCTGTTCGACTGTTTGGTACCGTTCAGGATGTTACGGTGCAACGGCAGACAGAAGATATGCTGCGAACATCGGAGAAGCTGTCCATGGCGGGGCAACTGGCGGCAGGAATTGCCCACGAGATACGCAATCCGCTTACGGTGCTAAAAGGATTTGTTCAAATTTTGAGTCATTCAGAGACCGGTGACAAAGGACGCTATTTTGAGCTAATGGAAAGCGAGTTATGTCGCATCGAAACGATTACGAGCGAACTTCTATTTCTAGCGAAACCGCACGGTGTTTCGTTCGAGCAGCGAGACATTCGCGTCATTCTGCAAGAAGTCGTCGTGCTTCTCGGGACTGAAGCGATTATGAGAAACGTCCTCATCGAGTGTGATTATGACGACGTGGTCACGATGGTAACGTGTGAAGCAAGTCAACTCAAGCAAGTGTTCGTCAATATTGTGAAAAATGCAATTGAGGCAATGCCAAATGGTGGAACGTTATCTATCAAAGTAACACGTGTGCATGACTCGGTTCACATTCAGTTCACTGATGAGGGAGTGGGCATTCCCGCAGAGAGCGTCCCCAGAATTGGTGCACCATTTTATACAACGAAACCAGGCGGGACCGGGCTCGGCCTGATGGTCAGTCAAAAGATCATCTTATCTCATGGTGGGACACTTAACATATCCAGTCAAGTGGGTGTGGGAACCACAGCTGAGATTTCATTGCCGGCAGTGTTTCCTACTTCGCCATAGGAATAGGGAGGCACTTTTCGCAGACGAGAAAAAGTCGGGTGGTCAGAAAGCCGATCATTTGGTAACATCTATACCTTGGCAACAAGGTGTCTTTAGGAAAGGAAGTTAGACTGTGAAAGCAACTGGAATTGTTCGTAAAGTGGATGAGCTTGGGAGAATCGTCATGCCTATCGAATTACGACGAACACTTGGCATCGAAACGAGAGATCCGGTCGAGATCTTTGTGGATGCCGACAAGGTCGTTCTGAGAAAATACGAACCATCATGCACATTCTGCAATGAGGCGAATGCATCTGATTTCAAGGGTAGAATGGTATGCGATAACTGTCGCCTGGAGTTGTTGGAGTTGGTAACGAGTCCGGTCGTTTAAAAGCGGAGATCAGAGAGCCTGCCGAAAGGGGGCTCTTTTTTGTTGCGGCCACCCGTCCCCCTGATTACGTGTCCCGTGCATTTCCTCTCATGCGCCCAGCGCAAGAGAGGAGGTAACACACATGGCACAAACCACACCAGTCAGCCGCGTGCTGCAAATTCAACTGCAGACCGGTACGTTGGCAAATGGTCAGCCAAAGGTGACGAGTCACAACTATGCGAATGTGGCAATGGATTCGGTGGATGATGACTTGCTGGCGGTCGGGCAGGCAATTGCGGCACTTTATGCAGATCCGCTTGTCCAAATCACGAGGCAAGACCAGGTTGCCATCAGCGCCAACTCGTCTACCAGTACAACCTAATTCAGGCGGATCGAACGGAGCCGCGAATGTGATTTGGAGGTGAAGGTGAGTGACAACAAAAGTAGCGCTTCATCTATCGTTCATGACGGATCAGAACAAGAAAGTGAATCTCAGTATTCCCAGTCCAAAGCAGCCGATCGATCCGGCCGCTGTCGACAATGCGTTACAGACTATCGTTAATAAGAATGTATTCGTGTTTCCACAGGGGCGTATCGTCAGTGCGTTGCCGGCACAGCAGATTCAAACGGACACGACGACTATCTCGTAAGTCGTGACCAATGCTTGCGTCAGGCCGCCACTCTGCTCAAGCAGCGGCAGCTTTCCACCAGGGACACTCCGGGTGCAACAACACCCGGGGTCAGCCCCTTTTTGCGATCTCGTCGCTTATCTTCGCACCAAGTGATTCGGCGTCGGGGGCGCTGATACAGATGTTGTCGATCAGGACAAATGGGTTGCGGCAACAGAGATCGCATTCCTCCAAGCACGAGAAACGTCGTATGGATGTGTCGGGTGCCGCCGCGGAAACGGTGTCTGTTATGACGGATCGTGTTCCGAACCTCTCGTTGTGCACACACCACTCTATCCGCATGACTATTACTTTTCACTCCTGTGATCGATCTTCCTTTGCATTCGCTTCACCATCCAGACTAACGCAAGAAGGACGAATATGACAATTGTGAACCACATGAGGGAAGTTTGGACGTGTGCGAGTAGCTCCTGCACGTTTTCGCCGAACCAGAAGCCGAGTCCAATCCAAGCGCCGCACCACGCAACGGACCCGATGATGGTGTAGAACGTAAACGTACTGTACGTCATTTCGCTGAGTGCTGCTGCGAAGGTGCTGAGTGATCGGATACCGGGGAGAAAGCGTCCGGGAATCAGAATGAGTGCACCGTATTTCTCCATCAGAGACGACGTATGGTCCATGCGGGAAGCTTGGAGGACGCGTAGGCGGTAGAGCGGATCGAGCAGCATTTTACCAAAGCGCCTTGTCAGTCCAAAGACGATGGACACGCCTGTGAAATAGCCTAATGAGCTGATGCATAAAACCGCAATCACGTTCATGTCGCCTTCCGATATCGCATATCCGTAAAAGGCCAGAAAACCGTCGCCTGGAAAGGGCAGACCAAGGCCTTCGAGGACTAAGGCCACATATACCCCTGGATACCCGAGTGAGACGATGGCTGACGTGATATGCTGAATCCATATTAAAAGCTGGTCCATGTTCGCACCCCGCTTGTCGTCTAGTTCATATCTATGGACAAGATGGTGTGAACATGCCTGCGGTCAAAACACTGTCTGAAGGCCAGCGGCGACTGGTAGGAAAATAAGTTGAATTTTAGCCTTCTCCTGGAAGCTGGTATGATATAGGAGAGTGTAAGCAACGGATCAAAGTCTGACTGACCAGGGGGTGATGATATGGATGAGTTTCAGTTAATCAAATCGCTCACGGGACGGCTTCCAACGCCACATCAAGATGTTCAGGTCGGTGTCGGAGATGATGCGGCGGTTGTCCGTGCCACTTCACCGCTCGTGATGACGACGGACACGATGGTTGAGGGGGTTCATTTTCTTCCCACGACCATCACCGACTACAACTTGGGTTACAAGTCCCTCGCTGTCTCCGTTAGCGATATTGCTGCCATGGGTGGAAAGCCGCGATTCGCCCTTGTGTCTTTGGCCATCCCGCCAGGCTGGGACGAAAATAGACTGGGACAGTTGTATGACGGTTTTCGCGAGATCACAGAACGGTTTGGGTGTGACGTCATCGGGGGCGATGTCGTTTCGACGAGCGGGCCATTCGTGGTCACCACCACGGTGATCGGCGAGGCGGAGCGGCCCATCTTACGATCCGGCGCCCAACCCGGAGACGTCCTGTTTGTGACGGGCATGCTTGGCGGATCGAGTGCGGGACTGGAAGTCTTGCAGGGGATCACGAGTGTGTCGCACATCGGACAGGCTCTCTTGGCTCAGCGACACCAGCATCCGGAACCGCGAGTGGCTGTTGGGCATCTGTGCGCAGAGATTGGCGTTCATGCGCTCAATGATATCAGTGACGGACTGGCCAGTGAGCTGAACGAAATATCGGCTGCCAGTCACGTGCGGTGTGTTGTCCATGCGGAACAGATTCCAGTAATGCCCGAAGTGAAGGAACTCGCTCGCAGCAAACGGGTGAACCCACTTGGCTATGCACTGTACGGCGGTGAGGACTACGAGTTGCTCGGGGCAGCCCCGCCGAGGGTGTTTGCGCGGTTGCTGACGGCCGCGTCGATGATTAACGTGCCCATTCGGCAAATCGGTCGTTGCGAAGCAGGGGATGGTGTCGTCATGCGAGATGAGACGGGTCGGCTAGCCGTAATTGAAGCCAAGGGATACAATCACTTCAAGCGGGACACGGATGTAGATACGGATAGATTGTGAGGCGTTCCCGTGGACCGCGGTCTTTACGGCAAGCCTTCGGTAAGGAGATTAGAATGAACGGACAATGGCAGTTACACACCACGTCGCCGGAACAAACGCGCGAGTTGGGGAGATGTCTCGGTGAGCTGCTGCAAGCAGGGGACATGATTCTCCTCCAAGGCGATCTCGGTGTGGGCAAAACGCATTTTGCGCAAGGGATCGGGGTGGGTCTCGACATTGGGGAGCCCCTGACGAGCCCCACGTTTACATTGGTGGCGGAGTATGACGGGCGCCTGCCCTTAACACATATGGATCTGTACCGGTTGTATGCGGACGAAAGTGACGAAAATGAGGTCCTCAGTGAACGAACGTTGACGCAGATCGCGTTTGACGATTACCTCGACGGGGAGCGGGTCGTTCTCATCGAGTGGCCAACTGGAGTCCGCAGCTACCTGGACGACTACTTGTTCGTCGCGTTCTCGTATGGCGATACAGAGGACGCGCCGAATGACCGAAATATCGTCGTCACTGCAGAGGGCAACGGGGCTACGGAACGGCTGCGAGAGTGGGTGAGTGCATGGCCATTATCGTGATGGATACGGCTACCGATGCCATGGGCGTCGGTGTGGGGTCGGCGGATGGCGTACTGGCAAGCGGCGTCGTTCAGCGCGTTTTGCGGGGGCATTCACGCCTGCTACAGCCATCTGCGCAATTCGTGATGCGATCCGCCGGACTGCGCATGCAGGACCTGACGATGATTGGTGTGGGAATCGGGCCGGGATCGTACACGGGGGTGCGCATGGCCGTCGCAACGGGAAAGGCGATGGCGCATGCGCTAGCCGTTCCGCTCACCACGGTTCCCACATTAGACGCTGTCGCGGTGGCGGCTGCAATGGGCCATGGGCAACAAATTTCATCCGGTGAAGATGGCGCGACGGACGTCTTAGTCATGCTGTTCGCACGGCGGCATAGGGCGTACGGGGCGTGGTTTCGGTTCCAAGGGGGGCAACTGGTTGCACGCCAGGACGCCGCGGTTCACGAGATTCGCGAGTGGATTCACGGCAACACGCTGGAAGCAAAGTCGAGTCCTCTTGTCGTTCACGATTTACCTGCTGGGGAAATGAGTCCGTTTCAGGAACTTGGAGACGATCTGTGCCGTGTCGTGCACTGGAGAGATGTCTCCGCGTTGTTGCCCGCCGCGCTCCTCAGGTTGACTGCCAGTGGCCGTTATCCGACATTTCAAGGGGATGACGTCCACACCGTGGAACCGGATTACGCATTGCCTGTGGAAGCTGAAGCAAAATTGCAAGCACGTCGAGCGGGGGGCGAACGACCATGAACAACTTCGATGAGGGGAAATTGGTCATTCGTCGCATGCTCCTCCAGGACTTGGACCAAGTTTTGCAAGTTGAACACCGATCCTTCACCGCACCGTGGTCACGCCAGGCGTTCCTGGGAGAACTCGTGGAAAATCGGTTGGCTCGCTATGTCGTGGCAGAGTACGACGGGAGAATCGCTGGATATGGCGGATTGTGGCTCATTATGGACGAAGGTCACGTGACAAACATCGCCGTCGATCCCGATTTCCGCGGACTGAAACTCGGCGACCGACTCCTTCGGACATTGATGTCCATGTGCGCAGCGAGTGGTGGCCGAAAAATGACCCTGGAAGTTCGCGTGTCCAATACGGTAGCCCAAAATCTGTATCACAAATACGGATTTGAGCGGGTGGGGCTGCGCAAGGGATACTACACGGACAACAAAGAAGATGCCATCATTATGTGGGCGGACTTGCCGCCTATTGAAACCCCGTCCGTTGGAGGAGAAATAGTTTGATCATCTTGGGAATTGAGACGAGTTGCGATGAGACGTCAGCCGCACTCGTTCGCGACGGACGGAATTTGCTCGCGGAAGTCACCGCAACGCAAATGGAAGTCCACGCTGCCTTTGGCGGTGTTGTTCCAGAAGTCGCATCGAGGCGTCATGTGACGGATATCACGCGCGTTGTGGACAAGGTATTTGTAGACGCCGGGTTGACGCTTGGCGATGTGGACGCCATTGCCGTGACCTGCGGTCCTGGTCTTCTCGGGTCATTGCTCGTGGGTGTGTCTGCGGCAAAAGGCTACGCGTTGGCGAGTGGAAAACCACTTCTCGGGATCCATCACATCGCAGGTCACGTGGCAGCGGCGACGATTGAGTCGGACGTCCGCCCACCATTTCTGTGTCTAGTTGTATCTGGGGGCCACACAGAACTACTCGTTGTCGACGAGGCGTTCCGTTTCACGAAACTGGGTGGAACGCGGGACGACGCGGCCGGTGAGGCGTTTGACAAAGTGGGCCGACTCATTGGGCTGGCCTATCCAGGCGGCCCCAAAGTAGATAGGCTGGCGGATGAAGGAAATCCGCACGCGTATGAGTTTCCCCGAGCACTGCTCGATGATGGTGCATACGACTTCAGTTTTAGCGGTCTGAAGTCGGCTGTCAACAATGAGTTGACGAAGCGCAGAAATCGTCGGGAAGAAATTCAAGTCGCGGATGTGTGTGCGAGTTTTCGTGCGGCGGTCATTGACGTGCTGATGGACAAGACTGCGCGGGCCGTGGAGGAGACGGGTCTCCGCCAAGTCGTCGTGGCAGGTGGAGTTGCCGCCAATCGGGGTCTTCGATCCGCCATGCAGACGTACCAACAATCCACTGGTGTGCGCGTCGTCTTTCCGCCCCTCAAGTGGTGTACGGATAATGCGGCGATGATCGCTTCTGCTGCGTTTTACAAGGCAGTGCAGGGGTTCCAGAGCGATCTGTCACTCAATGCATACGCTCAGTTGTCCTTGGACACCTGGCAGACATGGTGAATCGTGAATTTGTTTAATAGAGCGTGTCCGATTATGCCTAGGTAGGGGTACAGTCGGACACGCTCTATTTCATTTCGGCCACCCACAACCTTGTGCACAACTTGTGTGAACAGGGGTGTGGATGCTGTGGAAATCTGTCGAAAATCCGCGATATATGGGGGATCTATGCTGTGGATAAGTCTGTGCATAGTGTGGATATCTTGTGTAAAACCATCAAGCGATGACGGGGTCAGCCGTTTTCTTGCTCCAATTCCGATTGCAGTTGCTCCAGTTCGATGGATGCTTGCTCCCACGATTCCAGAGCTTTTTCGTGCTCATCTTGAAGCTCTTGGAGTTTCGCCTCGAGTGCATAAATTCGTTCTAAGTCCTGCTGCTGTGCGGCCTCGCTTAGCAGCGTTGCCGTCGCCTCCAAGGCGTGCTCACAGTCAGCAGCAGCATTTTCCCACTTTGTTACGGCTTCTTGAGCTTTTCTCACATCGGAGGATCGGATGCGGCGACGAGGAGACGCAGCAGTCCCTGCGTTTGTCGCGGTGTCCTTAGCTCCTCGCTCAGCTTTCAAAACAGAACTGGATTGCCCTGACGACTCAGCAGCTTCAATAGCAGCCATTCGTTCGTTTTCTGCGACTTTTTCTCGGTAGTCCGTGTAGTTCCCGATATACAATGTGAGTCCGTCTGCAGACAACACGCCCACATGCGTGGCGATGGCGTCGATAAAGTACCTGTCATGCGAGATGAAGAGCAGCGTTCCATCGTAGTCGAGAAGTGAGTCCTCAAGCGCTTCCTTGCTCGGGATATCCAAGTGGTTTGTCGGTTCGTCCATGAACAGCGTGTTGGCCCGTTGTAACATCAGGCGGCAGAGATTGAGTCGACTGCGTTCACCGCCGCTGAGCCCTGAGACTGGTTTTTCCACATCGTCCCCGCGAAATAAAAATTGCGCCAGTGCACTTCGAAGTGTGGTGCGATCCATCGCCGGATGCTCATCCCAGACGTGGCCGAGAACGGTTTTGGATTCGTCGAGATCGGACTGCTCTTGGTCGTAGTAACCAATCTGCACGTGCTGGCCGACGACAAAATGTCCAGACACAGGTGGCAGTTGTCGCAGCAAGGTTTTTAAGAGCGTGCTTTTACCCATGCCGTTGGGGCCCAAAATGGCCATTCTCATGCCGCGTTCCAGTCGGAAGTTGATGTTTTTCGACAAGACTGTCTGTCCATAGCCGATGCTTAAGTCCTGGACTTGTAGGACGTCTCGCCCTGATGGCCGGTCGGCGGACAGTGCCAAGTGGACACGCGCTGCTTCACCAGTTGGCTTTTCAATGCGTTCCATCCGCTCTAACATCTTTCGTCGACTCTGAGCTCGCTTCGTCGTTGAGGCCCGCGCAAGGTTTTTGGCGACGAACATCTCCAGATTCGCGATTTCCTCCTGTTGGTGCATGAACTGTTTCGCTTGTAGAATTTTCGCCGCTTCTTTTTGCTCCATGTAACTGTCGTAATTCCCTGTGTAACTGGTCGTGACCCCGTTTTCCAATTCCACCGTTTGGTTCGTCACTTCGTCCAGGAAATACCTATCATGCGACACAACGAGGATACTGCCTTGATAACCTTTGAGGAACTGTTCGAGCCAGGTCAGGGTTTCCGTGTCCAAGTAGTTTGTAGGCTCGTCCAGAACAAGCAGCGTTGGCTGAGTGGCCAGCAAACGAGCAAGGGACAGCCTCGTTTTTTGGCCACCACTCAAGGACGAGACGCTGCGCTGGTGCATCTCTGAAGGAAATTGCAGTCCCGCGAGGACACGGCGGATATCCGCCTGCCATGCGTATCCACCTGCATCGTTGAATTTCCGCGTCAAATCGTCGTATTGCCGGCTCACCTGTTCAAAGCGATCCGCATCTTCGTACACCGCCGGATCGGCCATCTGGATTTCCAGGCGTCGCAACTCACGTTCCATGTTTTCAAGATGCTCGCGTGCCTTGGCGACAAATGCGTACACCGTCACGTCGTCTGGCGTATCGACAAATTGCGACACGTACCCAATGGTTGTCCCTTCACGGGTAGTAACTTGGCCGGCATCTGGTTCTTCTTCTCCCGTAATGATGCGAACGAGAGTTGATTTACCGGCACCATTGCCCCCGACCAGTCCGACCCGGTCACCAACGCGGACAATCAGGGAAGCATCATGAAGTACATCGACCGTGTCGTAACTCTTTTTTAGGTGACTCACTTGCAAAACAATCATATGAATTCCCCTTCGTTTCATACACTCTAGCAAACCGGGAATCGAGACAGGCTAACCAAGGTTGTCCAAGAAGGGAAAATATCGCGCCTTGCCCTGCTTGCAGCTTACCTTTACTTCTTCTCGGACACGCAATTGTAGGTTGTCCCGCCGTACTGCTTTTTGGGACACGCAATGAAGGAGGACAGCACGTATGGCGACCCCCGACTTTCCCCTGCCAAAGAGTCTCTCATGGCAGTACCATTTCATTCTATGGATTCAATCATTCCACGTTACGTGGGTGGATAACGTGGCGACAGTGCTATCTTATCTAGGGACCGACTCATTCTACATGTTTGTGCTACCCGTTGTCTTTCTTGCAGTCAGTCGCAAGAATGGTTTGCGTCTAGCCTACGTATTTCTCACCAGTATGTTCTTCAACGCATGGTTGAAATCTGCTTTACATATCGCACGCCCAATCGGTGTACCAGGTATTCGATCCGGTTATATCAGTTCCGCTACCGGCTTGTCGATGCCAAGTGGGCACGCGCAAGGAACGATGACCCTCTTTGTAGCACTCAGTCGCTGGTTCTCCCGCAAATGGATCATGTGGGTCGGCGTCGTGCTCGTCTTCGGCATCGGGTTTTCCCGTGTCCATTTAGGACTACACTGGCCCATGGACATTCTTGTTGGTTGGGGACTTGGGCTATTTCTCGGAAGTGCAGGGTGGATCATTGGTCGCTGGTGGAGCTATCGCGGTATTCCCTTTCAGTTGGCACTGTTTTTTTCCATTATTTTTCCTGCGGTGCTCCTCTATTTCAATCACGATCCCCTCGGCTCCGAGTACGCAACGTTCATGTTTGCCATTGGCACCGGTTCCACGCTTGAACGGAAATATGTCCACTGTGATCTTGATGGCCGGTGGTGGAAACGAATTTGTGCGGCAGTGATCGGCCTTGGTGGTATGGTTGCGATACAATGGATATTACAGAACCATCTGTTAGATTTGCCCTGGCGCCTTGTTCGTGACCTGCTCATCGGCTGGTGGACGACGATTTTAGCGCCATGGCTCTTTTTGAAAATCGATCTGTACAAGTCAGAGGAGACAAGCAGCTTTGTCAGTTGATGACGAAAAGGCATATTTGCGGCGCAGACTGAAACAAGCTAGGATAAGTTTAACAGAAACTGAGAGACACGTGTCAGAGCTTCGGATTTGCCAATCAGTCGAGTGCATGGGTCTCTCTTCTTTGTCTGGCAGTGATTCACCCGCTGATATCGTCATTTGCATGTATGCAGCGACCCAGGGTGAAGTTGACATTTCTCGTGTTTTTCCACTTTTTCGGGCGAATGGTTTACGTATCGCTTTTCCACTCGTCACCCGTGAAGGTCACATGGATATGGTCGAGGTTCACTCCCTGGATGATCTTTCGCCCGGAAGATATGGGATTCTTGAGCCTTCTCGCGACGCACCGAGAATTTGGCCCCAGGATGTGACGATGATCTTTGTACCTGGTGTTGCCTTTACGGCTTCCGGATTCCGCCTGGGCTATGGCGGAGGGTATTATGACAGGTATCTCAAGAGGGTTCGTCCAACTGCTACCACCGTTGGCGTCGGATTCCGCTTCCAAGTGCAGGGTGAATTACCAGTGGGTGCATACGATGTGCCTTTGCGCTATGTCATCACAGAGCAGGGTGTGCTGGATTGCAAGACAGAGATATAGCGATTGTTGTGGCCGGTGGACAAAGTCGTAGAATGAAGCCACTCGGAGACAAACTATTACTCCCACGCGGACCTGGTGATGTGCCTATTCTGCTGCATGTTGTGCAAAGAGCGCTGCAGGTGGCCGATGATGTCTATGTTGCCTATGCGAACGAAATGTTGCGTAGGACATTGCACGATCTCGGCCTGACAAACGCCCGCTGGATTCGCGACAGACTGCCAACAGCCGGACCACTTCAAGCCATCGCCGGTGTTCTACGCGAAATTGGCCAAACGTCTTTTTCAACTTTTTTCTTGATCGCAGGGGACTTGCCAGGCATCACGCACGATGTGCTCAGGCGACTCAAGAAGGAACTGTTGCAGTTGGACAAGGATGTTGACGGAGTCGTCGTGGTCCGGGCAGGGCGCATCCAACCGTTGCTCGCATGCTATCGGCCAAGTGCAATTCGCGCGATTGACGAAGCCTACTTGGCCGGCGAAACGCGTTTAATGGCTGCAATTCAGAGGATGAACATTCAACCGATGGAGTGGGCCCCAGATGAGGCGTTGTCGTGGGTCGTCCGACCGGTCCACACGCCGGACGACTACCAAGAGTGGTTAGTATGGAGGGATGGATTTGAAACATCGTGAAGTTCCCGTACAAGAAGCCGTTGGGTTACAGCTTGCCCATGACATGACACGAATCGTTCCCGGAGAGTTTAAAGGCCGCCAATTTCGTCGCGGCCACGTCATTCGCGAAGAGGATGTCCCCATGCTCTTGGACATGGGCAAACGTCATATTTATATCCTTGAACTTGAAGAGGGCGAACTTCACGAAGATGATGCTGCCGTGCAGATGGCTCGTGCCCTAGCTGGGGCCGGTGTTACACAGACCGACGTCGAGGAAGGTAAAGTTGTCCTCAAGGCACGTCACGACGGGCTACTTTGGGTAGATGCACGCCGCGTTGTAGCCATGAACAGCATCGAGCACATTTCTATCTCGACTCGTAGGCCATATATTCACGTCAAAGCGGGCACCTCTGTTGCCAGCGTCCGACCCATTCCTCTGGTCATTCGTCAGGACAAGGTGCGGGCTGTTGAAGTTATTGCTGAGGAGACATTCAGCGGTCGCCACATCATTGATGTGTTTCCGTATCGATCGCATCAGGTACACGTCGTCACGACGGGAAGCGAAGTATTGAGTGGTCGCGTTGACGACAGGTTCGGTCCCGTGTTGCGTGAAAAGTTCCGTGAGTACGGAATCGAGATCGTGAATCAGGTGATGGTCGGCGATGAGCAGGAGGAGATCACGGCGGCTATCGTGCGCGCGTGCGACGAAGGGGCGACGCTGATTTGTGTAACTGGTGGCATGTCTGTCGATCCCGACGATAGATCCCCACTCGCCATTCGCAACGCAGCCACCGAGGTGGTGTCGCACGGTACACCGATGATCCCCGGTTCCATGACGATGCTGGCTTATCGGGATAAGACGGCTATCTTCGGGCTGCCTGGTGCTGTCATCCACGACCAGCGGACTGCGTTCGACATCTTGTTGCCGCGCGTTCTTGCAGGCGTGTACGTGCGTAAAAAGGACATTGCCATTCTTGGCGTCGGCGGCTGGCTGAATGCATAAGCCGAACAGGTTCGCCGTTGTCGGCTATCAAGATGCGGGAAAGACACAGGTCACGGAGCGGATCGTCAGAGAGGCCTCACAGGACGGTCTGGCCGTCGCTGTCATCAAGCACGATGGCCACGCGGATACAGAGTCATCTCCAGACTGGGAAAAGCCGTCGTCTGATACGGTTCGTGCGGCAGGGGCCGGAGCGCAGTGGACGATGGTCGCCAGTCGCACTGGCTGGTTGTTGCACGCGTGGAAGGATGCCGGATCGGGTGTGGAGGATTGGACGGATTTGCTTGTGTCTGCCGCCGCTGCGCGACAAGCTCATGTCGATCTCGTCATCATCGAAGGCGCCAAACACAGCCCCCTTCCGAAGTTGGCCGTCGTTCGCACGCAAGCTGAGTTAGACCAGTTGCTGCAAGCCGGAGTGACGAACATTTTTGCAGTCTGTTGGACGACCGAAACCCGAGTGGATAACCTGCCGATCCCACAGCTATCCTTCCACGGCGTGTCGAATCTTTGGGAAGTGTGTAGCGGTTTGATAGCGGGCTTGAATGGCCATGCAAACTCCGTTTAAGGATAATGATTAAAAGTTTGTAAAACGTGTTGCACTCTTTAGATAGACGCTTTATTATAGTTCTTGGTGTTAGCACTCACCGACTTCGAGTGCTAACAAAAAGGAGAATTGAACACTTAGGGAGGTTGTTCACATGCTGAAGCCGCTCGCTGATCGCGTTGTGGTACGTCCAGTAGAACGTGAAGAAAAAACTGCTAGTGGCATTTTCCTTCCGGACAATGCGAAAGAAAAGCCGCAAGAAGGAGAAATCCTCGCTGTAGGTCCGGGCCGCGTTGAAGACGGCAAACGTATTGAGCTCGACGTTAAAGTCGGCGACCGCGTTATCTACTCCAAGTACGCAGGCACGGAAATCAAAGTTAACGACGAAGAAGTTCTCGTTTTGCGTGAGAGCGACATCTTGGCAATCGTCGAGAAATAAGTCGACTACATAAAGTCAGGGAGGTTGGACTAAACATGGCAAAGGAAATCCGCTTTGGTGAAGAAGCACGTCGCGCTATGCTGCGTGGTGTTGACGCACTGGCTGATGCGGTCAAAGTTACCTTGGGACCAAAAGGCCGCAACGTCGTGTTGGAAAAGAAGTTCGGTTCTCCGCTCATCACAAATGACGGTGTGACCATCGCAAAGGAAATCGAGCTCGAAGACGCTTACGAAAACATGGGCGCGCAACTCGTTAAAGAAGTTGCTACCAAGACCAACGACGTCGCTGGCGACGGTACCACGACGGCTACGGTTCTCGCCCAAGCGATGATCCGTGAAGGTCTGAAAAACGTTGCAGCTGGTGCAAACCCGATGGTTCTCCGTCGCGGTATCGACAAGGCCGTCGCTGCAGTCGTAACTGAAATCGCAAGCATTTCGAAACAGGTCGAAGGTCGCGAGAACATCGCACAAGTCGCTGCAATTTCTGCTGGCGAAGAAGAGATCGGTACTTTGATCGCTGAGGCAATGGAAAAGGTCGGCAACGACGGTGTCATCACGGTTGAAGAATCGAAAGGCTTCACCACGGAGCTTGAAGTGGTTGAAGGTATGCAATTTGATAGGGGCTACATCTCCCCGTACATGGTTACGGACACGGATAAGATGGAAGCTATCCTCGACGAACCATACATTCTCATCACGGACAAGAAGATTGGCAACATCCAAGAGATCCTGCCGGTTCTCGAACGCGTTGTTCAATCTGGCCGTCCACTCCTCTTGATTGCAGAAGACGTAGAAGGCGAAGCTTTGGCAACTCTCGTTGTCAACAAGATTCGTGGTACGTTCAATGCAGTTGCAGTGAAGGCACCTGGCTTCGGCGACCGCCGCAAGGCTATGCTGCAAGACATCGCTGCTCTCACCGGCGGCCAAGTCATCAGCGAAGAACTCGGTCTTGAACTGAAGAACACAGCTATCGACCAACTTGGTCGCGCTCGCCAAGTTCGTGTCAGCAAGGAAAACACCATCGTCGTTGACGGCGCTGGCGATAAGGCTGAAATTGGCGCACGCATTAGCCAAATTAAGAACCAAATCGAAGAAACCACCTCTGACTTCGACCGCGAAAAGCTGCAAGAACGCTTGGCAAAACTGTCCGGCGGCGTAGCAGTCATCAAGGTCGGTGCAGCAACTGAAACCGCGTTGAAAGAACGCAAGCTTCGCATCGAAGACGCGCTCAACTCGACTCGGGCTGCAGTTGAAGAGGGTATCGTTCCTGGCGGCGGCACAGCTCTTGTCAACGTCATCAAGTCCCTCGACAGCGTGAAGGCAGAAGGCGACGAGCTTACGGGCGTGAACTTGGTTCGCAAGGCCCTTGAGTCTCCAGTTCGTCAAATCGCTGAAAACGCAGGTATCGAAGGCTCCATCATCGTTGAACGCTTGAAGAACGAAAAGGTTGGTTTCGGCTTCAACGCTGCAACGGGTGAATGGGTTGAAATGTTTAAGGCTGGTATCGTTGACCCAGCTAAGGTTACACGGTCTGCTGTTCAAAACGCAGCCAGCGTTGCAGCTTCCTTCCTGACGACGGAAGCAGCAGTTGCTGACAAACCGGAAAAGGAAAAGGCTGCTGGCATGCCTGACATGGGCGGCATGGGCGGCATGGGTGGCATGATGTAATCTAGGCTTCGGCCTTCAAAAAAGGGTCACCGATTCGGGCAAGTTGCCCGGGCGGTGGCCCTTTTTTTGTAGATATGGGTTAGGATGACTCGACAAACCGCGGATAGGCGAAATAGCCTACTTTTCTGCCTGTTTTCTCGATCGCCTCTCGTTGAGACGGTACACAGCTTTTTCGATAGAGAGTTTTTCAGCCGCCTCGCGCAGTCGAACTCTGTATGTTTTCGTGTGGCGAAAAGTTAGCCCGTAGGATTTCAACCGCAAAATTCTGCGGAGATGCGTCCGTGCGATACGGTAAGCCTTTCGGTGTTCCTCAAATGGGCCGTCGCTGTGGAGAACGGATAAAGCTCGGTCAATGATTTGAAAGTACCATGAGGCCAGCTTGGAAAATTCAACTTGGCAGGCTGTGCAAAAGTTCTCCGTTGATGGAACACGACATCTGCGGCACTTGGTGGCGCTACGGATGTGGTGACGGACGTCGGCCATTGTGACGGGATCGAACTCGGTTGATTCAAAGGGGTTGTGCATGTTGGCGAGAAAGCTTCCCATGGCGAGTCAGTCCTTTCTGCGAGGATCGCAAATTATCAACATTGATTATTTTATCAGGCGACGACGATAGGGAAATGCTTAATTCTTAACAAATGTGCCGATGTCAGGGGCTGGGTCGGGATGGTCGGGAGGTCGGAGACGGGCGACCCGGAGACCGGGAGACCGGGATTAACGGACCTTTGTTCCGTTGTTCCCTGTGCGCCGGGTGACCTGTCGAGTCCAAGGAACTGTGTTCCGTTGTGCCACCTAATCGCCCACTATTCGTGTACTAGATCCGCCGATAACGGAGCGGAAGTTTCTTGTTGATGCGAAATTTTCGGCGGACAGCCCAAGAAGGGAATCTTGTTCCCCTAATTATAATGCACGCAGCCCCAGCGGACCGTGCACCGGCGGGCCGTAGTGCGTCTTCGCTGTCAGACCGGGCGCCGGACTTTGCTTCCGGCACGCAAGCACGGGTATCGCGTTTGGGATGGAAACTGCGTAGGATGAACCATCCAGATTCAGCGGGGGTATGGAGATGGCTCAAAAGCGGATCATCATAGACTTGTCGGATCGGAAATTACATCTTCTGTCGGGGAATGTCGTGCTGAAGTCGTATCCGATTGGGATCGGGCGCGTTCTGTCGCAGACGCCTGCTGGGGAGTATACGATTGTCAATCGCCAGGCGAATCCAGGGGGGCCGTACGGTGCATATTGGCTTGGACTCTCACGACCGCACTACGGCATTCATGGCACGAACCGCCCTGAGAGCATTGGGAGACGGGTCTCCAAAGGATGCGTTCGGATGCACAACAGGGATGTGTTAGATTTAGAGAAGCAAGTCGACATTGGCACTCGGGTGACCATTCGGAACTGATTTGCCGCGCATGGTCGTTTGAGAGACGGTCGACAGGAATTTGGAATTTGGCGTCGAAGGTTTGTTCCATCACCCTTTCAGTACAATATTTGATAGTATTACATACATCAACATTTTTGAAACGAGCTGTCTTTACACCACGAAGGTGGACAACACCACCGAATTCATCCTCAGTGTATGTATTTGCATCGTGAGTTGTCGTTATTCACGCTCGATTTTTGTCACTTTCTATCCGTTTCTTACGTCAATAATGAATGTGTGCGTGCGCGTACATGGGCAGACTACGAGGTCTGATGACTTCCGCATACTGAATAGGAGTAAATTTTCGTGGCAGATACGACAAAAGCAATTGTATTTGATGGTTGGCATCCTGAAATTGAACCGGTCGTTCGCAACGTCCAACGCGTTATCGTTGGAAAAGACGATGTCATTCGTTTGGTCATGACGGCTCTGTTGGCTGGCGGGCATTGTCTGATTGAGGATGTCCCAGGTGTGGGGAAGACGATGTTGGTTCGGGCCACAGCGAAGACGCTTGGGTGTCATTTTCGGCGAATTCAGTTTACACCAGATTTGCTCCCGTCCGACGTCACGGGCGTTTCGATTTATAATCAAAAAACGCAATCGTTTGAATTTAGAACGGGTCCCATTTTTGGTCAGGTTGTCCTGGCCGACGAGATCAATCGAACGTCGCCAAAGACTCAGTCGGCATTGTTGCAAGCCCTGGAGGAGCACAGTGTCACGGCAGATGGTGAGATGTTTGACTTGCCGCAGCCGTTCATTGTGCTGGCGACGGAAAATCCCATTGAGTTCGAAGGGACGTTTCCGTTACCTGAGGCTCAGTTGGACAGGTTCCTTCTGAAGTTTCAAATGGGGTACCCGTCGACCCAGGAAGAATTGAAGATTCTCGAGGGACAACAGAAGCAACATCCCATTGAGTCTATCGGCCCCGTTGTCGATCCCGATACCATCCTTCGCTGGCGATCGACTGTGCGTGAGACAAGAGTTGATGATCAAATTGCGAGATACATTGTGGAGTTGGTGCAACGGACGAGATCGCATCACGATGTCTATCTAGGTGCCAGCCCGCGTGCAAGTCTTGCGCTCTTTCGCGCTGCACAGGCACTGGCTTTTATCGCCGGTCGCACCTTCGTCGTACCCGACGACGTGCGCTTTTTGGCGCCGTTCGTATTAGGTCATCGAATTCTGCTGACCGCGGATGCAAGGTTGTCGGGGATGAATGTTCGGGACATCGTCAACCAGTTGCTGCAAAGTGTACCCGTTCCGACGGTGCAGGGGGTCAACAAGTAATGCGGCTACGAGCTGTTGTCTCGGCTCTGGCCATGTTGGTGCTTACGGTTGGCCTGTTCATTTTTGGCAAGATCACGGGCGGTTTTTTCGCGTGGTTCCTCTTTTATTTCTTCCTTGTTGTAGCTGTTTACGAGTGGATCACTATGTTCGCATCGTTGACCCGTGTGACCAGTCACCGCCAGTTGTCCCTGCACCGGTTGACGGCAGGACAGACCCTCGATGTCCAAGTGAGCTTGGCGAGACGGGGCGTCTGGCCCCTGTTTTGGCTTCGTATCCACGAAGCGTTGCCGCCGCGTTGGCTATTTCAAACAAACGGGTTGGAACGGATTCACGTCCCACTGTGGACGCGGAAGATGGAATACGCATACAGCGTTCAAAATGTGCCGAGGGGTGTCTATGAGCTTGGGGACACCAAGGTAGAGACAGGCGATCTTTTCGGATTCGTACGCGGCACCAAGACGTTTGAAGGACGCGATAAGGTCATCATTTATCCCAAGGTGGTTCCTGTGCGGGGGTGGTCTGGTCATTCGCCGGATGACTATGGAGATCGGCAACCGACGAATCGCCGCAGTGAGGACTCGAGCAATGTCATTGGTGTACGAGATTATGTCAAGGGGGATCGTTTGAACCGAATCCATTGGCCTGTAACCGCTCGGCGTGGACAACTGCAGGCGAAGGAATTTGAACTGCACGTCACCTCGGAGTTTCTCTTCATTCCCGACAACACTGAGGCGTCCTACTCAGGGGACTCGCCAGCACACGTGAAGTTTGATCTGTCCATGTGCATTACGGCGTCACTGCTGCGGCATGCGTATGACAATCACCGCAAGTTTGGCATGATGGTCCCCACGGAACCATACGTGTTTTTCCCAACAGGGTTGGACGCGGCTTTGTTGACTCGTTGCATGGAGTCACTCGCGTCCATGCAACCGGACAGTAAGCGCGACGTCATTTCTTTCCTTCGCCGGGTCGGCGACGAGTCGACACGCGGAACGGTGTTTGTCATTGTCTCACCGCGACTTGATCAGGAGATGGCCGTTGCCGTCTCGCGATTGAAGCGACAAGGAACCGTTCACCTATTCGTCCCTACGGTTCGCGATAGGCTGACGGATTCCGAGCGAACCGGCGTCGAATTACTTCAGTCTGCGGGAGCCCAGGTATATTTGATTCGCAAGCCAGAACAACTGTCGTTCCTGCACAAGGGAGGTGCATCCGGTGCGACCATTTCGTCCTATTAAAGAGACATTTCGAGGTTTGTATGCCGTGCTCTGTGCCGTTTGGCTCTACATGTTTTTCCCTCCCATGTCGCAACTCGGCGTTTTGACTGGTACTCGTACATTTGTCATTCCGTTTATCATTTTGACTGTCAGTCTTATTTTTCGCTCGTGGTGGATCAGAGTGTTAGGTGGATTGGTGGTCTCATTTACGTACGTCGACTACTTCTGGCACCCGGAGGGCACTTCCTTCCTAACAGGTCTCCTTGATATGCCGAGCGTTCTGTTTCGACAAGTTATCTTGTTGTTAGAGAATCATACGCTGAACGATCCGCTGCAAACGTTCATTTTTCTTTGGGTCATGACGTGTGTCTTGTGGCTGGTGACCTATGCCAGTCACAGGTCCCGCTTGTGGCTGTTCTACAATGCCCTCGCCATCGCTGTACTTGCCGCGATCGATGGCAATACAGATGTCCATCCGAATGTGTCTATTGTCGTCATTGTGTTACTTTGTCTCATTGTACTCGGCTTGAACCAACTGGAACGAATTCATGCATTCGCGCCAACTCGAAAGCGGTTAACCGTGCGCTTTTTAGCGCCGCTAGCCATTCTGCTGCTGGTCAGCACTGTCGTGGCATTGGGGATGCCCAAACAACCCGCAGTTTGGGCAAACCCGTTTGGTCCGAGCACGGGCGGGAGCGGATCGGGTACACAGACGATTGGCTACCAGCTGGATGATAGTCAGTTGGGCGGATCGTTTGTGACGAATGCGGACGAAGTGATGGATGTGTATAGCCCCTATCCAACCTACTTGCGCGGTCAGACCCTGTCTGACTATACGGGAAAAGGCTGGAAACTCGCGCACATGACAGATGCGGAAATGTCGACCCAATCCATCGGGGTCCCACTCGCGAATCCAGAGCAGTATACGTTTCACAATTTACCGACTCAGACGTTCAACCAAATCATACAAGTCAAGTCGAATCGCCTCGATACGACGGACCTGTTCGGTGGCTACGCCGTGAACGAAGTCTCCACCCTGCCGGGGGCGTATCAGAATCAGTTCACGATCGATACGGTACAAGGCAACATTCGCGGATCGAAGTTGAAGAGCGGGCAGTCTTACACGATTCAGACGAAGGAGCTTCGTGCACCTTACGACGTACTGGCCAAGGACACAGTTCCCTATGACCAGCTGGAAACCTCCATTCCGCTATCGGTGCGAAAGTACGATTTGCAACTGCCAACTGTGCCTGTGCAAATTTTGAATCTCGCACACGAGATAGTCCAGCGCGACGGAGGAAAGACTGAGTACCAGATGGTCAACGCCATCCTGACTTATTTGCAAACGAACTATGTTTATCAAACGTATGACATCCCGAAGCCAGGACCACACGAGGATTACGTATATCAGTTTCTCTTTGAAAGCAGACGGGGATACTGCAACAACTTTTCTTCAGCCATGGCAGTCATGTTGCGAACTTTGAATATACCCACGCGGTGGGTGACCGGTTTTGCCACTGGCACACAGGATTTCAACTACACGGACAAAGTCATGAACAAATATGTGATCACAAACGACGATGCACACTCGTGGGTTGAAGTCTACTTTCCCAAGTATGGTTGGATTCCATTCGATCCGACTCCGAACTTCGATATGCCATTTGCAGCGGGGCAAAACAGTTCCTCGTCGACCGGGACGACAGCGCCTGACAAGACGACAACACCGCAGCCGCAACCGCATCGGCAGCCGACACCGACACCCGAACAACCGGCTTCAAGCAACTTCATGGTTTCTTCTTCCTTCGGGAAACCGCTGCGTGTGGCCTTGTACATCTTCCTTGGGGTCGTCGTTTGTGCTGGTGGGATGTTGCTCGTTGGAAGGCGCCGCTTGACGCTATTCTGGTTGGAGCGAAAGTGGGATGCCGACCCCCGCAAAGCATTGCAGCGCGCGTACAGTCTACTCTTGCGCAGCTTGCGTCGGGAGTTTGCGATGCAAGGCGCATCGACATTGCGGGAATTGTGGCCATATGCCGCCCGTGCGGGCATTGGTCAACATGAATACAAAGCTTGGGTGCAGACGGCAGAGCGTGTACTCTACGGTGGCGACCCGCTGACTGGTACCGCCTCTGACATGATGAGACAGACGAGCCTGAAATGGCTCCGTCTCTTGTCACAGTCGCGAAATCGACAAAAATATTCAATTGACGACATAGGCTCAAATGAGTAGAATGAGTGCGTAATTCGGAGACTCGTATAATGCTGAGGATATGGCTCGGCAGTCTCTACCGGGCGACCGCAAATCGCCTGACTACGAGGTCGGTATCTATTCATTTGCCCATATTCATTCGTATTTTCGCGAGGCTCTAGTTGTGTCTTCGCGCATTTACGTTTGTTTTGAGGGCCGACCTTCGTATTTGTCACAATATAACTAGGGTAACCTAGTTTGGACAGCGAAGGATCGGCCCTTTTCGTGTTGCAAATGAGCCTACCTCAAAGAAAAGGAAGTGCCAGCATGTCAGACCATGAAGTTGTCGTCGTTCTTGACTTCGGCGGCCAGTACAATCAACTGATTGCACGTCGCATTCGCGAGTTGAATGTATTCTCCGAGCTACTACCGTTTGACACAACCGCAGCTGAACTCCGCGGAAAGCGCCTCAAGGGGATCATTTTCTCCGGCGGTCCCAAGAGTGTCTTTGCCGAAGGCGCTCCTACCGTCGATCCCGACGTGTTCAACCTCGGTGTACCCATCTTGGGCATTTGCTATGGCATGCAACTGATTGCGAAGACGTACCAAGCGGATGTCGCGCGTGGGGCCGTTCGTGAATACGGTCGAACGGATCTTGAAGTCCAGGCGGGCCACTCCAAGTTGTTTGCAGGACAACCGACGTCACAACCAGTATGGATGAGCCACAGTGATGTGGTTACGCACGTACCGGAGGAATTCACGCTCGATGCAGTGACCACGAGTGGAACCATTGCGGCAATGAGTTGTCCCGAGAAACAGGTCTATGCAGTGCAGTATCACCCGGAAGTTCACCACAGTGTGCATGGAATGGACTTATTGCGTAATTTCGTATTTGACATCTGTGGTGCGAACGGTGACTGGACCATGGACAATCTGATCGACGAGTCTGTGGATCACATCCGTGAACAAGTCGGCGACAAACGTGTCCTCGTGGCGCTTTCAGGTGGTGTGGATTCCTCTGTCGCGGCCGCACTCGTGCATCGCGCCATTGGCTCACAGTTGACAGCCATGTTTGTCGATCACGGCCTCCTTCGCAAAGGCGAGAGCGACGCCGTGATGGAGAACCTCGGCCGGCAGCTCGGAATTGACGTTGTTCGGGTAGATGCGTCGGAGCGGTTTCTCGGCAAGCTTCGCGGTGTCTCGGAGCCGGAAAAGAAGCGCAAGATTATCGGAGAAGAATTTATTCGCGTATTTGAAGCCGAATCTACACGGCTCGGACCATTCGACTTCCTCGTTCAAGGCACACTGTACACAGACATTGTTGAGAGCGGTACAAAGACGGCGGCGACCATCAAGTCGCACCACAACGTCGGCGGTTTGCCTGAGGACATCGAGTTTGAAATCATTGAGCCGCTGAAAGAACTATTCAAGGACGAAGTACGACGACTGGGTGAGCAGTTGGGGCTGCCCAGCGATTTGGTCTGGCGCCAACCATTCCCTGGACCGGGACTAGCCATTCGCGTCCTCGGTGATATCACGCAGGAGAAGCTCGCGATTGTTCGAGACTCCGATTACATCTTGCGTGATGAGGTTGCGAAGGCCGGGCTTGACCGTGAGATCTGGCAGTACTTCACGGTGCTCACGGGGAATCAAACGGTTGGCGTGATGGGTGATGAACGGACTTACGCTCACACGCTGGCAATTCGTGCAGTGGTTTCGCAGGAGGGCATGACCGCAGATTTTGCGCGCATTCCTTGGGAAGTCCTTGCGCGGATCTCGACGCGCATCGTCAATGAAGTGAATGGCATTAATCGCGTGGTATACGACATCACATCCAAGCCCCCTGCAACCATCGAGTGGGAATAAACTTGGTTTCACACAACCGATCCAATTGAGGAGGCAGTCACTTGTCAGTTAAACCAAATACAGAGGAGTATGGCGTGCTCGAACGGATCTTTAAACTGCGCGCCAATAACACCACCGTGGGTCGCGAAATCGTCGCGGGTATCACGACGTTCGTGGCAATGGCCTACATCATTTTCGTCAATCCAAGTGTCCTCTCTGCGACGGGCATGGATACAAACGCAGTCTTTTTCGCAACATGCGTGGGTGCAGGTATTGTCACCTTAATCATGGGCCTCTTCGTCAATTATCCAATCGCGCTCGCACCAGGCATGGGCCTGAATGCGTTCTTCGCTGTCATCGCAGCCCAAAATGATCCGCATCACATGCCATGGCAAGACGCGCTCGGTGCTGTGTTTATCTCAGGTATTGTATTTATCATTCTCACACTCACACGGATTCGCCAATTGCTTGTCACGGCGGTGCCCGACTCGCTGAAGGCGGCTATCACGGTTGGTATCGGGTTGTTTATCACGATGATTGGCTTCAAAACGGGCGATCTCATCTCTGTCACATTCACGGGCGCGCAAAAGACAACCTACCAGCCGGGTGGCGTCATCGACAACTTTAGCTGGCAACCCAACTTGGGTTCTCTGCACAGCCCAACGACGGACTTAACTATCATCGGTATTTTGCTCATTGGAACGCTGATGGCGTTGCGGGTCCCGGGTGCTATTTTGATTGGTATCATTGCAACGACGCTGATCGGTCGCCCCATGGGTGTGACGTCGTTCTCCGGACTGAGTCACGCTCAATGGTTGCCTGATTTTAGTCACCTGTACGTCGGATCGCTAAGCCTCACAGGCATCTGGCACTACGGATTGGTCAGCGCGCTCTTCACATTCACGTTTGTAGAAATGTTCGACACGTTTGGCACGCTTGTGGGTACCGCAAGTAAAGCTGGATTGCTCGAAGGCGACAAAGGCCACAGGCGTCTCGGCAAAGCAATGCTCGTCGACGCATTCGGCGTGAGTTTTGGTGCTCTTCTCGGAACGAGCACGGTGACAGCTTTTGTGGAAAGTGGCTCAGGTGTTGCCGCAGGCGGCCGGACTGGTCTCACGTCGTTCACGACAGGGATCCTCTTCTTGGTCGCACTGTTCCTGGCGCCAATCGCAGGCGTTATTCCTGACTCGGCGACGGCTCCCGCACTCATTATCGTCGGTGTCCTCATGATGAGCGCCGTGCGCAACATCGAATGGGATGACTTCAACTACGCGTTGCCGGCTTTCTTAACCATTATTGCAATGCCTATCACCTACAGCATTTCGAACGGTATCGCACTTGGTTTCACGGCGTTTGTCATCATCAACTTGATTCAAATGATCTTCCGTCGCGAACACGCGAAAATTCACTGGCTCATGTACATCATCGTCATCCTGGCAATTTGGCGTTACGTTTTCTACGTAAGTTAATCAATACAACAATCCGGCGTTTTGCGACACATCGCAAAGCGCCGTCTTCGTTTTAGGCGTGATCGCCATGTAAATCCGAACGTTTCATGATAAACATAATTTAACGTTCGGATTTTGTGTCGATTCGTGTTACCATGTGTATGAAGAGATTTGAAGGAGGGCCTTGGCTTGATAGATCGTTATAGTCGTCCAGAAATGGCTCGCTTGTGGACACTCGAGGAACGGATGAAGTGGTGGCTGGAAGTGGAGATTCTCTCCGTTGAAGCTTGGGCCGATCTCGGAATCATTCCAGCGGAAGACGCGAAGCTGATTCGCCAAAATGCAAAGTTTAACGTGGACCGGGTACTGGAAATTGAGCAGGAAACCCGCCACGACGTCGTCGCTTTCACGCGCGCGGTATCAGAATCCCTCGGAGATGAAAAGAAGTGGGTTCACTATGGGCTGACTTCAACGGACGTCGTCGACACGGCCCTATCAGCACAATTGCGCCAGCCGATGGCGATCATCCGCAAGGACCTAGAAACCCTCCTCGCGACAGTCGCAAAGCTCGCCAAGGAGCACAAATATACAGTCATGATGGGGCGCACCCACGGTGTGCACGCAGAGCCGACCACATTCGGTTTGAAGGCAGCCCTTTGGTATGCCGAGATCACGCGGAACTTGGAGCGCTTCGACGCAGCGTGCGAACGCATGCGGTATGGCAAAATCTCCGGCGCAGTCGGGACGTACGCCAACGTGGATCCGCGGATCGAAGCCGCCGTCTGCGATCGCCTCGGTATCAAACCAGCACCTATCAGCACGCAAACGCTGCAGCGTGATCGGCATGCTGAATTCATCTTCACGCTGTCATTGATCACAACGACGCTCGACAAAATCGCCACGGAAATCCGCGCCTTGCAAAAATCGGAAGTGCGCGAGGTAGAAGAGCCGTTCTACAAAGGCCAAAAAGGCTCCTCCGCCATGCCGCACAAACGCAACCCGGTCTCCTGTGAGCAGATTTCCGGTTTGTCACGCGTCATGCGCGGCTATGTGATACCGGCTCTGGAGGATGTACCGCTGTGGCACGAACGCGACATCAGTCACTCCTCCGTCGAGCGTGTCGTCCTGCCGGATGCAACGATTCTTACGGACTACTTGCTGAACCGGATGAATCGCATTCTCTCTGACTTGCACGTCTATCCGGAAAACATGCGTCGCAACATGGACCGCACGCACGGACTGGTCTTCTCTCAACGCGTACTGACGACGCTCATCGACGCAGGCCTATCTCGCGAAACGGCCTACGACACGGTGCAACCGCTCGCCATGCAAGCGTGGGAAGAAGGCACGTCGTTCAAGGGCTTGGTAGAGGGTTCGAAGACGATTACGTCTTATTTGACGCAAGAGCAAATCGACGATTGTTTTGATCCAGCGTTCCACATAAAGCACGTCGACACGATTTTTGAACGTCTCGGGTTGTAGGGAGTACGGGCTATGTGGCCGAGGGGCGGAGCTGGCTGTCGGCTGGAGGGGCCCGGGCCTGGGGCTTGCCGGGGGGGCTTAGGCCCCGGAGGGCCTGGCCGACGGCCCAGGCGGCCGAGGGCCGCGGATAAGAGAAGACAGTTACCTTGTTCTGCGATCCGGCGTGCTTTTCGCGTGAGTAAGAAACTTAGGTTCCACTGATAGCGAATTCGGCGAATGAAAAGCGGGAGAGTGGCGGGTTACGGGAACACAGTTCCTTTATCTACATGCATCGCTCGGCTCGTGGGCAACAAGGGAACATTGGTCGCTTATTCCCGTCGGCTATCGTCGGGCAACCTACCCCGGCCATCCGCCGCCACCCGCGGCCAACTCTGCGGCCCGCCGCGCACCGTTCGCCGTCACCCGTCACCGCGATCCTGCCGGCCACACCGTGGCCCGCGAGCACCGCCTGCCAACGCACACACCACACCATGCAAAAGAAAGGGGCTTCCGGCAATGGTAACAGCGGGTACGCTTTTATATGAGGGAAAAGCAAAACGAGTCTTTGCAACGGATGATGCCTCGGTCGTGAAAGTTTCCTATAAAGATGACGCGACCGCGTTCAATGGTTTGAAGAAGGGCCAAATCATTGGTAAGGGTGCGATTAACAATCAACTGACCAATCTGCTGTTTGCCTATTTGGGAGAGAACGGCATCAAAACCCATTTACTTGAGCAACTGTCGGAACGGGAGACGCTCGTGCGAAAAGTGGACATCGTTCCTATCGAAGTGGTCGTGCGCAATATTGCGGCCGGGAGCTTTTCTAAACGCCTGGGTGTGGCGGAAGGGGAGGAACTGCCTTATCCCCTCGTTGAGTTCTACTACAAGAACGACGAACTGGGCGATCCCCTGATTACCGATGAGCATGCCCTCATTTTGGGCCTGGCAACACGTGCGGAGTTAACGGAACTTCGCAATCAGGCAATCAAAATCGATAGGTTGCTGCAGCAGCGGTTTCTAGCAAGTGGCCTCATCCTGGTTGACTTCAAGTTGGAATTCGGGCGGACGAGCGAAGGTGAAATCATTCTTGCGGATGAAATTTCTCCGGACACGTGCCGTCTTTGGGATAGTGAGACTCGTAAAAAACTGGATAAGGATCGTTTTCGGCAAGATCTTGGCGGTGTCGAGGACGCGTACCAAGAAGTCTTTGCACGGCTCACATCACTGAGAGAGGGGCAATCAGAGTGAAGACCTATTCCGTAGAAGTGCGTGTTTGGTTAAAACCATCCGTTTTTGACCCGCAGGGTCACGCTGTCGAACAAGCAATGCACACGCTCGGTTACGCCGAAGCGAGCGACTTGCGCATTGGCAAGTACATGCAACTGACGGTTCAGGCAGAAAGCGAAGCCGAGGCGGAATTAAGGACGCAGGAAATGTGTGAGCGGGTCCTGTCGAACCCGGTGATGGAGACGTTCGCATTTACGTTAAAGGAGCTCGTTGCCGAATGAAGTGGGCGGTGATTGTGTTTCCGGGATCGAATTGTGATGAGGACGCAGCAAACGCCATTCGCGATGTCACGGGAGACACGTGCGATCTCGTTTGGCACGACGCAACCGACTTGAACCAATACGACGCCATTGTGTTACCAGGCGGCTTTTCCTACGGAGACTATTTGCGAGGTGGCGCGATTGCGCGGTTTTCGCCCGTCATGGAGGCTGTGAAAAAAGAAGCCGCCAACGGCAAACTCATCCTCGGTATTTGCAATGGGTTTCAAGTGCTGACCGAATCACACCTCTTGTCGGGCGCACTGTTACGCAATGATCATTTGCAGTTTCGCTGCGAGATGACGGAACTCGTCGTGGAAAACAACACGAGTCCGTTCACGATGGATTATCAAATTGGCGAACGAATTCGCATTCCTATCGCGCACGGTGAAGGTCGATATGTCACCGACTCCACTCAACTTGCTGACCTTGAGAAGACTTCTCGAATTGCTTTTCGGTATGCTGCGAATCCAAACGGATCGATAGAAGATATTGCGGGTGTCATCAGCCCATCGAATACCATTCTCGGACTCATGCCGCACCCGGAACGGGCTGTGACGGAGTTCATGGGATCCGAAGATGGACGCCGTTTGTTTTTGTCGATGCATCGCTACGTAGAGGAGGGTGCCCATCTTGCAACAGCCAACCGCTGAACAAATTCGCGACGAGCGAATCTATTTGAAGCTTGGTCTGACTGAAGCTGAATATGACCAAGTGTCCGCGAAGCTAGGTCGTCTCCCGAACTACGTCGAAACAGGCATATTTGGTGTTCTCTGGTCGGAGCACTGCAGTTATAAAAGTTCCAAGGTCCATCTTCGCCGATTCCCCACAACCGGTCCGCAGGTTTTGCAAGGACCTGGTGAAAATGCAGGCGTCGTCGACATCGGCGATGGACTGGCCGTTGCCTTCAAAATGGAGAGTCACAATCACCCGTCGGCGGTGGAGCCGTACCAAGGGGCTGCAACAGGCGTAGGGGGCATTCTGCGAGACATCTTTACCATGGGTGCACGCCCTATCGCGTTTCTGAACAGCCTTCGCTTTGGCCCCCTCGACGATGCGCGAACACGGTATCTGTTCGAACAGGTGGTTGCTGGCATCGGGGGCTACGGGAACTGCGTAGGTATCCCGACGGTCGGTGGAGAGGTTCAGTTTAGTCCCACGTACCGCGACAATCCACTCGTCAACGCGATGTGTGTTGGCATCCTGCCAGCGGACGAGATCATGCGCGGGACGGCCAGCGGCGTCGGCAACCCGGTGTTCGTCGTGGGTGCCCGCACGGGTCGTGATGGAATTCACGGGGCGACGTTTGCTTCGGCGGAAGACCCACATGCCAAAGAACGATCCGCCGTCCAAGTTGGCGATCCCTTCCTCGGCAAGCTGCTTATGGAGGCTTGCCTTGAACTCATCGCGTCGGGTGCGGTCGTCGGCATTCAAGACATGGGTGCTGCGGGTCTGACATCGTCTTCGGCGGAGATGGCGAGTCGGGCTGGGGGCGGGATCGAGATGATTCTCGATGATGTGCCCGTTCGCGAAACAGGCATGACCCCGTATGAGATGATGCTGTCCGAATCGCAAGAACGAATGCTCGTTGTCTTGGAGCGTGGGCACGAAGATGTAGCGTTCGAGATCTTCCGCCGGTTTGGACTCGAAGTGGCGAACGTGGGCCGTGTGACCGACGACGGCTATCTTCGCCTGTTCTGGAAGGGCGAAGTGGTCGCTGAGATGCCGGTCAGCGCGCTGGTTGATGAAGCGCCTGTTTATGAGCGGTCCCTCGGCAACGCGGATGCGCAGACCAGCACGGCGATCCCGTCCGCATTTGCAAACTCGATATTGGAGTCGTGGTTGGAGTTAATGGCGCATCCGAGTGTTGCGGACAAGAGCTGGGTTTACCGTCAGTACGATTCTTCCGTGCGAACGTCAACCGTTTTCGGACCGGGGCACGACGCGGCCCTCGTAAAAGTGCCCGGGCAAGACAAGGCAATTGCCATGACGACGGACGGAAACAGTCGATACGTCTACTTGAATCCGTATCGCGGGGGGCAAATCGCCGTGGCGGAAGCGGTGCGGAACCTTGCGACCGTCGGTGCGAAGCCACTCGCTATCACGAACTGTCTCAACTTCGGAAATCCGGAGAAGCCAGAGATCATGCGCCAGTTGAGCGATGCCGTCGACGGTATGGCGGCGGCTTGTGAAAAGCTCGGAGCTCCGGTCGTGAGCGGAAACGTGAGCTTGTACAACCAATCGAGCGGCGTCGATATCCAGCCAACGCCTGTTGTTGGGGCGGTTGGGGTGATTAGCGGGATCGGGCATCGGGTGCCAAGTGCGCCTGCCGCGGTAAAGGATACACAGTTGTTCTTGTTGGGACGCGAGGACGATTCCTTGGACGGAACGCTTTACGCTGAAATGGCATGCGGTCGGCCCGTCGGGGACGGACCGTACGTCAACTTGAACGAAGAAGCAGCACTGCACAGCTTGATGTTGGAACTGGCCCAGGACGACATCCTGGAGTCTGCACACGATGTGAGCGAAGGTGGGCTGGCAGTCACGGTGGCCGAGGTATGTCTCGGGTGCGGTAACGGGATTTCCATCACGCTTGCAGACAAAATCAACGCTACCGGGTGGCTGTTTTCCGAAGCGCAAGGGCGCATTGTCGTCGCGGTGGCCGAAAACATGGCGCCGGAGCTTATCGCTCGTGCAGAAAGGTATGGCGTACCAGTGGCGCGCCTCGGTCAGCTGTCCGGCGACCACATCACGGTTGCGCAAGGTGGAAATGTCGTCGCTAAAATGAGTTTGCAGCATTTGCGGGAACGGTTTGAGCAATCGATTCCAGAAAAACTTGCGTCGAATGCGCTGACCACCGTCGCGAACTGAGACTGTCGGAAGGGGAGAGCCTTTGTGGACAACATGCAAATGGAAACGGTGGACAATCGGCCGGATCGTCCGCAAGAAGAGTGCGGCGTCTTCGGAATCTATGCGCACAGTAAGTCTTCTGCGCTGACGTATTACGGGCTCGTGGCATTGCAGCACAGGGGTCAAGAAGCAGCCGGCATCGCGTCGACAGACGGCAACCGGATGTACAGCCACAAAGGGCTTGGGCTTTTGGCTGACGTGTTCAAACAGGGTGAACTGGAGAACCTAAACGGACATGCGGCAATTGGGCACGTGCGCTATTCCACGGCGGGGGCGAACACCATTCAAAACGCTCAGCCGATCACGCTGAGCACCCATACCCGCAATTTCGCCATCGCCCACAACGGGAATCTCGTCAACGCGAAGTGGCTTCGCATCCGGCTTGAACAGGAAGGAAGTCTCTTCCAGACGACGACTGACACGGAAGTCATCGCGCACCTCATCGCCAAGGCGAACGCTGACAGCTTGGCGGACGCTGTTGAAGCGGCTGCGAAGCAAATCACGGGAGGCTTTGCAGTCGTTATTCTGGGCAATGACGAACTGATCGCCGTTCGCGATCCGCTCGGCCTCCGCCCCATGGTTTTGGGACAGCTCGGCGACGCATACGTCGTGGCGTCCGAGTCGTGCGCTTTGGAGACCATCGGTGCAACGCTCGTGCGCGACGTCGAGCCGGGCGAACTGATCCACATCGGACCAGACGGTATGTCATCTCGTCGCTTTGCAGTTCGCCGTCAGCGTCGGATGTGCACGTTTGAACACGTGTACTTTGCGCGGCCTGACAGCGACGTGGATGGCTGGAACGTGCACACGGTTCGCAAACGCCTGGGCAGAATCCTCGCGAAGCTTCATCCTGCGGATGGCGACATTGTCATTGGCGTTCCCGACTCCAGTATCTCGGCAGCCGCTGGTTATGCGGAAGAAAGCCGGATTCCGTACGAAATGGGTCTCATCAAGAACAAGTATATCGCCCGTACGTTTATTCAACCTTCACAAGAGTTGCGTGACACGGGTGTTCGACTAAAGCTCAATGCCGTGCGATCCATTGTCGAAGGCAAGCGGGTCGTGCTCATCGACGACTCTATCGTGCGGGGGACGACTTCGCGGCGGATCGTGCAACTTCTTCGATCCGCCGGCGCATCGGAAGTACACGTTCGCATTTCCAGTCCGCCGTACGTGAGTCCGTGCCATTACGGGATCGACACGGCGACGGCCGACCAACTCATCGCATCGACGCATGATGTCGGGGAGATTTGCGGGATGATAGAGGCAGACAGCTTGGCGTTTCTCACGGTGGATGAACTCATGGAAGGGTTCGGTTTTTCCGGTACGACGAATGTTCCGTTTTGCAACGCGTGCTTTACCCGCAATTATCCGACTGAGTTAGTTGACTCCGGGCTGAAAGAGGCGCATCACGAACTCGTGCACGTGGGAGGTTGAGCGAATGGATTTGTACAAAGATGCCGGCGTCGATATCGCGGCCGGCAACGAAGCAGCCTCGCGATACAAGGCCTTGTCGCAGCGAACCAAGCGGCCCGAGGTCCTGGGCCAAATCGGTGGTTTTGCCAGCGGATTCGCACTGGATCTGACTCGCTTCCCAGAACCCGTCCTCGTCTCGGGAACGGACGGCGTGGGCACGAAGTTGAAAGTGGCGTTTGCGGCAGACAAACATGACACCATCGGGATCGATTGTGTGGCGATGTGCGTGAACGACATCTTAACAATCGGTGCCGAGCCGCTGTATTTTCTCGACTACCTTGCGACAGGCAAACTGGACGTGGATGTGGCGGAAGCGGTTGTCGCCGGTATTGCGGCGGGATGCGAAATGGCTGGTGCGGCACTGGTCGGCGGTGAAACAGCCGAAATGCCCGGCATGTACGCGGGTGGTGAGTACGACGTAGCTGGCTTTGCCGTCGGGGTTGTCAATCGGAGTCAGATGATTGACGGCGCGAATGTTCGCCCCGGTGATGTGGTGCTCGGTCTCGCGTCGACGGGTCCGCACAGCAACGGTTACAGCCTCGTGCGCAAATTGGTGACGGACGCCGGTTTACAGTGGACAGACCCATTTCCGGGCGAAAACGAAACGGTTGCTGAAACACTTCTGCGGCCGACGCGCATCTACGTTCGTTCTATCCTCTCTCTCCTCGAACGACGCTTACCGGTGCATGCAATGGCGCATATTACCGGTGGCGGATTGAACGAAAACATTCCGCGTGTGCTGCCGGGTGGAACGGCGGTCGAGATCGACAGAAACGCTTGGCCGCTGCCAAACGTCTTCCAGTGGTTGCTCGGTCGCAGTGGTATGGCCTTCCCTGAAGCCGCGCGCGTCTGGAATATGGGCATCGGGTATGTCCTCGTTGTGCCGGAGGGTGAGGCGTATGCCGTCACCACTGCACTCACGGAGCTCGGAGAGACGGTTTACCGTATCGGCCGAGTGGTCGAGGGAGACCAAGTTGTTACGTTTACAGAGTGAATCGACCGGTGGGGACGGAAGCGTTCCCTCGGACAATACATAAAAGGGTGTCCGAGTATCGATTGTCGCCACGTCGCATCGACGTCGATGACCAACGGGTGCTTCGGGACCTTAAGGAGTGAGATGAATTCGTGAAAAAGT
Organism: Alicyclobacillus dauci; assembly: GCF_026651605.1. Classification (GTDB taxonomy): domain Bacteria; phylum Bacillota; class Bacilli; order Alicyclobacillales; family Alicyclobacillaceae; genus Alicyclobacillus; species Alicyclobacillus dauci. The sequence goes on along the minus strand of NZ_CP104064.1, from coordinate 4,206,352 downwards.
GGGCACTGGTCAGCGTGTTTAACAAGGAAGGCATCATCCCCTTCTGTCAAGCACTGCAGGAACTGGGTTACAGTATTCTCTCCACGGGAAACACAGCGCGGCACCTGACGGAGAATGGTCTGTCTGTCACGACAGTCGAATCGTACACAGGGTTTGAAGAGATTTTGGACGGGCGTGTCAAGACATTGCATCCGAAAATTCACGGAGGGCTGTTGGCTCGCCGCGACAATGAACGGCACATGGCACAATTGGATCGGCTCGATATTGAATGTATCGATCTCGTCGTCGTCAACCTCTACCCCTTCGAAGAAACCACCAAACGCCCAGATGTGGCGGATGAGCTTGCGATTGAGATGATCGACATCGGCGGTCCATCGATGTTGCGATCCGCCGCCAAGAACCATCAGTTCGTCCTTCCCGTTGTCGATCCCGCCGATTACACACCCGTCATTTCCGCCCTGCGCGAAAACCGAGTGGACAGTGCATTCCGTCGCGCTTTTGCGGCCAAAGTATTTCGCACAACGGCGCACTACGACTATCTCGTTGCGGAATATCTCGCAAAGCCGGCTTCGGCTCAGAATGCAGAAACGGCGGAGGAAGCGGGTGATTGGCCTGGTGTCATGATGATGGAGGGGGTGAGTCGACAGTCCCTGCGTTATGGCGAAAATCCTCATCAACAGGCACACTTCTATATGGAACCGAATGCGACGACTGCCACCATTGCCCGAGCTGTGCAGCTTCAAGGCAAGGAGTTGTCGTACAACAACATTCAAGACGCTGACGCCGCACTCAATATTCTTCGCGGCTTCGACGACTTTGGCCAGCCGACTGTTGTCGCTGTGAAACACATGAATCCCTGCGGCATCGGTTTGGGTTCAACAATTGAAGAAGCGTATACCAGGGCACAGGAAGCAGATCCGGTATCCATTTTTGGCGGCATTGTCGCGTTGAACCGCGAGGTGGATGGTCCGCTGGCGGATCGATTGGCCAAGCTGTTCCTTGAGATCATCATCGCGCCGTCATTTACGGACGACGCGAAGTCCATCCTCAGTAAAAAGAAGAATCTTCGCCTGCTCACTGTGGATATGAGTCAACCCCTCTGGAAGACAGGTGCCACTACGTGGAGACGCGTGTCCGGGGGCTTCTTAGTGCAAGAGGTCGACCAAGGTTTTACGCCGGTCACATGGAAAGTTGTCACGAAACGTCAACCGACAGAAGATGAGCTGAATGCCCTCCGGTTTGCTTGGCGTGCGGTTCAGTTTGTCAAATCGAACGCCATCGTGCTCACGAATGCCGTTCAGACGCTCGGGGTCGGTGCGGGCCAGATGAACCGTGTCGGGGCAGCGAAAATCGCGGTGGAACAGGCGGGATCGAAGGCAAAGGGCAGCGTGATGGGATCGGACGCGTTCTTCCCAATGCCAGACACCGTTGAAGTTGCGGCGAAAGCGGGCGTCACAGCCATCGTGCAGCCGGGCGGATCGCTGCGCGATGAGGAAAGTGTCAAAGCGGCAGACGAGTATGGCATCGCCATGATCATGACAGGGCAACGCCACTTTTACCACTGAGGAGTGACTTTGCGAATGCAACAGCTCAAGCAGCATCCTCGCGTGGCCATCATCGGAAGCGGCGCACGCGAGCACGCAATCACGTGGAAATTATCCCAGAGTCCACTCCATCCTGTCCTGTACACGGTCCCGGGGAACCCGGGTATGTGGGACCTGGCTGCGAAGGTGGACGTGTCCCCAAGCGATCACGCCCAATTCATCACCTGGGCACAACATGAATCGATCGACTTTATCGTCGTCGGTCCAGAACAGCCGCTCGCGGAAGGGCTGGTAGACGCCCTCGCCGCCGTTGACATCCCCGCGTTTGGGCCATCAGCGGCGGCAGCTCAACTGGAGTCGTCAAAGGCGTATTCCAAATCTGTCATGAAAGAGGCCGACGTCCCGACGGCGAAATTTGAGGCCTTTACGGACGCCTCGAAGGCGATGTCATATGTCCGCACGCTGGCGTTTCCCGTGGTCATCAAAGCGGACGGCTTGGCTGCCGGTAAAGGCGTCGTCATTGTGGACACCGAGGACCAGGCAGACGCCACCATCCGCGACATGCTGGAAGGAAATCGCTTCGGCGCGTCTGGCCACAAGGTCGTCATCGAGGAATTTTTGGTTGGTGAAGAAGTTTCACTCATGTACTTCGTGGACAGGGATACGGTCGTTCCTATGCTGCCAGCGCGGGACTTCAAGCGCGTAGGTGAAGGTGACCAGGGGCCAAACACTGGAGGCATGGGTGCTTTTTGCCCTGTTCCCGTGTTTCTCGAGCGAAACTGGACACCCTATGTGACTGATAAGATTGTTCGGCCGACGCTTCAGGCGCTCAATAAACAAGGTATCACGTACCGAGGAGTTCTGTACGTTGGGCTCATGATCACACACGACGGCCCGAAAGTCATCGAGTTCAACGCACGCTTCGGCGATCCCGAAACGGAAGTCGTCCTCCCACTCCTGTCATCAGACTTGCTCGAAATCATGTGGGCCACTGCCCACGACGAGTTGAGTGCTGTGAACGTCAAATGGCAGGATGCCGCGTCCGTTTGTGTCGTATTGGCGGGAGGAGAATATCCAGCCAAGTCCGATCACGGCACCCCCATTCAACTCTCCACCGAAACACCCGAGGATATTCGTCTGTTTCACGCTGGCACGACGATTGAGAACGGCCAACTCGTCACAGCGGGCGGGCGTGTGATCACGGTGAGCGCGGTGGGACAAGATATCCCATCGGCCGTGAAGTGGGTATATGCCAATATCACGCAGGCGCACTTCGCCGAAATGCAGTATCGCCGCGACATCGCACACAATTGGCAGCGCTAGTTTCCATCGGGTATGATACTCCTTGTTTGAACCGGGTGTAGACGCCCGGTTTTTCTGCGAGGAGGTGCACGGTAAGGTGCCATTATATATGCTCATGATGCTGGTTGCTGGTGCCAGCTACGGTTTCGTATCACCGCTACTTCGGCTGTCCTACGCACATGGACTCAGCGTACAGGCCATGACGGACATCCAGTATGTCCTCGCGTTTGTCGTCTTGTGGATCATCGCTCTCTTCCGCCACAAAGGCGCATCAATTCGCCGATCCCAGTGGCTTTTAATCGTCGTGATCGGCATTTGCAACGCCGCCGTAAGTTACTGTTACTACAGAGCGCTGACGGTATTGCCCGCATCTCTTGGTATCATTCTTCTCTTTCAGTTCGCTTGGATGACTGTCGTGATCGACATCATCGTCAAACGCCGTTGGCCTAGTTTGTTCAAATGGATCGGTCTCATTGTCATCCTCATAGGTACGGCTTTGGCAGTCGGTCTCAAAATGTCCGACTGGCATCACATGCCACTGTGGGCTGTGGGGCTCGGATTGTTGTCGGCTCTCGCCTACGCGTTGAACCTCTATTTATCAGAGTACAACGATCCGGCCGTTTCCCCCCAAGTCCGATCCGCCCTCGTCGTCACGGTCGCAACACTGCTCATGTTCATCCCGTTTCCGCCAGGGGACATGTTTCACGCCATGGTCACACGGCCGGCAGCCGTCTTCTATTGGGGAGGCTGGGTTGCCTTTTTGAGTCAAATCCTTCCGACCATGCTCATTTTGATCTCTATCCCACGCATCGGCGGCCGCATGGCCGGCGTCCTCGGCACCATCGAGTTGCCGACAGCTGTTTTCGGCGCCTGGGTCATCGATCAAGAAGCCATCGCCTGGTCCCGCTGGTCCGGCGTGATCCTCATTCTCTTCGGTATTGTCATCAGCGAACTTGTTCGATCCCGCCACCGCAAAGCCACGCCCAGGCACCCCGCCTAACCTCCACCGCGTGTCGACGTAGATCCCCGTCGATACGCGGTTTCTACACCATTTTGTCGATTTTCTACGAAAATCCACGATTCATGTTGACACCGCCCAGCGATCGGTGATATATTAATCGACGTCGCTTCTGACGCTTCTCTTTCAGAACGGCACAATATACCGCGTCACTGGCGCATTTGTTCGCGGTTCGGTTTGCGAATTGAGTTGGATAGCTTGTCTCAGATAGATGAGCTTCGATAGTTCACTCGGAGACACGGAACGCGAGAGCGAATGCAGAACTTACCAGTGACAATGGACATCGATTCATGGTATATTATTTCTCGCCGCTTCGACGGCACTGATTGATTTGGTTCCTTGAAAACTAAACACACCACGCCTGAAAGTTTCAGTCGAGACAACTTCGGTTGTCACGACAAACGGATAACAATCTGGCGAAACGCCAGTAACATTTATTGAGAGTTTGATCCTGGCTCAGGACGAACGCTGGCGGCGTGCCTAATACATGCAAGTCGAGCGGACATCTTCGGATGTCAGCGGCGGACGGGTGAGTAACACGTGGGCAATCTGCCTACCAGACTGGAATAACACTCGGAAACGGGTGCTAATGCTGGATAACATTCGCGAAGGCATCTTCGCGAATTGAAAGATGCAAATGCATCACTGGTAGAGGAGCCCGCGGCGCATTAGCTAGTTGGTGAGGTAACGGCTCACCAAGGCGACGATACGTAGCCGACCTGAGAGGGTGACCGGCCACACTGGGACTGAGACACGGCCCAGACTCCTACGGGAGGCAGCAGTAGGGAATCTTCCGCAATGGGCGCAAGCCTGACGGAGCAACGCCGCGTGAGCGAAGAAGGCCTTCGGGTTGTAAAGCTCTGTTGCTCGGGGAGAGAGACAAGGAGAGTGGAAAGCTCCTTGTGAGACGGTACCGAGTGAGGAAGCCCCGGCTAACTACGTGCCAGCAGCCGCGGTAATACGTAGGGGGCAAGCGTTGTCCGGAATCACTGGGCGTAAAGCGTGCGTAGGCGGTTACGTGTGTCTGGAGTGAAAGTCCAAGGCTCAACCTTGGGATTGCTCTGGAAACTGCGCAACTTGAGTGCTGGAGAGGCAAGGGGAATTCCACGTGTAGCGGTGAAATGCGTAGATATGTGGAGGAATACCAGTGGCGAAGGCGCCTTGCTGGACAGTGACTGACGCTGAGGCACGAAAGCGTGGGGAGCAAACAGGATTAGATACCCTGGTAGTCCACGCCGTAAACGATGAGTGCTAGGTGTTGGGGGGACACACCCCAGTGCCGAAGGAAACCCAATAAGCACTCCGCCTGGGGAGTACGGTCGCAAGACTGAAACTCAAAGGAATTGACGGGGGCCCGCACAAGCAGTGGAGCATGTGGTTTAATTCGAAGCAACGCGAAGAACCTTACCAGGGCTTGACATCCCTCTGACAGGTGCAGAGATGTACCTTCCCTTCGGGGCAGAGGTGACAGGTGGTGCATGGTTGTCGTCAGCTCGTGTCGTGAGATGTTGGGTTAAGTCCCGCAACGAGCGCAACCCTTGACCTGTGTTACCAGCATGTAAAGATGGGGACTCACAGGTGACTGCCGGCGTAAGTCGGAGGAAGGCGGGGATGACGTCAAATCATCATGCCCTTTATGTCCTGGGCTACACACGTGCTACAATGGGCGGTACAACGGGAAGCGAAGCCGCGAGGTGGAGCGAAACCTAAAAAGCCGTTCGTAGTTCGGATTGCAGGCTGCAACTCGCCTGCATGAAGCCGGAATTGCTAGTAATCGCGGATCAGCATGCCGCGGTGAATCCGTTCCCGGGCCTTGTACACACCGCCCGTCACACCACGAGAGTCGGCAACACCCGAAGTCGGTGAGGTAACCTGTATCGGAGCCAGCCGCCGAAGGTGGGGTTGATGATTGGGGTGAAGTCGTAACAAGGTAGCCGTATCGGAAGGTGCGGCTGGATCACCTCCTTTCTACGGAGAAACACCCTTTCAGGACGTGGGAATGTGTTTAGTTTTGAGGGAGCCAAAGCCCTTAGTGGCTAGGTAAACTCAAGGTACCTTGGCAACTGAATATGGAACAACCTCGAATGAAGTAAAACCGGTAACCGAAATGCGAGTAACAGGTTAACGTAACCGGGAAGTATAGATGGAGTAACTGTTTAGGCGGTTATGAAGTCAAAACGGTGAAGTTAGAAAGAGCGCACGGAGGATGCCTAGGCGCCAAGAGCCGAAGAAGGACGGGGCGAACACCGAAATGCCACGGGGAGCTGTAAGCGAGCATTGATCCGTGGATGTCCGAATGGGGAAACCTGCTAGTGAGAAGCGCTAGTACCGTACAGTGAATACATAGCTGTGCGGAGGCAACCGAGGGAACTGAAACATCTAAGTACCTCGAGGAAAAGAAAGCGAACGCGATTCCGTAAGTAGTGGCGAGCGAAAGCGGAGAAGCCTAAACCGTATACGTGGTACAGACTGCAGTCGATGCGTATGC